>NZ_SHMI01000012.1:0-191990 GCF_004284735.1 Shinella sp. JR1-6 | reverse complement strand
ACTTGCCTGCGGTGTCGCGCAGCCAGCAAAAGCCTGCCTCTCGTCGCCAAAACGTCCGGTGCTATGCATTAAGGCGGCTAGTGAGTCCGGACCCCAATCCCAAGACGGCGATCTTCTTCCTCGCCTTCCTGCCGCAGTTCGTCGACAGCGGCGCCAGCCTGCCGGTCTGGGTACAGCTTGCCATTCTCGGAACGATGGTGAACCTCATCTTCACCTTCGCCGATATCGTCACCGTGCTCCTGGCTGATGTCATCCTGGCGCGGCTGAAGCGGTCGAGCGGGGTGCAGGCGCTGGTGCGCCGGGCAGGCGGGACGATCCTCATCGGCCTCGGTGCCCATCTCGCCCTGCAGAAGGGCTGAAGCCGCGGCAATGTCTTGCCGCGGCGGCGGGGCTGAACCCCTTATGCGATGGCGTCGAGGCCCTTTTCCAGCAGGCGGTCGAGCTGTTCCAGTTCGGCAGCCGTGAGCGTGACGCCGTCCGTTTCGGACGTCCTGCGCGCCACGAAGCGGCGCTGCGAGGGCAGGCGGGCACCCTGGCCGACGATGGCCTCGAACAGCACTTCGGCGCGGGCGAAGGGATCGCCAGGGCGACCGGCGGAGAAGGCTTCCGGCGACATGGCGATGATCAGCTCGCCGTGGAAGGGAGCAAGCGTCGTGGTACCGAGATAGTCGAGAACCTCAGGGCTCGTGAGGTCGCCAATCATGATGCCGGCGAGCAGTTCGATCATCGTGCCGATGGCCGACCCCTTGTGGCCGCCGAAGGGCAGCATGGCGCCGGCGAGCGCGGCTTCCGGATCGGTGGTCGGGTTGCCGTCTGCGTCGATCGCCCAGCCTTCGGGCAGCTGTTTGCCGGCGCGGCGGTGCAGCTCGATCTCGCCGCGGGCGGCGACCGAGGTGGCGAAGTCGAAGACATAGGGCGCATCGCCCTTGCGCGGCCAGCCGAAGGCGAAGGGATTGGTGCCGAGCAGCGGCTTGTTGCCGCCGGTAGGCGCGACGGTGGCATAGCTCGGGCACATGACGAGGCCAGCAAGCCCTTCATTGGTGACAGCCTCGACCTCCGGCCAGAGGGCGGAGAAATGCGTGCAGTCGTTGATGACGAGCGCGGCAATCCCGAGCTTGCGGGCGCGCTCGGCAAGTACCGGCACGCCGAGTTCGAAGGCCGGGTTGGCGAAGCCGCCGCTGGCATTGACCTTGACGATCGCCGAGCCCTCGTTGGCGTCCAGCACCGGCACGGCGTCCGGCTTCACCTTGCCGGCCTTGACGGTGCGCAGTGCACCCTCGATCCGGTAGATGCCGTGCGACTTGCAGGCATCCCGCTCCCCGGCGACGATGACGCGGGCAAGCGCGCCGGCCTGCACGGCGTTGAGGCCGGCCTTGCGGAAGATCGCTTCTACCCGTTCGTGAAGGGCGGCAATCGTCAGGGTGGAGGTCTGCGTCATCTCTGGTCTCTTCCACTTTTGCCGACCGGGTCAGGTTGGCGATTGATCATTTGCATACATAGAGTATACAAGATTTCGACAAGTGCAATTCACCCCGCAAGAGTCTATGTCGGGGGCGAATCCCTCTTCCCGTGAGAAAGGTACGTCTAATGGCTTTCACCCCCAACGGTAAACATCTCGTCGCCGGGCAATGGCTTGACGGAAACGGCGCCTTCACCTCCTCGCCCGCCCATGGCCCGGCGCATGATTTCGCCGTCGGCACGGTGGAGCTGGTGAACAAGGCCGCGGAAGCCGCGGAAGTGGCCTTCCTCAGCTACGGCTACTCCTCGCGCGCCGAGCGGGCCGCGTTCCTGCGCGCCATCGCCGACGAGATCGAGGCGCGTGCAGAGGCCATCACCGAGATCGGCACGCAGGAAACCGGCCTGCCGGTCGCCCGCCTTCAGGGCGAGCGCGGCCGCACCACCGGCCAGCTCCGCCTCTTCGCCGACCATATCGAGAAGGGCGACTATCTCGACCGCCGCTTCGATGCGGCTCTTCCCGATCGCCAGCCGGCGCCGCGCCCGGAGATCCGCCTGATCCAGCGGCCGATCGGCCCGGTTGCCGTCTTCGGTGCCTCCAACTTCCCGCTCGCCTTCTCCACGGCCGGCGGCGACACGGCGGCCGCGCTGGCCGCCGGTTGCCCCGTTGTCGTCAAGGGGCATTCCGCCCATCCGGGTACGGGCGAGATCATCGCCGAGGCGATTGAGGCCGCCATCCGCAAGACCGGTGTGCATCCGGGCGTCTTCTCGCTCATCCAGGGCGGCAACCGCCAGGTCGGCGAGGCTCTGGTACAGCATCCGCTGATCAAGGCTGTCGGCTTCACCGGTTCGCTCGCCGGCGGCCGCGCCCTCTTTAACCTGTGCGCCGCGCGCCCGGAGCCGATCCCGTTCTTCGGTGAACTCGGCTCGGTCAACCCGATGTTCCTGCTCCCGGAGGCCATGAAGGCCCGGGCGGAAGGCCTCGGCCAGGGGTGGGCGGGTTCGCTCACCATGGGCGCCGGCCAGTTTTGCACCAATCCGGGCATTGCCATCGTCCAGGACGGCGCAGATGCCGATCGCTTCACGGCAGCCGCCGTGGAGGCCCTCGGCAAGGTCGCTCCGCAGACCATGCTGACCGACGGCATCGCCAAGGCCTATCAGGACGGTCAGGCGCGCTTTGAAAGCCGCAACACCGTCAAGCCGCTGTTGACGACCGCATCCACCGGCCGCACGGTGCTGCCGAACCTCTTCGAAATCTCGGGCGAACAGTTCCTCGCCGACCATGCTCTGTCGGAAGAAGTCTTCGGTCCGCTCGGCCTCGTCGTGCGCGTCTCTTCGGTCGACGAGATGGAAAAGCTCGCCCGCAATTTCGAAGGCCAGCTGACGGCGACCATCCACATGGATGACGGCGATCTTGCAGACGCAAAGCGCCTGCGCCCGGCGCTCGAGCGCAAGGCTGGTCGCGTGCTCGTCAACGGCTTCCCGACGGGCGTCGAGGTGGTGGATTCCATGGTGCATGGCGGCCCGTATCCGGCCTCCACGAATTTCGGTGCCACCAGCGTCGGCACGATGGCAATCCGCCGATTCCTGCGCCCGGTCTCCTACCAGAACATGCCGGAAGGTCTTCTGCCGGAAGATTTTATCAACTGATTCAATAGCGTATGCGTCCTGTGGGCCGGGTTTTCCGTGAGGGAAGCCCGGCCCGCATATTTTCTCCTTCCGGGTATATACTTTTTGTATATTAGTTGTATTTTAGTGGCGGTTTACAGTTCTGGCGCAGGACGGACCTTCGCCGCGTGAATCGACAGACCAACCCAGGGAGAGAGTTATGAAGAAGACCTCGGTCCTCGCCTTCGGCCTCGTGGCCGCCACCGCTCTGACCAGCCCGGCCAAGGCCGACAAGCTGGACGACATCATCTCGTCCGGCACGCTGCGCTGCGCCGTCGTTCTCGACTTCCCGCCGATGGGCGCGCGCGACGAGAGCAACAACCCGATCGGTTTCGACGTCGACTATTGCAACGATCTGGCCAAGGCCCTCGGTGTCACCGCCGAGATCGTTGAAACGCCCTTCCCGGAGCGCATCCCGGCCCTGATGTCCGGCCGCGTCGACGTCGGCGTCGCCTCGACCTCCGACACGCTGGAGCGCGCCAAGACTGTCGGCATGTCGATCCCCTACTTCGCCTTCGAAATGGCCGTCACGGCCAATGACAAGTCGGGCGTCAAGTCCTTCGAGGACATGAAGGGCAAAACGGTCGGCGCTACCGCCGGCACGTTCGAGGCCATCGCGCTCGAAAAGTCGGTCAAGGAATGGGGCGCCGGTGAATTCCGCCCGTACCAGACCCAGGCCGACGTCTTCCTGGCACTGAGCCAGGGCCAGATCGACGCCACGGTCTCCACCTCGACGGTCGCCCAGTCCAACGTCAAGAGCGGCAAGTTCGCCGGCATCTCCGTCGTCGGCAAGGCGCCCTATGACATCGACTATGTCGCGCTCTTCACCAACCGCGAAGAATATGGCCTGATCAATTACCTGAACCTCTTCGTCAACCAGCAGGTTCGCACCGGCCGCTACAACGAACTCTACGAAAAGTGGGTCGGCGGCGACGTGCCGGACCTGTCCGTGAACGGCGTTTATCGCTAATCTGCCGCTTCCCTGGCGGCGCGGGACATGCGTCCCGCGCCGTTCATCGTTTCCGAAGGGTGAGACGGCAATGTTCAGTTACACTTTCCATTGGAACCAGGCGCTGAAGGCGTTGCCCCAGATGCTGGACGGCGCGCTGGTCACGCTTCAGATCGCGCTTCTCTCCATGGCCATCGGCCTCGTGGTCGCTTTGGCACTGACGCTCTTCCGGCTGTCCGGCAATCGCATTCTCAGCGGCTTCGCCACGGCCTGGGTCGAGATCGCGCGCAACACGCCAGCCCTCTTCCAGATCTACATGGCGCATTTCGGCCTCGGCAGCTTCGGCATCCACCTCAGCCCCTATACGGCGCTGCTCGTCGGCATCGCCTTCAACAATGCCGGTTATCTCGCGGAAAACTTCCGCGGCGCCCTGAAGGCGATCCCGGAGACGCAGACCCGCGCCGGCCGCTCGCTCGGCATGACGCCGCTGCAGGCCTTCCGCTATATCGTCATGCCGCAGATGCTGCGCATCGCTTTCCTGCCCGCCACAAACCAGATGGTCTGGGCGATCCTGATGACCTCGCTCGGCGTCACCGTCGGCATGAACACGGATCTGGCCGGCATCACCCAGGCGCTGAACGCGGTCTCCTTCCGCACATTCGAATTCTTCGCCCTTGCCGCGGTCATCTACTACCTGATCGCCAAGGCTGTGACGCTGGCAGCACGCCTCGCTGCCGCGCGCATGTTCCGCTACTGAGAGGGGGAAACACCATGTTCGACACCGCTCTCACCCTCGCTGATCTCGGCTTCCTCGCCAAGGGCGCGGCCATGACGCTTGCCGTCACCGCCGTCTCCGTCCTTGCCGGCACGGTTCTCGGCATCCTGTGCGGCGTCATCCGCAACCAGGCCGGTCCCTATTGGTCGATGCCGCTCACCTTCGTGCTCGATATCTTCCGTTCCGTTCCGCTGCTCATCCAGCTCGTGCTCGGCAATGCGCTGCAATCGATCATGAAGCTCGGCTGGGCGCCCTTCACCACCTCCTGCGTTGTGCTGTCGCTCTATACGGCGGCCTATTGCACCGAGATCGTGCGCGGCGGCATTTCCTCCGTACCGGCCACCACGCGCCGCGCGGCGCGGTCGCTCGGCATGACCTGGTGGCAGGACATGCGCTACATCGTCGCCCCGCTCGCCACCCGCGTCTCGCTGCCCGCCTGGATCGGCCTGACGCTCGGCGTCATGAAGGATTCGGCCCTCGTGCTCTGGCTCGGCCTCATCGAGCTTCTGCGCGCCTCGCAGATCCTCGTCACGCGCCTGCAGGAGCCGCTGTTCATCTTGCTCATCTGCGGCGCCATCTACTTCATCATCAGCTTCCCCATCGCCCGGCTCGGCGGTTATCTCGAAAGACGGTGGTCCAATGATTGAGATCGAAAACGTCCGCAAATCCTTCGGCTCGCTGGAAGTCCTGAAGGGGATCAACCTGACCGTCCAGAAGGGCGAGGTCCTGACCATCATCGGCGGCTCGGGCTCGGGAAAATCCACGCTGCTCACCTGCATCAACGGCCTTGAGACCATCGACGGCGGCCGCATCGTCGTCGACGGCACGGACGTGCATGCCAAGGGCACGGATCTCAACAAGCTGCGCCGCAAGCTGGGCATCGTCTTCCAGCAGTTCAACGCCTTCCCGCACCTCACCGTGCTCGAAAACGTCATGCTGGCGCCGGTCAAGGTGCTCGGCCAGTCCAAGGCCGAGGCCGAGGCCATGGCCGTCAAGCAGCTCACCCATGTCGGCCTCGGCGACAAGCTGAAGGTCTATCCGAGCCGCATGTCGGGCGGCCAGCAGCAGCGCATGGCGATCGCCCGCGCGCTTGCCATGTCGCCGGCCTACATGCTGTTCGACGAGGTGACCTCGGCACTCGACCCGCAGCTCGTCGGCGAAGTGCTCGACACGCTGCGCATGCTCGCCTCCGAGGGCATGACGATGATCTGCGTCACGCACGAAATGAAGTTCGCCCGCGAGGTCTCCGATCGCGTCGCCTTCTTCCACAAGGGTGTGATGGCCGAAATCGCGCCGCCGGAAGAGCTGTTCGGCGCCCCGAAGGATGCCGACCTCAAGACCTTCCTCGCCGCGACGCACTGAGGCCATGATGCAGATTGGAATCGAACCCGGCGTCGTCGTCATCGGCGCCGGCGTGGTCGGCCTTTCCGCGGCGATTGCCGCCCAGGCCCGTGGCCTTGCCGTTACCGTCATCGAGCGTGAAGCCCCCGCCGCCGGCGCCTCTGCGGGCAATGCCGGCGCCTTCGCCTTCACCGACATCCTGCCGCTGGCCTCGCCCGGCATCCTGAAGAAAGCGCCGAAATGGCTGCTCGACCCGCTCGGGCCGCTCAGCGTGCCGCCGTCCTACGCGCTGCAGATCGCGCCCTGGATGTTCCGCTTCTGGCGCGCCTGCTCGGCAGGCCGCGTCGCCCATTCCACGACCGCGCAGACTGCGCTGATGGACCTTTCGAGGGCCGAGCTGGAACCCTTCCTCGCCGAGACCGGCACGCTTCCCATGCTGCGCAAGGAGGGCAACCTCCAAGTCTATGAAAGCCAGGCCGAACTCAATGCATCGCTGCCCGGCTGGAAGGCGCGCGAGGCGCACGGCATCGAGTTCCGCCACATGAACGCGGCCGAGATGGCCGCGATCCAACCCGGCCTCGCACCGCGCTTCACGCACGGCACCTTCACGCCCGGCTGGTATTCCATCGCCGACCCGAAGCTCTATACGCTGGCGCTTGCCGATCATTTTTGTGCCAGGGGCGGCAGGATCGAGCGGGCCGAGGTGTCCGGCCTCAGGCCCGTCGAAGGCGGTGTCGAGATCACGACGACGGACGGCCGCACGCGCCGGGTGGAAAAGGTCGTGCTCGCGGCCGGCGCCTTCTCGCACCAGGTCGCCCGTACGCTTGGCGAAGCCATCCCGCTCGAAACCGAACGCGGCTACAACACGACCCTGCCAGCCGACGCCTTCGACCTCAAGACACAGGTCACCTTCGGTGGCCATGGCTTTGTCGTTACCCGGCTATCGACCGGCATCCGCGTCGGGGGTGCGGTGGAGCTCGGCGGGCTGAAGTTGCCGCCGAATTTCCGCAGGTCCGAGGCGATGCTGGAGAAGGCAAAAGCCTTCCTGCCCGGCCTGAAGCCGGCGGGCGGCGTGCAGTGGATGGGTTTCCGCCCTTCGCTGCCCGACAGCCTGCCCGCCATCGGCCGCGCCCGCGCCACCCCCAATGTCGTCTATGCCTTCGGCCACGGCCATCTCGGTCTCACCCAGTCCGCCGGCACGGCGCGGCTCGTCGCCGATCTCGTGGCCGGCCATCCGCCGGCGATCGACATCGTGTCCTTTTCGCCGCAGCGCTTCTAGGCCACGCCCGCGCTCCTCGGGGCGCGGGCAGGCTGCATTCTCCGGGTTTCCGGTAGCGCTGCATCGTCGCTTTGATGGAGTAGCCCCAGCAATAGAGGAACCGTCCCATGGCCGACCTTTCTGCCCGCAGCATCCTTTCCGGCACCGCCTCCGGTCCGGTCATCGCAACCGGCGAGGCCTTGAGCTTCTGGGGCGGTGTCGATCCCGCCACCGGAAGCGTCATCGACGTGCACCACCCGCTGCATGGCGTGACGATCACCGGCGGCATCCTGATGATGCCGTCGAGCCGCGGCTCGTGCACCGGCTCCGGCGTGCTGCTCGATCTCGCCCTCACAGGCCGTGCCCCCGCAGCCCTCGTCTTCAGCGAGGCGGAGGACGTTCTGACCCTTGGCGCGCTGATCGCTGCGGAAATGTTCGGCAAATCCCTGCCGGTCCTGCGCCTCTCCCCAGCGGCCTTTGAGGCACTCTGTCGTGCCAAGAGCGCCCGGATCGGTGAAACCATGATCGAGGCCGACGGTCTCACCATCCCCGTCGCTCCGCCCGCCACCGCCGCGCTCGACCTTACGGAAGACGATCGCGCCATGCTTGAGGGCCGCGACGGCATCGCCGTTGCGCTCGCCATGCGCATCACCACCGCCATGGCGGCCCAGCAGGGTGCCCTGAAACTCGTCGATGTCGTGCAGGGCCATATCGACGGCTGCATCTATGCCAGCCCCGCCAATCTTACCTTTGCGGAAAAGATGGCCGAGATGGGTGCGACGGTCCGCGTGCCGACCACGATGAACGCCATCTCCGTCGACCGTGCCAACTGGCAGGCCCAGGGCGTGCCGCCGTCCTTCGGCGACCCTGCCGCTCGCCTCGCCGATGCCTATGTCCGCATGGGCTGTCGCCCAACCTTTACCTGTTCGCCCTACCTGCTCGACAGCGCGCCGAAGGCCGGCGAAGCCATCGCCTGGGCCGAATCCAATGCGGTGATCTTCGCCAACACCGTGCTCGGCGCCCGCACGGCAAAGCACCCCGATTTCCTCGACCTCTGCATCGCGCTCACCGGCCGCGCGCCGCTGTCCGGCGTCTATCTCGACGAACACCGCAAACCCAGGCGGATTGTCGATGTCGATCTGCCCGATGGGATCGACGATGCCTTCTGGCCGCTCATCGGCTATCTCGCCGGCCGTGCCGCGCCCGACCGCATCCCGCTCCTGCGCGGCCTTGCCGCCGCAAAGCCGACGCGGGACGATCTCAAGGCCCTCTGCGCCGCCTTCGGCACCACCTCCGCCGCCCCCATGCTGCATATCGAGGGTGTCACGCCCGAAGCGCACGGTGCGGCATCGCTTGCCGCCGACTTCGTGACGATCACCCGCGCCGAGATGGCCGAGGTCTGGACGATGTTCAACGAGGGGCCAGCCGAGGTCGAGCTCGTCGCCATCGGCAGCCCGCATGCCTCGCTCTCGGAATGCCAGGCCCTTGCCGATGCCCTTGCCGGCCGCAGCTGCCACGCGGACGTCGCCGTGATCGTCACCGCCGGCTGTGATGTCATGGCGGAAGCCGGCCCGATTGTTGCCCGGCTAAGGGAAAGCGGCGCCCAGGTCCTGCCCGACCTCTGCTGGTGCTCGATCTCTGAGCCGGTCTTCCCGCCGAGGACCCGCACACTTCTCACCAATTCCGGCAAGTACGCCCATTACGGCCCGGGCCTTTCCGGCCGCACCGTTCGCTTCGGCAATCTTTCCGACTGTATCGAGGCGGCTCTGACCGCCCGCGTGCCGCCTCGCCTGCCATCCTGGCTCTCCTGACCGGAAAACAATGCCCCGGCGGGCGTCGGCAAGGAGAGTATGTGTGGACCGCATCTCGGGTGTTCTCGCATGAAGCAAGCGGCCCACCCGGTGTGTGTTTCTATTTCAGCAGCCTTGATTTCAGGCGGGCAAGAAAACCATTCAGGGAAGCCTTGTGCCTTTTGGCGCGCTTGGCGATCAGCTGCAGATCGGTCTGCCTGCCGAAAACATCTCCAAAAAGCCGGTAGT
This sequence comes from Shinella sp. JR1-6, assembly GCF_004284735.1. Taxonomy (NCBI): domain Bacteria; kingdom Pseudomonadati; phylum Pseudomonadota; class Alphaproteobacteria; order Hyphomicrobiales; family Rhizobiaceae; genus Shinella; species Shinella sp. JR1-6. Next base: position 182,505 of record NZ_SHMI01000012.1, on the reverse strand, counting down.
CGTCCTTGTAGATGCCTTCCAGTTTTTGAACGAGTTCGTCAGGCAGTTGATCCCGGTTCGCCGGTGGCCCGCCAATCTGCTTGACCGGCAGCTTCCTGTCTTCACCGGTGAGGGTCGAGAAGAAAACTTCGATCTGGCGGGATTCGGAAATGTCGAAGATCAAGTCGTAGTAATTTCGGGACGGGCCCAGAAAATCAACAAGCGGTGCCGTATGAACGGCAATGGACTTGTTCACTCCCCGGTATTCTTCCAGGCACTCGACAAACTGCGGCAGTGTCGGCTTTTGGGGGAGGCCGACATGATGGATTTTTTCCGCTGTACTTCCATCTTCCAGCTCCTTGTGATGCATGACCCTGTTCCGCCAGGCGGAAACCACTCTTTCGACCGGGTCCCGGACGATCGCGATTTTGAAGAACCCGCGATAATCCTCGGATTTGATGGACGAAAATTTCGGCGTTCTGTACTCCCTGTGGATGTGGCGGACAGCGCCGGTTGCCTGATCCGTAGTCGTTGTAAATCTCTTCCCAGTCTTGATGCCGTGAAGCAGATGCTTCATCGAGGTATTCGCAGCCTTCGGCACCGGAAAATATGCAACCTTTAGTTTTTCTATCGTAACGACCAACGAGCTTTTCCCGGTTTGTGGTATATCTGACCGCTCATTTTTGAAGATTGTGCGGAGCGATCTATGCAACCTTTCTATTGATTCAAAGGATTGTAGGGCGGCTCTTTCGATATATCCAGAAATCCCATGAAAACTTTTCGTGATGGATGGGGTTCGTGGAAAATTCAATCTAAAATCTTGGCGGTGCTTGCAAAGGCCGCGCCGGGGACGTGCAGGAGAGCGAATGGGAAACGGCGCGTTTCATGCGATGCCGATCGCACTGGCAAGGATCGGCTCCTGAAGCGGGGCGCGTGCCAAGGAGCGGCCGTCAGATGGGCATGCCGAATCCACCCAGAACGCCTGCGTGCAGCACCGTGTGGCGCGGGTCGAGGTCGGCAGGTTCAAAACGCGTCGCGTGACGTCTTGCGCCCCGCCATCAATGGTCCTGGATGTCCGGAAATTCAGATGTCAAACGAAGCTAGGCGCCGTCAGCGTTGAAGGCCGAGACGTCAGGGCGTCGCGGGTGCTCCACCCGGTAGCGAAAGGACTCGATCTCCGTATCTGAAAACCGCCTCTGGTCGCGAAGCAACAGCATGGCGCCCGCTATGATTTCACTGTCCGAGCCGGGAATGCCGTCCTGACGAACGAAGGCCATGCTGTTTAGAGGAATCATGGCGAGAAGCTCATGGCCATTCCTGCTGAAGACCCGAACAACAATATCGTGCATGCCGGACCCCACCATCACCGGTTGTTCTTCGGTAAACTGTTGTAGGTCGACAATGGTTCCACTCAGGATGGAAATTTTGAAATCAATACGCTCGACAAATGCGCCGGCCAATCAAACCCTTGCTCGGTCGGGTGAAATGGCTGGTTTCTTGTCGAAGAACAGATGTTGACTTGTGGGATAAATTTTCTGAGGAAGCGATAAGTTGAAGTTTTCCGGCTATCTCAGAGCCAGTACAGCGAAACAGGATCGAGCGGATACTCAGCATTTTGCCCGCAGGTGGAAGCCGTTAAACCATTTCTGCCAAGGCTGGCCAGTTCGAAAACTGCAGCGTTGCTGTGGCGCCTCTTCGTGAGGGGGTGTTGTCGAACCCCGGGTTCGGCAAAAGTCTTCAAGGGCGTGCCAGGCATTGCGCCCGAATACGCAGGCAGCGTTTGCAATGATCCGACGACGAAAGGCGCCGGGCACCAGATGAACGGAAATCTAGCATGAGGAGGCGATTTGAGAAAATGGCGGACAGAGAGGGATTCGAACCCTCGATAGAGTTTCCCCTATACACGCGTTCCAGGCGTGCGCCTTCAACCACTCGGCCACCTGTCCGTCCGCTCGCAGCCGATGGTCAATCCGGCGCGGACCGCTTTCCTGTTTCCATTTCGGCGGGACGGCGCGATATATACCGAGGTTTGCGGCGGGATCAACCGCTTTCTGACAGATTTTTGAAGGATGTTCGGCTTCGGGCGAAGGATTGCGAAATGCCGGCCGTCTTCCTATCTATAGGCACGAAGGAAGCGGAGCGGATTTAGGCTTGCGCAGGCGGTACATGGAGGGTGTGCGATGATACGGTTCATCCTGAAGGCCATCAGCCTTCTCGCGCTGGTCGTCGCCGTCATGGCGGGCACGATCGATGCGATCCAGTCGGTTTCGGCCTCCGAGCCGGTGTTGACGCCACTCGCCGTGGCCTGGAGCACGGCAAGCCCGGACACGATTGCACTCGTTGCCGACGGCATCATGCGCAACCTCCATCCTTATGTCTGGGATCCGGCGGCCATGTGGGTGCTCTCGCAGCCGGCCTTTGCCGTCCTGCTCGCCGTCTCGCTGTTCTTCTGGCTGATCGCCTACCGGCGTCCGCCCGTCGCGGGTCGCTTTACCGCCTGAAAGATGCCTTTTCACGCAACTCTCGCCAGGCAGGTCGCCGGGCACCGTTGCTGGAATCGCCCAACCGGCCAGGAGGCCAAAAATGTTCCTGATCGACATGTTCAACAAGAAGACCGTCATGCCCGCCCCCGGCGCAGCTCTGCCCGGGCGCGCCGAGCCCATTCCCACATCCGAGACCCACTTCGTGAGCGGGCGTCCGCTGAAGGGGCCTTATCCCGATGGTTTCAAGACCGTGCTGCTTGGCATGGGGTGCTTCTGGGGTGCCGAGCGGCTGCTGTGGAAGATCCCGGGCGTCCATGTGACGGCGGCAGGCTATTCCGGCGGTCTCACGCCCAACCCGACCTATCACGAGACGACGACGGGCCTGACCGGCCATACCGAGGTCGTGCGGGTGGTCTATGATCCGGCCGTGGTGAGCCTCGAGACGCTGCTGAAGGCGTTCTTCGAAGCCCATGACCCGACGCAGGGCATGCGGCAGGGCAACGATATCGGCACGACCTATCGCTCGGCGATCTATCTCGACGACCCGGCGGACCTTGCGATCGCGCGCCGCGCACGCGACCTCTACCAGGCGGTGCTGATCGCGGCCGGGCGCACGGACAAGATCACCACGGAGATCGCCGAGGCAGGGCCGTTCTACTTTGCCGAGGATGTACACCAGCAATATCTTGCCAAGAATCCGGGCGGCTATTGCGGCCTGCGGGGCACGGGCGTCTCCTGCGCCATCGGCTGATTTCGTAAAATTTTCAGAAGCATGCGAGCCGCTGCGAAAAGACTTTCGTGGCGGCTTCTATTTTTTACCAGTTGAAAAATTTCTGGTGAATTTTTCCTTGAGCCATGCAAGGATGCCGCCAGCCTGACCCAAGGGAACGGGTCGGTGGCTCCGTTGCGCGCCTTTCGGGCGCCCACGCGGAAGGTCCCTATAAGATCAATAGCGAACAGGGCTGCACAATGAAAAAAACCCTTCTCACTCTTCTTGCCACGGCCGCCATGTCGGCAAGCGCGCTTGCCGCGGACATCAAGCCGGCGATCATCTACGACCTCGGCGGCAAGTTCGACAAGTCGTTCAACGAGGCAGCCTATAACGGCGCGGAAAAGTTCAAGGCCGAGACCGGCATCGAATATCGCGACTTCGAAATCGCCAACGACGCGCAGCGTGAGCAGGCGCTCCGCCGCTTCGCCAGCGACGGCAACAACCCGATCGTCATGGCAGGCTTCTCCTGGGCGGCCCAGCTCGAGAAGGTCGCTGCCGAATATCCGGACACCAAGTTCGCCATCATCGACATGGTCGTGGACAAGCCGAACGTCCGCTCGGTCGTCTTCAAGGAAGAGGAAGGCGGCTGGCTCGCCGGCATCCTCGCCGGCATGGCGTCCAAGACGAAGACCGTCTCGTTCGTCGGCGGCATGGATATCCCGCTCATCCACAAGTTTGCCTGCGGTTACATCGGCGGTGCCAAGTCGCTCGGCCCGGACATGAAGGTGCTTGAAGCCTATACGGGCACGACGCCGGATGCCTGGAACGACCCGGTCAAGGGCGGTGAAATCGCCAAGTCCCAGTTCGACCAGGGCTCCGACGTGGTCTACCATGCGGCCGGCGGCACGGGCGTGGGCGTTCTCCAGGCGGCAGTCGATGCCGGCAAGCTCGGCATCGGCGTCGATTCCAACCAGAACGGCCTGCATCCGGGCAAGGTTCTGACCTCGATGGTCAAGCGTGTGGACGTGGCCGTCTATGACGCCTTCATCACCGCCAAGAACGACACGTTCAAGCCTGGCGTCAACGTGCTCGGCCTCAAGGAAAATGGCGTCGACGTCGCCATGGACGAGAACAATGCGCCGCTCATCACCCCCGAAATGAAGGCTGCCGTCGACAAGGCGCGCGCCGATATCATCGCCGGTACGGTGAAGCCGCACGACTACATGTCGGACGAGACCTGCCCCTACTAAGCGGCAGTGACGGCCCGTTTGCCGGAAGGCGGACGGGCCGATTCCGTCTCCCCGTCCTGGATCTCAATAATGCGGCGGGCGGGTGATGGCCGGGGCATCGAGAGAGCCCTCTTCCAGCACGAGGAACCGCTCCGTCAGCCGGTCGAGCTTCGACCGCAGCTGTTCGATCACGCGCCATTGTTCGGCGAGCTGGTCGGAAAGCTCCTCGATCGTTTTCGCCTGGTGGGCGATATGCTCTTCCAGGCGGGCGATGCGGTCATCTTCGGGAAGGTCGGGCGTGATCTCAGGCGGTGTCATGGGGCGGTCCTCGTCGCTCGCTGCCGGCGGCACGAGCTATAGCGAGGGCCGCATCAACCCGCAATCAGGCTGGACAAGCACGGCGGAAGCAACAAGACTAAGACCGATCGGCCGAAAGGCCCGTTGGCCTCAAATCCCCGTAAGAGTGGATCGTCATGAGCGAATTGGCAATCGAACTGCAGGGCATCGACAAGAGCTTCGGCCTCGTCCACGCCAACCGGAACATCAACCTGAAGGTCCGCAAGGGTACCATTCACGGCATTATCGGTGAAAACGGTGCCGGAAAATCCACCCTCATGTCGATCCTCTACGGCTTCTACCAGGCCGACCATGGCGACATCCTGGTCGGTGGCCGCAAGGTCAGTATCCGTGACCCGAATGCGGCGATCGCCGCCGGCATCGGCATGGTGCACCAGCATTTCATGCTGGTCGAGAATTTCACCGTGCTGGAAAACATCATGCTCGGCGCGGAAGAGAGCCAGATCCTCAATGCCGGCATCACCAAGGCCCGTGCCGAGCTGAAGCGGCTGGAAAAGGAATATGCGCTGGAGGTCGATCCGGATGCCGTCATCGAGGAGTTGCCCGTCGGTATCCAGCAGCGCGTGGAAATCCTCAAAGCGCTCTACCGCAGGGCCGACATCCTCATCCTCGACGAGCCGACGGGCGTTCTGACACCGGCGGAAGCCGATCACCTCTTCCGCATCCTCGAGCAGCTGAAGGCCGAGGGCAAGACGGTGCTGCTCATCACGCACAAGCTGCGCGAGATCATGGCGATCACCGACGAGGTCTCCGTCATGCGCCGCGGCGAGATGGTGGCGACACGCATGACGAAGGATACCTCGGTGGAGGAGCTGGCCGAGCTGATGGTCGGCCGCCGCGTGCTGCTGCGCGTCGAAAAGGGCGAGGCGAAGCCTGCCGACGTCAAGCTTTCGGTGAAGAACCTCACCGTGTGCGACAGCCGGGGCGTGACGATGGTCGATGACGTCTCCTTCGACATCCGCGCCGGCGAGATCGTCGGTATCGCCGGTGTTGCCGGCAACGGCCAGTCGGAACTGCTGGAGGCGATCTCCGGCATCCGCCGCGCCAAATCTGGCACCGTGCTGCTCAAGGGCAGCCCCATCGACGTCACCGGCCATGCCGACCCGGCAGACCTGCGCAAGCGCGGTCTCGCCCATGTGCCTGAAGACCGGCACCATGTCGGCCTGGTCCTGAAGTTCGAGGAAAGTGAAAACGCCATCCTCGGCTATCACGACGATCCGAAATACCGGAAGGGCATGCTGCTCGACATCGACGCCATCCGCGCCGATGCGGAGGAGAAGATTGCCGCCTACGACATCCGCCCGCCGAACCCGCGGCTGAAGACTGCCAATTTCTCCGGTGGTAACCAGCAGAAGATCGTGCTGGCGCGCGAGATGGAGCGCGGACCGGACGTGCTGGTCATCGGCCAGCCGACGCGCGGCGTCGATGTCGGGGCCATCGAGTTCATTCACAAGCGTATCATCGAGATGCGCGACCAAGGCAAGGCGGTGCTGCTCGTCTCGGTCGAGCTCGACGAGATCCGTGCCTTGTCCGACCGTATCCTGGTCATGTTCGCCGGTCGTGTCGTCGGCGAGCGTACGCCGGATGCCACCGAAGGAGAGCTTGGCCTGCTGATGGCCGGGGTGGAAGGCCGGAAGGAGGCCGCGGAATGAGTGTTCCCCATGCGAAACTGCCGGCCTGGGCCGAATATGGCCTGATCCCGCTCGTCAACCTCGCCGTCGCCTTCCTGATTTCCGGTCTCGTCGTTCTCATCGTCGGCGAAAGCCCGCTGGAAGCCGCCTACCACATGATCAATGGCGCCTTCGGCCGCGGCGAATATATCGGCTTCACACTCTATTATACCACGACCTTCATCTTCACCGGCCTTGCCGTGGCCGTCGCCTTCCATTGCGGCCTGTTCAACATCGGCGGCGAAGGGCAGGCCTATATCGGCGGCATCGGTGTGGCGCTCGCCTGCCTGTCCTTCGACCAGACGCTGCCCTGGTATCTCGTCTTCCCGATCGCCATCCTCGGCGCCGCCTTCTTCGGCGCGCTCTGGGCGCTGATCCCCGGCTGGCTGCTGGCCAAGCGCGGCAGCCATATCGTCATCACGACGATCATGTTCAATTTCATCGCCGCCAGCCTGATGAACTACCTGCTCAACAAGGTGTTCAAGCCGCTCGGCTCGATGTCGCTGGAAACCCGCACCTTCGATGCCGGCGGCCAGCTGCCCAAGCTCGACTGGCTGATGTCGATCTTCGGCCTTTCCGTCGGCACGGCGCCGTTCAACATTTCCTTCCTGCTGGCGCTTCTTGCGGCTTTCGGCGTCTGGGTGCTGATCTGGCGCACGAAGCTCGGCTACGAGATGCGCACGATGGGCCACAGCCCCGCCGCTGCGCGCTATGCCGGCATCAAGGAGGCGAAGATCATCGTCATCACCATGATGATCTCGGGCGGGCTTGCTGGCATGATGGCACTGAACCCGATCATGGGCGAGCAGTTCCGCATGCAGCTCGACTTCGTGCAGGGCGCGGGCTTCGTCGGCATCGCGGTGGCGCTGATGGGCCGGTCCCATCCGGCAGGCATCATTCCCGCCGCGCTGCTCTTCGGCATGCTCTACCAGGGCGGGGCGGAAATCTCCTTCGAGATGCCCTCCATCTCGCGCGACATGATCGTCATCATCCAGGGTCTCGTCATCCTCTTCGCCGGCGCGCTCGAGCACATGTTCCGTCCCGCCATCACGCGCATCGTCCTCGGGTTCTCGCCGAAGACCCGCGATGTCGCCGCCACCAAGGGAGCCTGAGCCATGGACTTCTTTCAGGTCTTCATCGAGCTGGCCCAGTCGACCGTCCGCGTCTCCACGCCACTGATCCTTGCCGCGCTTGCCGGTCTTTTCACCGAACGGGCGGGCATCTTCGACATCGGCCTCGAAGGCAAGATGCTGGGCGCCGCCTTCGCGGCGGGCTCCGTTGCCTACATCACGCAGTCCGTGACGATGGGGCTTCTTGCCGCCGTGCTCGTCTCCGTGCTGCTCTCGCTGGTCCATGGCTATGCCTCGATCACCCAGCGCGGCAGCCAGATCGTCTCGGGCGTCGCGATCAATTTCGTCGTCGCCGGCTCCACAGTCATCCTCGGCGAAGCCTGGTTCCGCCAGGGCGGGCGTACGCCGGCTTTGACGGAGGACGGGCGCTTCGGGCGGATCACGCTGCCCTTCGCGGATGCGGTGCGCGACGTGCCGGTCCTCGGGCAGATCTATTCGGGCCTGCTTTCCGGCCATTCGCCGCTGACCTATTTCGCCTTCCTGATGGTGCCGGCCAGCTGGTGGATCCTTTACCGCACGCGCTTCGGCCTTCGCCTTCGCGCTGTCGGCGAAAACCCGGGTGCGGTCGATACGGCCGGTATCTCGGTGATCTGGCTGCGCTACCGTGCCGTCATCTGCTGCGGCATCCTGTGCGGCATCGCCGGGGCCTATCTCTCGCTTTCCGCCAATGCCGGCTTCACCAAGGGCATGACGGCGGGCAAGGGCTATATCGCGCTTGCCGCCCTCATCTTCGCCAAGTGGCGGCCGAAGAGCATCCTCTTCGCCTGCTTGCTCTTCGGTTTTCTGGATGCCTTCGCCATCCGCTACCAGGGCTATGCCTTCCCGCTGATCGGCAAGGTGCCGGTACAGTTCATGCAGGCGCTGCCCTATATCCTGACCGTGATCCTGCTCGCAGGCTTCATCGGCAAGGCCATTCCGCCGAAGGCCGGCGGGGTGCCCTACGTCAAGGAGCGATAAAAAATGTCCCACGACCTCTTCGAGGCGGCGCGCGCCGCGATGGCCTTCGCCCATGCGCCCTATTCGAAATTCCCCGTCGGCGCGGCGATCCGCGCCGAGGACGGAAAGATCTACGCCGGCGCCAATATCGAGAACCTTTCCTTCCCCCAGGGGTGGTGCGCCGAGCCGACCGCGATCAGCCACATGATCATGGCCGGCAACAAGAAGATCGTCGAAATGGCCGTCATCGCCGAAAAGCTGCCGCTCTGCCCGCCCTGTGGCGGCTGCCGGCAGAAGATCGCGGAGTTCGCCACCGCCAGGACACCGATCTATCTCTGTGACGAGGCGGGTGTGAAGAAGACCATGACCATGGACGAGCTTCTGCCGTACAGCTTTGCGACGGATGTAATCGGATGAGCGCCGAAACCACGGAACTGCTGCGCGCCCGCCTCGGCGGCGTGCTGCCGCGTTACGGCATCGTGCTCGGCTCCGGCCTCGGATCGCTCGTCGAAGCAGTCGAGAACCCCCTGCGCATCGCGTACTCGGACCTGCCGAGCTTTCCCGTCAGTTCCGTTTCCGGCCATGCCGGCGAAATGGTCATCGGCACGCTCGGCGCGGTGCCGGTCATCATGCTCTCCGGCCGCGTGCACTATTACGAGCGTGGCGATGCCAACGCCATGCGCCCGCCCATCGAGGTGCTGAAGGGGCTCGGCGTCACGTCGCTGATTCTCACCAATTCGGCAGGCTCGCTGCGTGAGGACATGCCGCCCGGCTCGGTGATGCGGATTTCCGACCACATCAATTTTTCCGGCGCCAATCCGCTGATCGGCATCGACAGCGACGATCGCTTCGTCGGCATGACCAATGCCTATGACACGGCGCTTGCCGCGCGCATGGAGAGGGCGGCCGGGAAACTGGGGATCCCGCTGTCCTCAGGCGTCTACATGTGGTTCTCCGGCCCGAATTTCGAAACGCCGGCGGAGATCCGCATGGCGCGCGTCCTCGGTGCCGATGCCGTCGGCATGTCGACGGTGCCGGAAGTATTGATCGCCCGCCATCTTGGCCTTGACGTCGCCGCCGCCTCGGTCATCACCAATTTCGGTGCCGGCATGACGGGCGGCGAGCTCAGCCACCACGAAACCAAGGACATGGCCCCGGTCGGTGGGAAGCGGCTTGCCGCGATCCTTGCCGAAATGATCGCGGGTGGAGATGAAGACCATGCATGAAGACAGTATCAAGGCCACTGCGCAAAAGGCGCTCTCGCTGCTCGACTTGACGGACCTCAGCGACACCTGCGATGCCGCCGCCATCGACAAGCTCTGCGCCCAGGCGCAGACGCGCTTTGGAAACACGGCCGCAATCTGCATCTGGCCGCGGTTCGTGGCGCAGGCACGGGGCATCCTCGGCGCGGGCCATGCGGTGAAGATCGCGACCGTCGTCAACTTCCCCTCCGGCGACCTTGCTGTTGCCGACGTGCTGGCGGAGACGAAACAGGCGATCGCTGATGGCGCCGACGAGATCGACCTTGTCATCCCCTACCGCCCCTTCCTTTCAGGCAACGAGGCGGCGGTGAGCGAGATGGTGACGGCGATCAAGGCCGCCTGCACGCCGCCGGTGCGCCTCAAGACGATCCTGGAAACCGGCGAGATCAAGGATGCGGCGCTCATCCGCAAGGCGTCGGACCTTGCCATTGCCGCCGGCAGCGATTTCATCAAGACATCGACCGGCAAGGTCTCCGTCAACGCGACACTGTCGGCCGCCGAAATCATGCTGACGGCGATAAAGGACAGCGGCAAGCCGGCCGGCTTCAAGCCGGCGGGCGGCGTGCGCACTGTTGCGGATGCCGACGCATATCTCGCGCTCGCCGCCTCGATCCTCGGCGCGGACTGGGCGACACCGCAAACCTTCCGCTTCGGCGCCTCCGGCCTTCTCGGCGACATCCTCTCCGTGCTCGGCGGGCAGTCCGCACCGCCCCCGCCGCCCGCGAGCTACTAGCATGCTCCCGCAGGAGACGATCCGCCGCAAGCGGAACGGCGAGGCTCTCACCGCGGAGGAGCTCGCCCGCTTCATCGCCGGCCTCACGGATGGCACCGTCTCGGAAGGGCAGGTGGCGGCCTTCGCCATGGCGGTCTGGTTCAACGGCATGGCGCGTGAGGAGACCGTGGCGCTGACGCTCGCCATGCGCGATTCGGGCGATGTGCTCGACTGGTCGGATATCGACCGGCCGGTCGCCGACAAACATTCGACCGGCGGGGTGGGCGACAATGTCTCCCTCATGCTGGCGCCGATCGCTGCCGCGTGCGGGCTTGCCGTGCCGATGATTTCCGGCCGCGGGCTCGGCCATACCGGCGGCACGCTCGACAAGCTGGAAGCGATCCCCGGCTATACGATCATGCCCTCCGCCGACCGCTTCCGCCGCACGGTCCGAGAGGTCGGCTGCGCCATCATCGGCCAGACAGCCGATCTCGCGCCGGCCGACAAGCGCCTCTATGCCATCCGCGACGTCACCGCGACGGTCGATTCGGTACCGCTGATCACGGCCTCCATCCTGTCGAAGAAACTCGCCGCCGGCCTCCAGTCGCTGGTGCTCGACGTGAAGGTCGGCAACGGCGCCTTCATGGCGGATACGGGCGAGGCGGAGACGCTGGCGCGCTCGCTGGTCGCGGTCGCGAACGGGGCCGGAGTCACGACCGCCGCCCTCATTACGGACATGAACCAGCCGCTCGCGGATGCCGCCGGCAATGCCGTCGAGATCGCCAACTGCATCGCCTTCCTGAAGGGTGGGAAGGCCGGGACGCGGCTCGAACGCATCGTGCTCGCCTTCGCAGCGGAAATGCTGGTTCTGTCGGGGCTGGAACAGGATATCGCCGCGGCCGAAGGCCGGGCTGCCGCGGCTCTAGCCGGCGGCGCGGCGGCCGAGGCGTTCGGGCGCATGGTGCAGGCGCTCGGCGGCCCGGCCGACCTCATGGAGCGGCCGGAGGCCTATCTTGTGCCGGCCCCGGTCACACGGCCGGTCCTCGCCCGGCAATCCGGTTATCTTGCGGCCTGCGACACACGCGGCGTCGGCCTTGCCGTCATCGAGCTCGGCGGCGGGCGCAGCCGCCCGGACGAGGGGATCGACCATCGCGTCGGTTTCGACCGGCTGCTGCCGCTCGGCACGAAGGTGGAGAAGGGCGAGGAGATCGGCCGCGTGCATGCGTCGGATGCGGAGAGCGCTGCGCATGGCGTGGCGCGGCTTGCCGGGCTCTACCGGATCGCACCGGATGCACCCCTGCCGTCGCCGGATATCCTGACCCGCATCAGCGGGTGAGGTGCATCCGGCCGTCCTCGACACGGTAGGACGACAGCCCCTTCAGGAAGCTCATGCCGATCAGCGTGCCCGACAACGCCTTGTCGTCGAGCACCATGGCGCCGACATTCTCCATGCGCACCGGGCCGATCTCGACGCGGTCGAGGCGGACATAGGCGGCGCGCGCCTTGCCGTTCGCCGTATCGACGGCATAGCGGAAATCAAGATCCGCCTTGGCGATGCCGAGGCGTTGCGCCGTCGAGATGTTGATGGCGACCATGCTGGCGCCGGTATCGACCATGCCCTCTTCCTTGCGACCGTTGATGGCGAAGAGGCCGGTGAAATGGCCGCTCGGATCGGCGCTGATGACGGCACTGCGGTTGCCGGTGTAGCGCGCCGCATTCTTTCCGGTCTCCAGGGCCGCCTGTTCCACCTTCGCTTCGGGCGCCTTGGCGGTCGCGTCGAGATAACGGGTCGCGACGCCGGGCACGAAGGCCGCGGCTGCGACGACGGAACCGACGAGAAAGACAAGGCTGCGAACGAACATGGGACAGTCTCCGGGAGGATCTGTCCCGAAATAGCACGCATCCGGCTAACGGACGGCAAAAGGGGCACCCGTCGGCGCCCCTCTCCACGAACTTCGATGGGCTTGGTAAAGGATGGGTTAACCGCTCACTTCGTGCCGTACATGCGGTCGCCGGCATCGCCGAGGCCGGGCACGATGTAGCCCTTCTCGTTGAGCTGGCGGTCGATGGAGGCGGTGTAGACCGGTACATCCGGATGGTGCGCGCGGAAGCTCTTGATGCCCTCTGGTGCGGCGAGCAGGCAGAGGAAGCGGATGTTCGTCGCGCCACGGCTCTTCAGCGTGTCGATGGCGGCAATTGCCGAATTTCCCGTCGCCAGCATTGGGTCAACGACGATCACGAGGCGCTCGTCGATGCTGTCGGGCGCCTTGAAGAAATACTCGACCGCTTCAAGCGTCTCGTGGTCGCGGTAAACGCCGATATGGGAGACGCGGGCGGACGGCACCAGTTCCAGCATGCCTTCGAGCAGTCCGTTGCCGGCGCGAAGGATCGAGGCGAAGACCAGCTTCTTGCCTTCGAGCACCGGTGCGTCGATCTCTTCGAGCGGCGTCTCGATGCGCTGCGTGGTCAGCTCCAGGTCGCGCGTGACCTCGTAGCAGAGCAGGGTGGAGATTTCGCGCAGCAAGCGGCGGAAGCTCCCGGTCGAGGTCTCCTTCTTGCGCATGATGGTCAGCTTGTGCTGCACGAGCGGGTGATCGATGACTGTGACGCCGTCCATGGCCAACCTTCCGAGAATGAGTAAACGCTTCTTTTTCCACGGAACGGCGCAAGGCCGCAAGAGTGGAGAACACCCGGCCGGAAACATCCCCAGCCGGCTTACCCCTCAAAGCCGGGAAAGCAGCAGCTGGCGCGTCGGTTCATCGACGAAGGCAGCCTCGATTGCGGTTCGCGTCATGCCGAGAAGTTCACCATCACTGAAACCCATGACGGAGGACGCGATCTCGTATTCCCGGGCAAGCGAGGTGTGGAAGAAAGGCGGGTCGTCGGAATTGAGCGTGACGCGCACGCCAGCCTCGTGGAGGGCGCGCAGCGGGTGGCGCTCAAAGTCCGGGAAGACTTTCAGCGCCACGTTCGAGCCGGGGCAGACTTCCAGCACCACGCCCTCGTCTGCCAGCCGCTTTACAAGGTCGCCGTCCTCGATGGCGCGCACGCCGTGGCTGATGCGGGTGGGGCGAACATGGTCGAGCGCATCGCGCACGCTGAAGGCACCCGAAAGCTCGCCGGCATGGATGGTGATGCCGAGGTCGGCATCGCGGGCGATGTCGAAGGCGCGGGTGAAATCGGCGACGTGATGCATGCGCTCCTCGCCGGCAAGGTTGAAGCCGGAAATCAGCGGGTGCGGCCGGCGGGCGGCATATTCCGCCGCCTTCACCACCCGTTCCGGGCCGAAATGGCGGATTCCGACGATGAGGAGGCGCGTTTCGATGCCGGTCTTCGCCCTGGCCCGCTCGGCCCCTTCGGCCAGGCCGCGTATATAGGCATCGGCGCCGATACCGATGGTGTCACCCTGGTCGGGCGAGACGATCAGCTCGCTGTAGATGGCGCCGGCTTCGGCGATCTCGATGAGATAGGTCTCGGCGAGCAGCGCGTAATCCTCCTCCGTGCGGAAGAGGTTTGCCGTCGCATCGTAGCTTGCAACGAAGCTGGTGAAATCCTGCCAGGCATATTCGCCGTCGCGGATGAAGGCCGAGGTGTCGATGCCGTAGCGTTTCGCCTGGGAAAGGGCGAGGGACGGCGGGGTCGCGCCCTCGATATGGCAGTGCAGTTCCGCCTTGGGCATGCGTCTGGTCACAGAAAGCTCCTTCCATGCGGGCCCGGCGGAATGCCGAGATGGCGGGCGATGCTTTCGCCGATATCGGCGAAGGTGGTGCGGGTTTCAAGCAGGCGTGAGCGCAGGCCCGGGCCGAAGCTCATGATCGGCACGCGTTCGCGCGTGTGGTCCGTGCCGCGCCAGGTCGGGTCGCAGCCATGATCGGCAGTGAGGATGACGATATCACCGGGCTTCAGCTTGCGGTCCACCTCCGGCAGGCGCCGGTCGAAGGCTTCGAGTGCGGCGGCGTATCCCGCCACGTCGCGGCGATGGCCGTAAAGCATGTCGAAATCGACGAAATTGGTGAAAACGAGATCGCCGTCCGCGGCTTCGTCCATGACGTGGAGCGTCGCGTCGAACAGCGCCATGTTGCCGTTTGCCTTGGTCAGCCTGCCGATGCCCTGATGGGCGAAGATGTCGCCGATCTTGCCGACGGCATGTACGGTGCGGCCGGCCTCGGTCAGCCGGTCGAGCAGGGTCGGTTCGGGCGGCAGCACGGAATAGTCGCGGCGGTTGCCGGTGCGCTCGAAGGTTTCCGGCGTTTCGCCGACGAAAGGCCGTGCAATGACCCGGCCGATGCGCCCGCCCGGCCGCTCATCGAGAATCTGCCGCACCGTTTCGCAGAAGGCGAGCAGCCGGTCGAGGCCGAAGATGCGCTCGTGTGCGGCGATCTGGAAGACGGAGTCTGAGGAGGTGTAGCAGATCGGCTTGCCGCTGCGGATATGTTCCAGCCCGTGGCGGGCGATGATGTCGGTGCCCGAGGCGTGGCAATTGCCGAGAATGCCGGAGACCTTGCCGGCACTGCAGATGGCCTCGACGAGTTCAGGCTCGAAGGCGTCCCCTTCGGTCGGAAAATACCCCCAGTCGAAGGTGACGGGCGTGCCGGCGATCTCCCAGTGGCCGGAAGGTGTGTCCTTGCCGTTGGAAACCTCGCTGGCGGCGCCGTGGTAGCCGAAGACGCGCTGCGGCACGTCCATGCCCTGCGGGAAACGGCCGGTCGCGGCACGGGCGGCGTGCAGGAGGCCGAGTGCCGACATGTTCGGAAGTTTCAGTGGTCCCTGGCGGAGACCCGGCCGGTCGGCGACGCCAGCCGCGCAGAATTCCGCGATATGGCCGAGCGTATCGGCACCGAGATCCCCGAAGGCGGCCGCATCCGGGCCGCCGCCGATGCCGAAGGAATCGAGAACGAAGAGAAAGGCTCGTGCCATGGATCACCTGCCGTCTGCCCGTATCCGGCCTGCCGGTCGGATGGGTGGATGAACCGCCAGACATGGCATGGCGCTTGTACGCGGTTCAAGCGAAATCGCCGGATGAACGAGACGTTGGCTCAGCAGTCGGAGCAATCGATCTTCTTGCCGACACGCAGGCGGAAGTAGCTTGTCCGGCCGAGATTGATCTTGTTGAGATTCGAATCGAGATTCGGCGCGAGCAGCAGGATCGAATAGGGCACGGACAGTTCCGTGCGCACGATGAAGGTCTCCATGGCGCCGATGTCGCTTGGCAGCGGAACCGCACTACCCTTGGCATAGGGGACGTTTCCGGCCTGGTCGCGGGACCAGGCCACTGTTGCCTTGCCGTCAGCTGCAACCGCGACACCGGTGATCTTCAGCGTATAAGCGCTGTTGACGGGGAACGGCGCCACGATCTTGGCGACAAGATCCTTCATCGTGTCGAGCGTCGCCTTGTTGGTCGTTTCGCTCTGCGTCAGGAGGTCGGAAACGGTTGCCGACGCGCGGCTCACCTTGCGCGAGGCCGTGATGGCGACGGTCACCTCGAAGGCGCTTACATAGGCCATTATCAGCAGCGGTGCGACAATCGCGAACTCGATGGCGCCGACGCCGCGGCGATCCTGGATAAAATGGCGCAGGCGCAGCAGTACGCCGTGTCCGGTGGCCTGCAAGGTTTTCACGGCATCCGAAGGGGAAAGAACCATTCGCATCACGGATAGTCCTCATTCTGGACCACGGTCGTCGCCATCATCAGATAGTTCTGCCGGGAACCGTCGGCTGCGCGGATGTTGGAGATGTAGGGGCGGACGAGGTCCGTCACGATGTCCCAACGATAGTAGGCGCGTACGATATTGATGGTTCGCTTGCCGCCCGGGGCGATCGTGAAGGACGCGGTATCGAGATCTGTGCCGACGAGCGGAATGGTTTTGGGGATATCCGAGAACTTTGCGAAGCTTCGAACGTCGAGAAACAGTTTGTTGGCCTTTTTGATTTCTTCGGGGGAGCATGGCATCAGAATGGCAATCTCGTCGCAGAAGGCCTTCCGGAAATCCTCTTCCTTGATGTTGGAACGGATTTCCCCTGTCCTGATCTTGCGTGCGATGGTTTCCGTGGCGTTGGCGAGAAGCTGCTCTGCGGAAAAGGCGACGAAGGTCTCGATCGAAGCGAAGACGATCAGGAAGAAGGGCAGGCTGAGAAGCGCAACCTCAATAGCCGTCGCGCCGTCGCGCCGGGCAAGAAGGCGACCGAAAAGACCCTTCATTGGCCTCCGGCGTACAGGTGCATCATGATCGAGCGACATCGCGATCCGTTCCCAAATGCTGGACACGGGCGACAATAGGCCAGGGAACGTTTATATTTCGTATGCGTGATGCGGAAGAGTTGAAGGGTTTCCCGCATTCGGACGCCCGAAGCGGGACGTGGTGTCAGCCTCCGCTCTTGTTGCGGGCGACATGCTCTTCGCAATTGGGCGTGCAGGAGAGGACAGAGCGGTCCGTCTGCCGGAAGACGCGCACCGTGTTGCCTTCGTCGATCGACACGAGAATACGCTCATCAACGATAGCATTGCCGTCCGCATCGAGCAGAACCAGGTTGGTGGTTCCGAAATTACGACCAGTCAACACGATCGTCTGGGCATCGGCCACGGTCGCATCGGCGACGTCGGCATTGCCGATGATCACCTTGCTGACGGGGCGGTCGAGTTTAAGCACGCGGGCGTGGTCCATGTAGACGCGCATCAGCGGCTCTTCGGCAAGAGCGGGGAAAACCGCCGCCACCATGACAAAGGCGGCTGTTGCAAGCCTTGCGGCTACCGCCGTGAAAATCCAGTCGCGTCCCATAAACAGTCATCCCGGCGATAAAACACCGACAGCATCGCCGTGAATGGTGAATGAAGCTTTAAGCTACTCGCTAACCTTGTAGAATTATCTGTCGCACATTTTGACTGCTCTGCTCCGCAAGCGGGTTTAACAGTAGACAAAGATTCGCGCGCGTAGGGAGTTTTACCAAATGGTTACCATAAATTCGGCAATCGATCGGCAAGGTCTTGTTAACCGGTTTCCTTAAGTCGATGGAAATGGCTTGCCTGTAGGTTGCAGTCATCCGAACAACGGAAACAGTTGGCGGACGTGCTGAACCAACATCGTGGAGCTAGGAGAATACCATGACCAAGATTTTCGCTCGCCTTATGAAGGATGAATCGGGCGCCACCGCCATCGAATACGGCCTGATCGCTGCCCTGATTTCCGTTGCCCTCATCACCGGCGCAACCGCCCTCGGCAACTCGTTGGACACGACGTTCAGCAAGCTGGGCGGCAAGCTGACGACCGCCGTCGGCCCCTGATTGGTAGATGGGCATCGCCCTTATACGGAAAGCCGCCTGCAGAGGCGGCTTTCTGTTTTTGCGGCATTATCCTTTCCTAAAGGGATCGGGCGCATCCTGCCCCGGGGTAATTCTAGCAAAAGCATGAAGCGGTTTTGCGTTGCCAAAGAGACGAAGCACATGACCCAGGCCATCATCTTCGTGGTTTTCCCGCTCTGCCTTGCGGTCGCGGCCTTCTCGGATTTCCTGACGATGCTGATACCCAACCGGGTCTCGGCGATCCTGCTCGCCTCATTCGTCGTCGTGGCGCCTTTGGCCGGCCTCAGCCCGGCGGAGATCGCCACGCACTTTGCTGCCGGCCTCGTGGTCTTTGCTGTCTGCTTCACGCTCTTTGCTCTTAACGTGATGGGCGGCGGCGATGCGAAACTCCTGACGGCCAGCGCGGTCTGGTTCGGGCTCACCCATTCTCTCGTTGAATACCTCGTCTACGTCTCTTTCTTCGGCGGTCTGCTCACCATGGCGATCCTGTCTTTGCGCGCCAGCTCCGACCTGATCCTCGCCACCGGTCTGCCGGTGCCCGATCATCTGCTGAAAGCCAAGAAGGTGCCCTATGGTATCGCCATCGGTATCGGCGCCTTCGCGGCCTATCCCTCCTCGCCGCTGATGCTGGCGGCGCTCGGCCAGTGACGGGTCGTTAGGCTACGGTTAACCATACCCGTAAGTCAGCCATTAACCATAATTACACCATTGCCGGTCAATGTGGGCGGATAGAAAAGTCCGCAGCCCAGGGAAACCACATGAGACCGGCGCGAATCATCATTCTGGCAGTGGCCGTCGTTTCGGCCGGCGTCGCAGGGCTTCTGGCCCTGAAGGTCGCCGGTGGGGGCACGCCTGTCCAGCCGGAGGCTGTCGTCGAACGGGAGCCGACCGTCAACGTGCTGGTTGCAAGGGAAAGCCTGCCGGTCGGTGCGCGGCTCAATCCGGAAACGATCGCCTGGACGGCCTGGCCGGAAGGCTCGGTCGCCGAGGGTTTCATTACCGACCAGAACCAGCCGGACGCGATGGAAAACCTCAACGGTGCCATTGCCCGCATGCCGATCTTCAACGGCGAGCCGATCCGCCAGGAGAAGATCGCCGATTCGAGCAACCGCATCATGTCGTCGCTGCTGCCGTCGGGCAAACGGGCGGTCGCGACCGAAATCTCGGTCGCGACGGGCGCCGGTGGTTTCATCCTTCCGAACGACCGCGTTGACGTCATCATGGTGCGCAAGAGCTCGGAAGGCTCCTACATAACCGAGACTGTCCTGTCGAATGTGCGCGTGCTCGCCATCGACCAGCAGATCCAGGAAAACGAGGACGGTTCGAAATCCGCCGTCGGCACCACTGCGACACTGGAGCTTACACCCGACCAGACCAAGGTGATCGCCGTCGCCCAGCAGATGGCCGAGCGTCTGTCGCTGGCGCTGCGCAGCATCGCCGATGCCCAGGAATCCGATACCGGCGCGGCCGACTACCTTCTCAGCGGTGGCGATGGCATGCCGATCATACAGGTGATCAAGACCGGTGAAATCGTAAACGGCGGCGAGCCCGCAGCCCAGAAGTGACCAGGAGCTGACCCGTGTTTGGAATCACAAGGACTTTTCGGGCTTCTGTCGCCGGTGGAATGAGCCTCTGCCTGGCGCTTTCCGGCCTGCCGGAGATCGTGTTGACCGGCACGCCGGCACGTGTCGCCGAGGCGGCGACGGCCTCCGTCATCCGCATCAACGATGCCGGGCCCGGTGCTCGCAAGGCTGTCAAGCTGGGCCTCAACAAGGCGATCGTGGTCGACCTTCCGACAGACGCGCACGACATCCTCGTCGCCGACCCCGGCAAGGCGGATGCCGTCACGCGTACGTCACGCCGCATCTATCTGTTCGGCAAGGAAGTGGGCCAGACCAACATCTTCATCTTCGGACCGGGCGGCGAGGAGATTGTCAGCATCGATCTTACCGTCGAGCGTGACATCGATGGCCTGCAGGCGAACCTGCGCCGCTTCATCCCGGACTCCGACATCCAGGTCGAGATCATCTCGGACAACATCGTGCTCAACGGCACGGTGCGGACCCCGCAGGACGCCGCCCAGGCGACGCGTCTTGCCGAGATCTTCCTGAGGGGCGGTGAAGCAACGACCCGCAACATCACGGCTCAGGGCAACAACGGCGATGCAGCGATCTTCGGCGAAGTGCGCCAGCGTTCGCAGGTCGTCAACATGCTCAAGATCGACGGCGAGGACCAGGTGACGCTGAAGATCACCGTGGCGGAAGTCAGCCGCCAGGTGCTCAAGCAGCTTGGTTTCAACGGTTCTGTCAAGGGATCGAACGGCGGTATCTCCTTCCGCAACCCGACCAATCTCGGTGGTGCGGCGGACTGGGTTTCCAACGGCGCAGCCTCCGGCACGATCGGCGGCCTTGCTCTTGCCAGCAGCATGAGCGCCATGGAACAGGCCGGCGTGATGAGAACCCTTGCCGAACCGAGCCTGACGGCGATCTCGGGCGAAGAGGCGCGCTTCTATGTCGGCGGTGATTTCCGTCTCCCGACGGAACAGACGATCGACGGTGGCGACGAAAGCAAACCCCCTACGGTCACCCGCAGCCTCACCGAGGTCGAATACGGCATCCGCTTGAACTTCCGCCCGGTCGTGCTCTCGCCCGGCCGTATCAGCCTGCGTGTCGAGACGGAGGTATCCGAACCGACCTTCGAGGGCTCGGCAACCTATGGCGGCGTCCACAGCATTCCCGGCATGACGGTGCTCGGCATCCGGCGCCGCGAGGCCACGACGAGCGTCGAACTGCCGTCTGGCGGCTCGATCGTCATTGCCGGCCTCGTCAAGGACGATATCCGCCAGGCGGTTTCCGGCCTGCCGGGTCTTTCGAAGATTCCGATTTTCGGCACGCTGTTCCGCTCCAAGGACTTCGTGCGCAACGAGACGGAAATGGTCATCATCGCCACGCCTTATCTCGTGCGGCCTGTCGCGCGCAGCGCGCTCCAGCGTCCTGATGACAATTTCAACGCGACCAACGATGCGGCGAGCTTCTTCCTCGGCAAGGTGAACAAGGTCTACGGCCGCAAGGAAGACGCCATGCCGGCGGGCAACTACCACGGCTCCATCGGCTTCATCTACAAGTGACGGGACGGGACATGCGCGACACGACCAGCAAGACTTGGCTTTCCGCGAGGAACCGCACCATGCACCAGCCCCTGCCGATGCGCGCCGTGTTCGCGGCGACCCTCATCCTGTCCGCCACCGTGCTCGCCAGCTGCGGTGCGCGACCGGATCGCTCCACGACGGCGTCGATCCCGGACGACTACCGCACGCGCCACCCGATCGTGCTGGCTGAATCCGCGCAGACGATGGACATCCCGATCGCCACCGGCGACCGTTCGCTGACGATGGCCATGCGCGACAACATCCGCGGTTTTGCCGCCGACCATGCCGCGAAGTCACGCAGTGCCGTGCAGATCATGCTGCCGCGCGGCTCGGCCAATGCGGCAACGGCCAACTATCTGCGCAAGGATATCCGCACCACGCTGACGGGAGCGGGCCTGAAGCGCGACCAGCTGATCGAGACGAGCTACGATGCGAGCGGCTACGGCGCCAACGCGCCGATCCGGCTTGCCTTCTTCGCCATCACCGCGCAGACGGGCCCCTGCGGCCAATGGCCGGAAGACCTTGTCGTCAACACGATGGAAAACAAGAACTACCAGAACTTCGGCTGTGCATCGCAGGCCAATCTGGCCGCCCAGATCGCCAATCCGATGGATCTCGTGCAGCCGCGTGGCATGACCCCGATCGACGCCGAGCAGCGCAACGTGGTGATTCAGGACTATCGCGAGTTCGGCCAGCCGCTGCTGTAATCGCCGGCTAGGGCCAGGCACATATCCATCCGGTCCGCCGGACACCAGGAACGGGCATGACGATGAGCACAGTAGACTACACCATCGAGCGCGCGGACGCATTTGAGGCGGAAGAGACGGTCCGCTCCACCGAACTGGAGGGCGTTCGCCCGCTGCCGCGCATCTCGGTTCATGCCTTCTGCGAAAGCGAGGCCATGCTGCGCACCATGGAGCGGTGCGGCCAGGACCGGCGTATGGCCAAGGTGAGCCTCAAGGTTTCCAGCGCCAGCATTGCGGCGGCGGCCAATATGTTCGGCTCGGCCCCGACGCCGAACCTGCTTATCCTCGAGACCTCGACGGAACCGCGCGGCATCATGGACGAGCTCGCCCCGCTTGCCGAGGTCTGCGATCCCAGCACCAAGGTCATCATCGTCGGCAGCTACAACGATATTCCGCTTTATCGCGACCTCATCCGCAACGGTATTTCCGAGTATATGGTCGGCCCGGTCGGCATGGCCGACATCCTCAACGCCATGTCGGCAATCTTCGTCGATCCGGACGCCGAGCCGCTCGGTCGCACCATCGCCTTCATCGGCGCCAAGGGCGGGGTGGGGGCGTCGACGATCGCGCACAATTGCGCCTTCGACATTTCGAGCCTCTTCCAGACGGAAGTGATCCTCGCCGATCTCGACCTGCCCTATGGGACGGCCAATATCGATTTCGATCAGGATCCGCCGCAGGGCATTTCCGAAGCGATCTACGCACCGGACCGGCTGGATGAAGTGTTCCTCGATCGCCTGTTGACGAAATGCTCGGAGCGCCTGTCGCTGCTCGCCGCTCCCTCCATGCTCGACCGTGCCTATGACCTGGAGCGCGGCTCTTTCCAGCCGATCATCGAGGTGTTGCAGCGCAGTGCCCCGGTAACCGTGCTCGACGTGCCGCATGCCTGGTCGGAATGGACACGCACGCTGCTCTCGGAGGTCGACGAGCTGGTGATCACGGCGGTGCCGGATCTCGCCAACCTGCGCAACACCAAGAACATGCTCGATGCCTTGAAGAAGCTTCGGCCGAACGACAAGCCGCCGCACCTGATCCTCAACCAGGTCGGTCTGCCGAAGCGGCCGGAGATCGCCACGGCCGATTTCTGCGAGCCGCTCGGCATCCAGCCGGTCGCGGTCATTCCCTTCGATGCGCAGCTCTTCGGCACTGCCGCCAACAGCGGCCGCATGATCGCGGAGATGGACCGCAAGTCACCGACGGCGGAGACATTCTCGCAGATCGCCCATCTCGTGACGGGCCGCGCGACGATCAAGAAACCCAAGAAGGCAGGCCTTGGCAATCTGCTCGGCCTGCTCGGCAAGAAATAGGCCCGACGGGCGGCGCAACAGACTGGATGAAGTGGCATGTTCGGCAAACGCGGCAATGAAGGTTTCGGCAAGAGCGGGGCGGCGGGCCAGGCGGTCCAGGCCACGCCGGCTGCCGTCACGACGGTGACGGCAGAGCGCCCGGCCATGGCCGCGCCGCCGCAACCCGTCTTCGAGCCGGCCCCCGCCCCGGTGCCTGCGCCGGCTGCTGCCGCCCGCCGCCGCGCGCCGCGCACGGAAGACTACTACGACACGAAGAGCCAGGTTTTCTCCGCGCTCATCGACACGATCGACCTGTCGCAGCTCGCCAAGCTCGATACCGAGAGCGCGCGCGAGGAAATTCGCGACATCGTCAACGACATCATCACCATCAAGAATTTCGCGATGTCGATCTCCGAGCAGGAGGAACTGCTCGACGACATCTGCAACGACGTTCTGGGCTATGGTCCGCTGGAGCCGCTGCTCGCGCGTGACGACATTGCCGACATCATGGTCAACGGCGCGGGCAAGACCTATATCGAAGTCGCCGGCAAGGTGCAGGAATCGGAGATCCGCTTCCGCGACAATGCCCAGCTCCTGTCGATCTGCCAGCGCATCGTCAGCCAGGTCGGCCGTCGTGTCGACGAATCGAGCCCGATTTGCGACGCGCGCCTGCCGGACGGTTCGCGCGTCAACGTCATCGCCCCGCCCCTTGCCATCGACGGCACCGCGCTCACCATCCGTAAGTTCAAGAAGGACAAGCTGACGCTCGACCAGCTCGTCAAGTTCGGCTCGATCACGCTCGAAGGCGCGACGTTGCTGCAGATCATCGGTCGCGTGCGCTGCAACCTTGTCATCTCCGGTGGTACCGGCTCGGGCAAGACGACGCTGCTCAACTGCCTGACGAACTACATCGACCGCGACGAACGCGTCATCACCTGCGAGGACTCGGCCGAACTCCAGCTCCAGCAGCCGCATGTGGTGCGTCTCGAAACCCGCCCGCCGAACATCGAGGGCGAGGGCGAGATCACCATGCGCGACCTCATCAAGAACTGCCTGCGCATGCGGCCTGAACGCATCATCGTCGGCGAAGTGCGTGGCCCGGAGGTCTTCGATCTCCTCCAGGCCATGAACACCGGCCACGATGGTTCGATGGGCACGATCCACGCCAACACGCCGCGCGAATGCCTCTCCCGTATGGAATCGATGATCGCCATGGGCGGTTACACGCTGCCAGCCAAGACCGTGCGCGAGATTATCGCCGGTTCGATCGATATCATCATCCAGGCCTCGCGCCTGCGCGACGGTTCGCGCCGCATCACCCACATCACCGAGGTGGTGGGCATGGAAGGCGACGTCATCGTCACGCAGGACCTGATGCGCTTCGATATCCAGGGCGAGGATGCCAATGGCCGCCTGATCGGCAAGCACACCGGCACCGGCATCGGCAAGCCGCATTTCTGGGATCGCGCCCGCTATTTCAACGAGGACAAGCGCCTGGCGGCAACGCTCGACGCGATGGAAAAGCCGTAAGGGGCAGGGATGTTCGGACTGGATATCACCATCGTTGCGATCTTCGCCCTTGCGGCCCTTTCCACCGCGGGGCTTGCCTATGGCCTGCTCTTCTCGCGCATCGAGGCGGCGAAGAAGACGGAAAGCCGCGTGCGCCGCGTCCAGGCTGCCGAAACCGACCAGGGCAAGGCCAAGGCGGCGCGCGACCGCATGCAGGAACTGTCCAAGCGCCGCAAGTCGGTGCAGGATTCGCTGAAGGACCTGGAAAAGAAGCAGCAGGAGCAGACCAAGCGCATTGCCACCACCCTCAAGGCCAAGCTGGTCCAGGCTGGGCTTTCGATCAGCATGACGCAGTTCTACCTTCTCAGCGTCGCCGCCGGCATCTTCATCTTCCTGCTCGCCTTCATTGCGGGCTCCGGCCTGCTCCTCAGCCTGGGTGCGGCCTTCATCGCCGGTGCCGGCCTGCCGCGCTGGGTCGTCGGCTATCTCGTCAAGCGGCGCCTCAACAAATTCCTAGAGGAGTTTCCCAATTCGCTCGACGTGATGACGCGTTCGATCAAGTCCGGCCTGCCGCTGACCGACGCGCTGCGCCTGATCGCGGCCGAAGGCCAGGAGCCGGTGCGCACCGAATTCCGCCGGCTGGTCGAAGCGCAGCAGGTGGGCCTCAGCGTGTCGGAAGCCTGCGCGCGCATGTTCACCAATATTCCGCTGCAGGAAGTCAACTTCTTCGCCATCGTCATCGCGATCCAGAGCCAGGCCGGCGGCAACCTGTCCGAAGCGCTCGGCAACCTCTCCCGCGTCCTGCGCGAACGGCGCAAGATGAAAGCCAAGGTGAGCGCGCTGTCGATGGAGGCGAAGGCCTCGGCCGCCATCATCGGCGCCCTGCCGTTCATCGTCGCCTTCCTCGTCTACCTGACCTCACCCGACTACATCATGATCCTGTTCCAGGATTCGCGCGGCCATCTCATTCTCGGCATTTCGGCCGTCTGGATGTCCATCGGCATTTTCGTGATGCGCAACATGATCAACTTCGATATCTGAGGGGCAGGGGCATGTCGGGATTAGTCACCACCCTTACCGATCCGGCCGTGCTGCTGCCGGCCTTCGTGATGATTGCGGTGCTCGCGACCGTCTACACGCTTGCCGCGCCCTATCTCGACCGCGGCGACCTCGACAAGCGCATGAAGTCCGTGGCACTGGAGCGCGAGCAGATGCGCGCGCGCGAACGTGTCCGCATGAGCGCTGAAGCCAGCCAGAGCAAGGCCTCGCTGCGCGCCCAGCACAATGCTCCCGTCCGCCAGGTCGTCGAGCGGCTCAACCTGCGTGAGGCGCTGGTCGACGCCAACACGATGAACCGCCTGCGTCAGGCCGGCTACCGCTCGCAGAATGCGCTCAATGTCTTCCTTTTTGCGCGCTTCGTGCTGCCCTTCGTCGTCGCCGCTGTCGCCATCTTCTACATTTTCTTCCTCGGCTTCCTTGGCGAAAAGCCGTTGCCGATGCGTATCCTGGCGACAGTCGTCGCCGCCTATATCGGCTTCTACCTGCCCAATCTCTACATCTCCAACCGCGTGTCGAAGCGCCAGCTGTCCATCAAGCGGGCCTGGCCGGATGCGCTCGACCTCATGCTGATCTGCGTCGAGTCCGGTATTTCCATCGAGGTCGCCTTCAGGCGCGTGGCCGATGAAATCGCCATGGCCTCGCCGGAACTGGCCGAGGAACTGGTGCTGACCACGGCCGAGCTCTCTTTCCTCCAGGAACGCCGCGCGGCTTATGAAAACCTCGGCGTACGCACTGGTCTCGATACGGTGAAATCCGTGACGCAGGCCCTCATCCAGGCCGAGCGTTACGGCACGCCGCTTGCCCAGGCGTTGCGTGTCCTCGCCCAGGAATGCCGCGACCAGCGCATGAACGAGGCGGAAAAGAAGGCCGCTGCCCTGCCGCCGAAGCTCACTGTGCCGATGATCCTGTTCTTCCTGCCCGTGCTCGTCGCCGTCATCCTCGGCCCCGCCGGCATCCAGGTCGCCGATCGCTTCTAGAAAGACGGACGGAGCCCAGATCAAAAAAAGCCCCGGTCGAGATGTCGGCCGGGGCGAGGTCGTGCTTGGGAGCAAGTATCAAGGCTATTGCAACAAAACTGTGCGGCGGTTTTGCGTCCGTGGGCGCATCCCGGTCGAGGAGATCAGTTGGTGTTGCCGCTGTCGTCGGCAGCGAGCTTCTTCCAGGCGTTCTGCTGGGTCATCATCGAGCGCAGATAGGCGACATTCGCCTCGGCTTGTTCGGTGGTCAGCTCGCGGCGGGCGATGGTCTCGGCCTCCTGGAAGCGGCCCTGGAGGCCGACGGCCAGCGCCAGGTTCTGGCGCACGCCGCTGTCGGCACCGGGCTGCGAGGCGGCGGAGCGCAGGTAGGTTTCCGCGGTCTTCAGGTCTTTTGCCAGGAGGTAGGACATGCCGAGATTGGACAGGACCGAAGGTTCGTTCGGATTGATGTCGAGCGCCTCGCGATAACGCCCGCGTGCCTCGCCGGCACGGCCGAGCTGGTCGAGGATCGCACCCTCGGCCGATTTCAGCCGCCAGTCCGGCCGGTCCGGTGTCTGCGCGCGCAGGATCGTGTTCAGCGCCTGTTCGAGTTGGCCGGCGGCGGCCTGTGCCTTGCCGTAGGCGGCGAGCACGTCGCGGTCGCTCGGATTGTTGATGGCGACTTGCTGCATGACGGCGAGCGCCTGATCGTTGCGCCCGTTCATGCGCAGTACATTGGCATAGTTTATGCCGACCGTGCGGTCCTTCGGGTTCTTCTCGTAGGCCCGGCCGATCGTCTCGGCGGCCCCCCGCAGTTCCGTCGCATTCATCTCGGAAACCGGCTTCGACATTTTCGGAATGGAGCCGGTCGTGAGGTTGCTCTTGCCCGCACAACCCGCCACGGCAGTGGCGATGACGACGAGGGCTGCGCCTCTCAGAAGCCCGGAACGGAATGACAAACGTGTGAGCGAAGCGGCCATGACAAGTCCCCGAAGCGATTTCCGCAGGTCGCGGCGGTCAAGGAATCACGCCGCAATCTCCGCTCCAGCAATAATCTGTTAACCCTAACAGAGTGTTAATCGCCTGATTCTCAAGCCCTGCCCAAAGGTTCCGCCATGGCCCCCTTCCAGTACATCGACCGGCCCTCTCCCTTCAACACCAAGAACGGCAAGACGCTGCCGATCTTCGCGATCACCCCGGCCCATATCGAGACGGGCACGATCGATCCCATCGCGCTGGACTGGGCGAAGAAGGCCGGTTTCAAGGCGGAGTCCGGGGCGTTGCTGATGGTGCCGACGGCGGATGGCCATCTCGGCGGCGCACTTTTCGGCCTCGGCAAGAATCCGTCCGACGCACCCTTCCTGACGGGCAAGCTCGCCCGTGCGCTGCCGGCCGGTGACTGGCATATCGAGACCGCTCCGCTGACGGCCAATCGCCTGGCGCTCGGCTACGGCCTCGGCAGTTACCGTTTCGAGCGCTACAAGGCCTCCGCCTCGGAAGCCCCGACCTTGCTCATCCCCAGCGATGCCGATGCGACAGACATCAAGCGTCAGCTCGCCGGTGTCTTCCTTGCCCGCGACCTCATCAACACGCCGACCAACGACATGGGCCCGGAAGCGCTGGAAGACGTTTTTCGCGCGCTCGGCGAGCATTACAAGGCCAAGGTCTCTGTCATCACGGGGGATGATCTCCTCAAGGAGAATTTCCCGCTCATCCACACGGTCGGCCGCGCCTCCGCACAGGCCCCGCGTCTGCTCGAGCTCACCTGGGGCAAGAAGGGCCACAAGCGCGTGACGCTGGTCGGCAAGGGCGTCTGCTTCGACACCGGCGGCCTCGACATCAAGCCGGCCGCGTCCATGCTGCTGATGAAGAAGGACATGGGTGGCGCGGCCAATGTCATGGGCCTTGCCCTGATGATCATGGACGCCAAGCTGAAGGTGGACCTGCGCGTGCTCCTGCCGGTCGTCGAGAACTCGATCTCGGCCAACGCCTTCCGCCCTGGCGATATCTACAAGAGCCGCAAGGGCCTCACCGTGCAGATCGACAACACCGATGCCGAGGGCCGGCTGATCCTTGCCGACGCGCTTGCCTATGCCGACGAGGCCGAGGCCGACCTCATCGTCGACATGGCGACGCTGACGGGCGCCGCCCGTGTCGCGCTTGGCCCGGACCTGCCGCCCTTCTTCACCGACGACGAGGACCTTGCCCACGACCTCACCGAGGCGAGCCTGACGGTGGATGATCCGATGTGGCGCATGCCGCTCTATATGGGCTACGACAAGGACGTCTCCGCCCGCATCGCCGATCTCACCAACGCTCCCGCCGGCGGCATGGCGGGGTCGATCACCGCGGCACTGTTCCTCAAGCGCTTCGTCACCCGCAACAAGCATTGGGCGCATTTCGACATCTATGGCTGGGCACAGGCCGAGCGGCCGCATTCGCCTGTCGGCGGCGAGGCGCAGGCCATCCGCGCGCTCTATCATCACCTGCGCAAGGCGACGGCCTGAGCCACGGCTTTTCTTCCGGGAAACGATACGGTATCGTAACGAAAATGCCGTCGTGCCCGGAGACGCCGTGCCGCTAGATCTGACCCCATCGCAGGCGCTCGGCCTCTGGCACGAGGTGACGCTGCAACAGGTCCATGAGGACGGGCGCGACCTGACATTGCGCCAGCTGGCGATCCTGCTGGAAATCTATCTGGTGCCCCCGCCGCATACGGTGCGGGGGCTGGCGGCGAAGCTTGGCGTCACCAAGCCGGTGATTACCCGCGCGCTCGACACGATGGGCGAGCAGGGCCTCGTTACCCGCATGCGCGACGACCGCGATCGCCGCAATGTCATCATCAAGCGCACCGTGGATGGTGCGCTCTATCTCGAACGCCTCGGCGACCTCATCATCGCCCGGGGCCGAGCACAGACCCCCTGAACCGGCACCGCGAGATCAGATCCATGAACGCCCTTCCCGACCGCCGCCTCAACGCCTTCCGTCCGGATCTTGCCGAGGAAGCGCTGCGCGGCACCGTTCCGGCCGAACACTATGTCACGGGTACGCCGGCCCTCGTGGTGCAGCCCGTCGTCGCGCTGCGTCCCCGGCCGGATGCCGCCGCCGGCATTGATACGGAACTCCTCTTCGGTGAAGGCGTGCGCGTGCTCGACCGGGCGGAAGGCTGGGCCTGGGTGAAATCCGATTTCGACGGATATGTCGGGTATTTACCGGAGATGGCGCTCGATGCGGACGCGCCTGCGGCGACCCATGTCGTCGCCGTGCCACGCACCTTTGCCTATTCCGGGCCGGACCTGCGCACACCCGCCGCCTTTGCCCTGTCGATCGGTAGCCGGATAACGGCTGTCGGGGAAAGCGAAACGCGCGGTACCCGCTATCTCACGCTCGCAAGCGGTCAGTCCGTCGTTGCCAGCCACTGCCTTGCCGTCGGGGAGAGGGCGGGGGACGACTATGTCGCCATCGCCGGACGTTTCCTTGAGACGCCCTATCTGTGGGGCGGCCGCTCGGGCTTCGGCCTCGACTGCTCCGCCCTGGTGCAGCTTTCGATGATGATGACGGGCCGCACCGCGCCGCGCGACAGCGACATGCAGGCCGCCGGCCTCGGTTCGCCGATCGAGCGTGCCGCGCTTCGTCGTGGCGACCTCGTCTTCTGGAAGGGCCATGTCGCGATCATGGAAGACGACGCGACCATCATCCACGCCAACGGCCATACGATGAGCGTGGCGCGTGAGGGGCTGGATGCAGCCATCGAGCGCATCGGCTGGCTCTACGAGCAGCCGACCGGCTACCGCCGGCCCTGACGCATATCGGGCCGGCTTCGGCGGGCCTCAATACCCTGCGCTGCGATCAACCAGATGCTCCAGCGGTTTCCCGCTTTCAAGCCGTTCGATCTGTGTTGCGACATGGCGGAAGAGTGCTGCGACATCCGATGCCGCCGAGGCGTGCGGCGTCATGAACACCTTGTCCATCGCCCAGAATGGGCTTTCGAGCGGCAGCGGCTCCTGCTGGAAGACATCCAGCGAGGCGCCGTGCAGCGTGCCGTCGTTGAGGGAAGCGACGATATCGGCCTCCACCTGGCTGCCGCCGCGGCCAGCATTGATGAAGACCGGCGCGCCGAACGGTCCCTTGCGGCTGAGGCGGGTGAAGAGCCCGGTATTGTAGATGCCCTTCGTCTCCGGCGTCAGCGGCAGCAGGCCGACGAGGATGTCGGTCCTGCCGAGGAAGGTGTCGAGCCCGGCCTCGTCGAAGATCTCGAAGCCGTCGATCTTGCGGCCGCTCTTCGACCAGCCGATGGCGTTGAAGCCGAGCGTCTTCAGCTTGGCGGCGGAATCCTGCCCGAGAACGCCGAAGCCCATGATGCCGATCGTCATGTCCTTAGCTTCCGGCTGGGCGAGTTCGCGCCAGACGCGCTTTTCCCGCTGTGCCTCATAGGCCTGGTGCTGGCGCAAATGCAGGAGGCATTGCATGACCACCCACTCGCTCATGCGCGTCGTCAGCGTCTCGTCGACGAAGCGCACGAGCGGCACCGCGGGCAGGCCTGGCAGCGTCAGCACATGATCGACGCCCGCGCCGCCGGAAAACACCACCTTCAGGTCCTTCGCCCGCGAAAAGAGATCGGCGCCGGGCTTCCAAACCACGGCATAGTCGATGCCGGAGAGGTCGCGGTTGCGGTTTGCCGGATGCTGGAGGTTGATCACCTCGCGGTCCGCAAAGGCGCCTTTCAGCGCAGTGGCGACCTGTTCCTGGTCGAATTTCAGATCGATGATGACGGGGCTTTTCGTCTGCATGCTGGTTCCTGCTGAAGCATTTCAGCCGAAGCAAAATCGCTTCGGCGTCGGACAATGCGTAAAAACAAAGGCTCTACTGACGGATGCTTTCGTTGCGGACCGCTTCGAGATTGAAGGCGGCGGCCATCAGCGCCCTGGTATAGGCCTCGCTTGGCCGTTCGATGATATCCTTCGCCGGTCCCTTCTCCACCACCTGCCCGCCGCGCATGACAATGATGTCGTTGGCGAGCGCGCGCACGACCTTGAGGTCATGGCTGATGAAGAGATAGGCGAGATTGTGTTTTGCCTGCAGGTCACGCAGGAGCTCCACCACCTGCGCCTGCACGCTCATGTCGAGCGCCGAGGTCGGCTCGTCGAGCATGACGAATTCCGGCTTCAGCACCATGGCGCGGGCGATCGCGATGCGCTGGCGCTGGCCGCCGGAGAATTCGTGCGGGTAACGCCAGCGGGTGGCCGGGTCGAGGCCGGTCTCTTCCAGCGCGAAGGCGACGCGGTGGTCGCGCTCGGCCTCGGAAAGCGAGGGTTCGTGAACCTTCAGGCCCTCTGCAACGATATCGGCGACCGACATGCGCGGCGAGAGCGAGCCGAAAGGATCCTGGAAGACGATCTGCATGCGGCGGCGCAGGGGGCGCATCTCGCTGAAGGAGTGTCCGGCAATATCCTGTCCGGCAAAGGCGATGCGGCCCTTCGAGGCGATGAGCCGCGTCAGGGCGAGGCCAAGCGTCGTCTTGCCGGAACCGGACTCGCCCACCACGCCGAGCGTGTGGCCGGCACGCAGCGTGACGTCGATGCCGTCGACCGCCTTTACGTGATCGACGACCCGGCGCAGGAAGCCTGCCTTGATCGGGAACCAGACCTTGACGTCCTCCGCCTCGATGACGACGGGCTGGCTGTCGTCGCCCGGGCGGGGCTCGCCCTTCGGCTCGGCGGCGAGCAGGTGGCGGGTATAGGCGTGCTGCGGGTTGGAGAAGATCTCCTCGACGGGGCCGGTCTCGACGATCCTGCCCTTGGTCATCACGCAGACCCGGTCGGCGAATTTTCGGACGATGCCGAGGTCGTGGGTGATGAAGAGCATGGACATGCCGTGCTCGACCTTCAGCGATTTCAGGAGTTCCAGGATCTGCGCCTGGACGGTGACGTCGAGCGCGGTGGTCGGCTCGTCGGCGATCAGCAGCTCCGGGCGATTGGCGAGCGCCATGGCGATCATCACGCGCTGGCGCTGGCCGCCGGAAAGCTCATGTGGATAGGCGGCGAGGCGCTTTTCCGGCTCGCGGATGCCGACCTGGTTGAGCAGCTCGAGCGTTTTTGCGCGGGCGGCCGGGCCTTCGATCTCCTGGTGCAGCTTCAGGATCTCGCCGATCTGCCGCTCGATGGAGTGCAGCGGATTGAGCGAGGTCATCGGCTCCTGGAAGATCATCGTGATGTCGTTGCCGCGCACCGTGCGCAGCGCGGCATCGTCGGCCTTTAGCAGGTTCTTGCCGTTGAAATGGATCTCGCCCGAGGGGTGGCTGGCGGCCGGGTAGGGCAGCAGCTTCAGGATCGAATTGGCGGTCACGGACTTGCCGGAGCCGGACTCGCCGACAAGCGCCACGACCTCGCCGCGACGGATGTCGAAGGAAACGCGGTCGACGGCAAGCGAAGTGTTGCCACCCTGGTGGAAGGCGACGGAGAGGTCGCGGACGGACAGGAGGGGTTCGGGAGCGCTCACCGGAAGGTCTTCCTCGGATCAAAGGCGTCACGCGTCGCTTCGCCGACGAAGATCAGCAGCGACAGCATGAGGGACATGACGACGAAGGCGGTCAGGCCGAGCCACGGCGCCTGGAGATTGTTTTTGCCCTGCGCGACCAGTTCACCGAGCGAGGGTGAACCCGGCGGCATGCCGAAGCCCAGGAAGTCGAGCGAGGTGAGCGTGGTGATCGACCCCGATAGAATGAAGGGCAGGAAGGTCAGCGTCGCCACCATCGCGTTCGGCAGGAGGTGCCGGTACATGATCGTAGCATTGCCGACGCCGAGCGCGCGGGCGGCCCGCACATATTCGAAGTTGCGGGCGCGCAGGAACTCCGCGCGCACCACGCCGACGAAGCCGACCCAGGAGAAGAGCAGCATGATGCCGAGCAGGATCCAGAAGCCGGGCGGCAGGATCGCGGCGATGATGAGCAGGATATAGAGCACCGGCATCGAGGACCAGATCTCGATGAAGCGCTGCATCAGAAGGTCCGTCCAGCCGCCGAAATAGCCCTGCACCGCACCGGCCGTCACGCCGACGATGGCAGAGGCGATGGTGAGAGCCAGGCCGAACAGCACGGAGATGCGGAAACCGTAGATGACGCGGGCGAGCACGTCGCGCGCCTGATCGTCGGTGCCGAGCCAGTTGAGGTTGGCGAGCGTACAGTTCGGGTCGCCGGCGCCACCCGGATAACCGGCGCAGCGCTCCTCGCCGGACATCAGCCAGAAGGGTTTCGTCGGCGCGGAATGGGGGATGTTGGAGTTCGTCGTGTTGTAGGAATAGCGGATCGGCGGCCAGATCATCCAGCCGTTGGCGTTGATCTCTTCCGTGATGAAATCCGAGCGATAGTCCGTCTCGGCGAGGAACCCGCCGAACTTCTCCTCCGGATAGTCGACGAGGACGGGAACGAGGATCTCGCCCTTATAGGAGGCGAGGACCGGCCGGTCGTTGGCGATGAACTCGGCGAACAGGCTGAGCACGAAGATGACGAGGAAGATCCACAGCGACCAGTAGCCGCGGCGGTTCGCCTTGAAATTCTCCCAGCGACGCAGGTTCGTCGGGTTCAACAGGCCCTTCTTCGGCGGGGCGACCGGTGCTGTCTCCGTGACGGCGCTCATCACACGTCCCTCCGCTCGAAATCGATGCGCGGATCGACCCAGGTATAGATGAGGTCGGAGACGAGGCTGACGAGGAGACCCATCAGCGAGAAGATGAAGAGCGTTGCGAAGACGATCGGATAGTCGCGCCGGACGATGGAATCATAGCCGAGGCGACCGAGGCCATCGAGCGAGAAGATGTATTCGATGAGCAGCGAGCCGGTGAAGAAGGCCGAGATGAAGGCTCCCGGAAAGCCGGCGATGATGATCAGCATGGCATTGCGGAAGACGTGGCCGTAGAGCACTTGCCGCTCGGTCAGGCCCTTGGCGCGCGCAGTGGTGACGTATTGCTTCTTGATCTCGTCGATGAACGAATTCTTCGTCAGAAGCGTCGTCGTGGCGAAGGCGGAGAGCAACAGCGTGATCAGCGGCAGCGTCATGTGCCACATGTAATCGAGCGGCTTCTGCCACCAGGCGAGGCTGTCGAAATTGTCCGAGACGATGCCGCGCAACG
Source organism: Shinella sp. JR1-6 (assembly GCF_004284735.1). NCBI lineage: Bacteria > Pseudomonadati > Pseudomonadota > Alphaproteobacteria > Hyphomicrobiales > Rhizobiaceae > Shinella > Shinella sp. JR1-6. The sequence continues at coordinate 147,907 of NZ_SHMI01000012.1, read as the reverse complement.
GAAACCAGTCGAGGAACGAGCCGCCGGCAAAGACCACGATCAGGAGGATGCCGAAGAGGAAGCTCGGCACGGCGTAACCGACGATGATAATGCCGGAGGTCCAGACGTCGAAGGCCGAACCGTCCTTCACGGCCTTGTGGATGCCGAGCGGAATGGAGATGGCATAGGAGAAGACGAGGATCCACACGCCGAGCGAGATGGAGACCGGCATCTTCTGGGCGATCAGATCGATCACCGAGGTGTTGCGGAAGAAGCTCTCGCCGAAATCGAAGCGCAGATAGTCCCACATCATGGTGAAGAAGCGTTCGAGCGGCGGCTTGTCGAAACCGAACTGCTTCTCCAGCTTGGCGATGAATTCCGGATCGAGGCCGCGTGCACCGCGATAGGCGCTGTCCTGACCGATATTCTGCAGGTCGCCGCCGCTGCCGGAGAGGCGGTCGCCGGAACTCTGGCTGGTGAGGTCGGAAATCACCTGCTCGACAGGGCCGCCCGGGGCGAACTGCACGATCGCGAAGGAAATCGCCATGATGCCGAAGATCGTCGGGATCATCAGCAGGAGGCGGCGAAGGATATACGCGCCCATCAGCAGCTACCCATCGCAGCCTGTCGTCCGTCTTCTTGTTTTGGCGCAGTCCAGTCGGTCAAGCCCAACCCTTCCGTTCTGCCGCCGCTGTCCGCGGCGGTGATTCGTCATCGCTATATGGAGCCGAGGACGCCGCATGGCGCAAGCCCCGGCTCATTTCACGGCATTCTTCGACCACCAGACATCCGGGAAACCAAGGCTGTAATAGGGCAGCTCCGCCGGACGGGCGAGGTGGTTCCAATAGGCGACTTGTTGGGATTTCGAATAGAACATCGGCACCAGATAGTGATGGGCGAGCAGGACGCGGTCGAGCGCATGGGTCGTCGCCACGAGCTCCGCACGGTTCGGTGCGAAGATGATGCGGCGGATCAGTTCGTCGATCGCGGGATCGGCGATGCCGGCATAGTTTTTCGAGCCCTGCTGATCGACGGAGGCAGAGCCCCAGTAGTCGCTCTGCTCGTTGCCCGGCACCAGCGTCTGCGCCCAGATGCCGTAGATCATGTCATAGTCGAAGGCACGCACGCGGTTGGTGTATTGCGAGGCGTCCACCGTGCGGATGCGGGCGTCGATGCCGATGTCGTTGAGGCTCTTGACGTAGGGCAGGACCGTGCGTTCCTGCGAGGGGTTGGAGAGCAGGATCTCGATGCCGAACGGCTCGCCCGTCTTGATGTTCGTCATCTTCCGGTTCTTGAGCTCGTAACCTGCCTCCTTGAAGAGCGTCATGGCCTTGCGCAGGTTCTCGCGCGTTTTCTTCGGGTCGCCGGCGACGGGATTGGTGTAGGGCGTGGTGAAGACGGAAGCGGGGACCTTGTCCTTCAGCTCTTCGAGAATCTCCTTCTCGCGCCCTTCCGGCAGGCCGGAGGAGGCAAGCTCGGTGCCCCAAAAGTAGCTGTCGATGCGGTTGAGCCTGCCGAAGGAGAGATTGCGGTTGAGCGTCTCGAAATCATAGGCGTAGTTCAGCGCCTCGCGCACACGCTGGTCCTTGAACCGTTCCCGGCGCAGGTTCGGCACGTAGGCCTGCATGATGCCGACGGCGCGCAGCGGATTTTCGATCTCCTCGCGCACGATGCGGCCATCCTTCACGGCCGGAAAATCATAGGCCGTCATCCAGTGGCTGGAGCTGTTGTCGCGATAGAAGTCGACATTGCCGGCGCGAAAGGCCTCGAACTCGACATTCCGGTCGCCGAAGAACGTATAGCTGATCACGCCGAAATTGTTCTGGCCGACATTCACGTTGAGGTCCTTGGCCCAATAGTCGTCGCGCAGTTCGAAGCGGATCGAGCCGCCTGCCTGGAAGGATGCGATCCTGTAGGGGCCCGAGCCCATGACCGGCTCCAGCGTCGTGCGGCTGATGTCGCGCTTGTTGCCCTTGGGATCGGTTCCTTCCCACCAGTGCTTCGGCACGATCGGGAACTGGCCGAGAATGTTGGGGAGCTCCTTGTTGTTCTTCTCGTCGAAGCGGAAGGTGACATCGCGCTCGCCGGTCTTTTCCGCGGAAACCACATGGCGGTAGTAGTTGGAAAGAAGCGGATTGTGTTCCTTCGACTTGTCGAAGGAGAAGATCACGTCCTCGGGCGTTACCGGCTGGCCATCGGCCCACTTCGCCTCCGGGCGCAGGCGGAAGGTGGTGTAGGCGATGTCGTCAGGATAGGAGACCGCCTCGGCGAGCAGGCCGTAGGAGGCGGTGATCTCGTCGTCGGCGGATTTCAGCAACGTGTCGAAGACGAGGGAGGTGACGCCTGTCGCGGCCTCGCCCTTCGAGAGAACGGGATTGAAGGTGTCGAATGTGCCGGTTTCGGACATTTTCAGCTCGCCGCCCTTCGGCGCATCCGGATTGACATAGTCGAAGCGTTCAAAGCCGTTCGGACGCTTCAATTCGCCGATCGTCGAGATACCCGTGCGCCAGACGGGCTCCTTTGCCTCCTGGGCCCTTGCACCGGTCGCGGCCGCCAGCGACAGGGCGAGGGCGATGGTGAACACGATTTTCCCGGAGGCTGCCTGCATGCCAAAATCCCTTTCGTTTCGTTTGCCGAAGCGTGAACCAGAGAATAGGCAAAATCCGGGCAAATGACAGGCCTGCCATGAAAGCGGCGGTTTTTGGCGTGCCTATTCCGGGCAACGATTCACTTCCGCGAAAGGATGATCCTTTAACCTTTCGTCAGCGATTGCGATTTTCAGACCGGACGACGCCTGTGCATTCCATGCTTTCCCGATTGACCACCTGCCTCCTCGCCGCCGGCCTTGCGCTGACCGCGCTTGCCGGGCCGCTTGCCGCCGAGGAGCGGCCGGCCAAGGAACTGTTCGGCGCAAAGCGCCTGCCGGCCAAGATGGCGGCGAGCCCCTATGGTTCCTATGCCAAGGGCTGCATCGCCGGTGCGGTGGCGATTCCGACGGACGGCCCGTCCTGGCAGGCCATGCGCCTGTCACGCAACCGGCGCTGGGGTCATCCCGACATGATTGCGCTCATCGAGCAGTTTTCGCAGGATGCGCAGAAGCTCGGCTGGCCGGGACTGCTGCTTGGCGATATCTCCCAGCCGCGCGGCGGGCCGATGCTGTCGGGCCATGCCTCCCACCAGGTCGGGCTGGATGCCGACATCTGGTTCACGCCCATGCCGGACCAACGGCTTTCGGCCGAAGAGCGTGAAAAGCTGCCCTTCACCTCCATGCTCGACAAGAGCAAGTTCCTGACGGTCGATTCGCGTCGCTGGACCTCGACCCATGCCCGCCTCGTCATGAAGGCGGCAAGCTACCCGCAGGTCGATCGCGTCTTCGTCAACCCGGCCATCAAGAAGAAGCTGTGCGAGACCTGGCAGGGCGATCGTTCCCTGCTCGGCAAGGTGCGGCCGATCTACGGCCATGACGAGCACTTTCACATCCGCATCAAATGCCCGGAGGGGGCTGCCGGCTGCAAGCCGCAGGCGCGCGTTCCGGCCGGCGATGGCTGCGACCAGTCGCTCGCCTGGTGGTTCACCAAGGAGCCGTGGGCAAAGCCGACGCCGAAGAAGGACGCCAAGCCCGTCAAGCCACGCTATGTCAAGCTCTCCGACCTGCCGAATGCCTGCAGCACGGTGCTGGCCAGCGCTTCACCGACCTCCGAGCAGGAGGTGACCTATCGAGGCAATGGCGGCGTTTCCTCCACCGCACTCGCCTTCTCCGGCGGTGGCGAGAGTGCCGGCCGCACGATCGAATCGGTGATCGCCGCCGACACGATGCTTCCGGCCATCGTGCCGATCCCGATCCCGCGGCCGCTTCAGTAGGGTGCCGGCAGGCGGATGAGGGGCGTGTCTGGTCGGGGCTTTTCAATCCGCTGCCGCTTTTGTATAAGGCGTTCAAATCGATTTAAAATCGCAGGGAACGCCCATGTCGCGCCAGAAATGCATCGCGCTCATCGCGCATGACGAAAAGAAGGACGACATGGCAGCCTTTGCGCTGCAGAACGAGAGGGTGCTGGCGCAGGCGAAAATCGTCGCGACCGGTACGACGGGCGGCAGGGTGCTGGAGGCTTGCCCGGGTCTCGACGTCACCCGTCTCAAGAGCGGCCCGCTCGGCGGCGATCAGCAGATCGGTGCGCTGATCGCGACGGGCGAGGTCGATCTGCTCATCTTCTTCGTCGATCCATTGACCCCCATGCCGCACGACGTCGATGTCAAGGCGCTGATGCGGCTCGCCATCGTCTACGACATTCCGATGGCGCTGAACCGTGCGACGGCGGAACATCTGCTCGACTTTGCCGCCGTTTGACGGCACGTTCACCGGAAACGACCTCCACGCGAAATGAACGGGACAGCCTGATGGTGCGGCCGAACGATACCGAAACGAACTTCCCCTTTCCCATCCTGATCGGGGATATCGGCGGCACCAATGCGCGTTTTGCGTTGCTGGTCGATGCCTTCGCCGAGCCGAAGCAGTTTCCGATCGTCCAGACGGCCAATTTCAAGAATATCGATGATGCACTCCAGCAATGCATCCTCGACACGAGTTCGGTGCAGCCGCGTTCGGCCATTCTGGCGCTTGCCGGCCCCATCGAGGGCGACGAAGTGCCGCTGACCAATTGCCCCTGGGTGGTGCGCCCGCGCGACATGATCGCCAATCTCGGCTTCGACGACGTGCTGCTCGTCAACGATTTCGAGGCGCAGGCGCTTGCCATCGCCTCGCTCGGTGAGGGGGACCGCGAGAAGATCGGCCCCGGCGTCGAGCGGCAGGCCGCCTCACGCGCCGTACTCGGTCCCGGCACGGGGCTCGGCGTTGCCGGGCTCGTCTATGCGCGCCACAGCTGGATCCCGGTGCCGGGAGAGGGTGGCCATGTCGATGTCGGCCCGCGCAGCGAGCGCGACCACCAGATCTGGCCCTTTCTCGAGCCCATCGAAGGCCGCATTTCCGCCGAGCAGCTCCTGTGCGGCCGCGGCATCATGAACATCTACCGCGCCGTCTCGGCGGCCGACGGCGTCGATGCTCCGCTCGAAACCCCGGCGGACGTCACGTCCAGGGCGCTGGCGCAGGAGGATCGCGCGGCGATCGAGACCGTCTCGCTGTTTTCCACCTATCTCGGCCGCGTCGCCGGTGACATGGCGATGATCTTCATGGCCAAGGGCGGCGTGTTCCTCGCCGGCGGCATCTCGCAGAAGATCCTGCCGGCGCTGCGTGGATCGGAGTTCCGCGCCGCTTTCGAGGACAAGGCGCCGCACAGCGCGCTTCTGAAGACGATCCCGACCTATGTGGTCACCCATCCGGTCGCAGCCCTTGCCGGTCTTGCCGCCTTTGCGCGCATGCCCGACCGCTTTGGTGTTGCAACCGAGGGACGCCACTGGAAAAGGTGAAGCCTCCGCCGGCGCTTCGCTGCGCCGCGGACTCGCCAAAGAGGGACCGAGCCCCTATAGAGCGGGTCCAGCGCGGCACATCCTCCCGGTGCCGCAGGATCGTGCAGGAAAGTCAGTTTATTGGCCGATAAGAGTCGAACCGAGCGCCCACACGTCAGCTCCGACACCGTCGCCACCGTGCTCAAGCGCATCATCGCCGAAAACGGCCGCGAGCACGTCCGCGGCTATGTCCTGGCCATCCTCTGCCTCGCCATCGTCGCCGGTACGACGGGCTTTACCGCCTGGATCATGGAATCGGTGGTCAACGAGGCCTTCGCGAACAAGCGCGCCGACCTCGTCGCCCTCATCTGCGGCTCGATCTTCATCGCCTTCGTGCTGCGCGGCTTTGCCACCTACTACCAGGCCGTCATCCTGTCGAAGATCGGCAACAATATCGTCGCCCGCTACCAGCGGCGGCTCTATTCGCACCTGATGGCGCTGAGCGTCGGCTATTTCAACGAATCGCGCTCGGCCTATCTCGCCGCCCAGATCAGCCAGAACGTTACCGGCATCCGCGACGTCCTGAACATGACGGTGACCTCGGTCGCGCGTGATTTCCTGACGCTCGTCGCCCTCATCGGCGTGATGATCTCCAAGGACTGGCTGCTGACGCTGATCGTCTTCGTCGTCGCCCCGCCGCTCCTGATCGGCCTGCGCTACGTTTCCAGGCGCCTGCGCAGTGCCACGCGCGAATCCGTCGAGCTCAACAGCCATGTGCTCGGCGCCATGCAGGAGACCATCCAGGGCATCGCCATCGTCAAGGCCTTCACCATGGAGGCGCAGCTGAAGACCAAGGTCGAGGGCATCATCGAGAGGGCCGAAAGCCGCTCCAACCGCATCGCGCGGCTGACCGAGCGCACCGCGCCGATGACCGAAACCTTTGCGGGTGCAGCGATTGCCGGCGTGCTCGCCTATGCGGCCTACCGCTCGATCTACGGCGGCGTGCTGCCGGGCGCCTTCTTCTCCTTCGTCACGGCGTTGCTGATGGCCTACGACCCGGCAAAGCGCCTCGCCCGCCTGCAGGTCTCGCTGGAGCGCGCGGTCGTCAATGCGCGCATGATCTACGAGGTGCTCGACCTGAAGCCGCGGCAGGCCGACCGGCCGGATGCAAAGCCGCTCGCCGTTTCCAATGCCACGATCACCTTCCGGGGCGTGCGTTTCGGCTATTCGGAAAACGAGGCGATCCTCAAGGATGTCAGCTTCACCGCCGAGGGCGGCCGCACGACGGCGCTTGTCGGGCCGTCGGGCGCCGGCAAGTCGACGGTCATCAACCTCATTCCGCGCTTCTACGATCCGGAAGTGGGTGAGATCCTCATCGACGGGCAGGACATCGCCCATGTGACGAAACAGTCGCTGCGCAACGCCATCGCCTATGTCTCGCAGCAGCCCTATCTCTTCGAGGGCACGATCCGCGACAATATCCGCTATGGCCGCCCCGATGCGACGGATGCGGAGATCGAGGAGGCGGCGCGCCATGCCTATGCGCATGACTTCATCCTCGCCCAGCCGCTCGGCTATGATACGCCCGTCGGCGAGAACGGCGTGACGTTGTCCGGCGGCCAGCGCCAGCGGCTGTCGATCGCCCGCGCGCTGGTGCGGGGTGCACCGATTCTCCTGCTCGACGAGGCGACCTCGGCGCTCGATACGGAATCCGAGCAGGCCGTGCAGAAGGCGCTCGACGAGGCGATGAGCGGACGTACCGTCGTCGTCATCGCGCACCGGCTCTCCACCGTCGTGCGGGCGGACAAGATCATCGTGATGCAGGCCGGCACGGTTGCCGAAGAGGGCACGCATGAGGCGCTTGCGAGCCGGGAGAACGGCCTCTACGCTCGTCTCAACAGCCTCCAGGCGCCCGCCGCCGGCAGCACGGGCAAATAGGTGGCTCTACGGCGGGCGACCGTGCGGAAAGACAGGAAACCGGAGTGCGCCGGCACTTCGCAGAAGGGACGGAACGGGACATGAGCGGCAACGCAATGAAGCTGGTCGTCGTGGGGGCTGCGGGCCGCATGGGCCAGACGCTGATCCGCACGATCCATGCGATCGAGGGGGCCGAGGTCTTTGCGGCGGTCGAGCGCGAAGGCTCGCCCTTCGTCGGCCGTGATGCGGGGGAACTGGCCGGCCTCGGGCCGATCGGCGTTCCCGTCACCGACAAGCCGCTTGAAGCCTTCGTCGCGGCAGAGGGCGTGCTGGATTTCACGGCGCCCGCCGCAACGATCGAATTTGCCGGCCTCGCCGCGCAGGCGCGCATCGTGCATGTCGTCGGCACGACCGGTTGCTCGCCGGCCGACGACGAGAAGATCAAGGCCGCCGCTCGCCACGCCCGCATTGTCAAGTCGGGCAATATGAGCCTCGGCGTCAACCTGCTCGGCGTGCTCACCGAAACGGCTGCGCGGGCGCTCGGCCCTGCCGACTGGGACATCGAGGTGCTGGAAATGCACCACAAGCACAAGGTCGATGCGCCCTCGGGCACCGCGCTGCTGCTCGGCGATGCCGCCGCCAAGGGACGCGGCATCGCGCTTGCCGACCATTCGGTGCGCGTGCGCGATGGCCACACCGGCCCGCGCCCCGCCGGCTCGATCGGCTTTGCCACGCTCCGCGGCGGCTCGGTCATCGGCGAGCATTCGGTGATGCTGGCCGGCGAGGGTGAGATCGTGACCCTGTCGCACAGCGCGACGGACCGCTCGATCTTCGCACGCGGTGCCGTGCAGGCGGCGCTCTGGGCGCGTGACAGAAAGCCCGGCCTCTATTCCATGCTCGACGTGCTCGGGCTCAACTGATCCTTTCTTTCGTTTTCGCATCGTTCCGGACGCCGGTATCCACGTTTCGAAGCGTTGCTAACCCTCAGGAGACAGACATATGAGCGGAACCCTTGTCCTCGTTCGCCACGGCCAGAGCGAATGGAACCTGAAGAACCTCTTCACCGGCTGGCGCGATCCGGACCTGACGGCACTTGGCATCGAGGAAGCCAAGGCCGGCGGCAAGGCGATTGCCGAGACGGGCATCAAGTTCGATATCGCGTTCACGTCCGATCTTACCCGCGCCCAGAAGACGCTGTCGCTCATCCTCGACGAGATCGGCCAGCAGGGTCTGGAAACGATTCGCGACCAGGCGCTGAACGAGCGCGACTATGGAGACCTGTCCGGCCTCAACAAGGACGATGCGCGCGAAAAATGGGGTGAGGAGCAGGTGCATATCTGGCGCCGTTCCTATGACGTGCCGCCGCCGGGCGGCGAAAGCCTGCGCGACACCGGCGCCCGCGTCTGGCCTTACTACCTCACGGAAATCCTGCCCCGCGTGCTGCGCGGTGAAAAGGTGCTCGTCGCCGCGCACGGCAACTCGCTGCGTTCGCTGGTGATGGTGCTCGACAAGCTTTCCAAGGAAGAGATCCTGAAGCTCAACCTCGCCACCGGTGTGCCGATGGTCTACGTGCTGAACGCGGATTCGACGGTGAAGTCGAAGGACGTGCTCGGAGACATGTCCGGCGCGCATTGAGCGCGAACCTAAGCGGGTGTGGCCCAAGCCCCTTATCCGCCTACCGGCACCTTCTCCCCGCAAGCGGGGAGAAGGTCGCGGCAGCGGGATGAGGGGCAGTCGCCCCGCCATTCAGGCCTTGCCCGATTCCCAGCCGAGCATTGCGCGCTTGCGCGTCAGGCCCCAGTGGTAGCCCGTCAGCGCCCCGCTCTTGCCAAGTGCCCGGTGGCAGGGCACGACGAAGGAGATGGGGTTGCGGCCGACGGCGGCGCCGACGGCGCGTGAGGCGGTCGGCTGGCCGAGCTTTTCGGCGATCGACGAATAGGTGACGGCGCAGCCCATCGGGATGCGCAGCAGGGCTTCCCAGACGCGCACCTGGAAATCCGAGCCGATCAGCACGACGCGGAGCGGCGCCTTCGGATCCCAGCGCTTCGGATCGAATATGCGTTCCGCATAGGCGGCGGTCGCTTCGCAGTCTTCCACATAGTGCGCATTCGGCCAGCGCGAGGACATGTCCTCGAAGGCGTCCATGCCGTCGGCCTCGTCGGTGAAGGCAAGGCCGGCAAGACCGCGATCGGTGATCATGACGAGCGCTCCGCCGAAGGGCGAGGCGTGCAGGCCGTAGCGGATTGTCAGACCAGCGCCGCGCGCCTTCCATTCGCCCGGCGACATCGCCTCATGCGTGACGAAGAGGTCGTGCAGGCGGCCTGGGCCGGAAAGACCGACCTCGAAACTCGTCTCCAGCAGCGGAAGCTCCTCCTGGCGGAGCAGTCGCTTGGCATGGTCGAGCGTCACCGCTTGCAGGAAGGCCTTTGGCGAAAGGCCGGCCCAGCGGGTAAAGGTCTTCTGCAGCTGCGTCGGCGACTGGTCGAGCCGGCCGGCGATCTCCTCGAGGCCCGGCTGTTCGCGGTAATCCTCGGTAATGAGCTCGATGACCCGGCGCACGGTCGAATAGTCATCGCCCTCGGGCGTGATGTCGGTCTGCAGGCTTGCGGCAATGTTCATCGTTCTTCTCCTGTATCGCCAGAAAAGCACGCCCTTGGCGTGCCCGCCACCCGATTCCTGCGACCAGACGGCTGGAGTGAAGACATGCGGGCGGTTTGCGCCCGCAACCGGTTGGAACGTTATGGTCAGTAGCCGCGCTTGACGCGGGCGAGCGCGCCGGAAAAGGCCGAGGCAAAACGCTCGCGGTCGTCGAGCGGCAGGAAGGTGCCGACGTCCGTCTCGCGGCCGTTGCCGCGCACATGCATCGCGGTGATGCCGATCTTCGCCTTGCGCGAGACGAGGAAGCGCGCCCAGAGCGGATTGAAGGCATGTTCGGTCTCGCGGCCTGACGGGCTTATCTTGCGGATCGAGATGTTGGTGCGCGAGAGCGAGACCACTTCGCGGGCCTTCGCCGCCCGGTTGTTCAGCCAGAAGGCGCCGAAGAGCACGAGAAAGTCGAGGCCGAAGAACAGGACAACCGGCCAGGCGCCGGAGATCATGAAAACGGCCATGTGGGCGAAGCTGAGTGCGCCGGCGATGATGAAGAAGATGCGGTGACCGTTGCGCCCGAGCGACCGGTAGGGGTGCAGTTCGGCGGAAAAGACCGGCAGGTCGTTCATCGTGAGGTCGGCGTTGCCTTGCGTCATGGGGCATGACTATAAGCAAGTCGCGCGGAACTGTGTAGCGGTTTTGCCGGACGGCATGCGTCCTGCGGGAGCACCATGGAAAACGGAACGATCAAGAAGAAAGCGGCGCCGCGCCGCAAGACGCCGGCCCGGCCGAAGAGCCTCTATTCGCAGGATGAGCTGAAGGAGATCTTTCGCCGCTTCTCCATCCAGCGGCCGGAGCCGAAGGGTGAGCTGGAGCACGTCAATCCCTTCACGCTGGTCGTTGCCGTGGCGCTGTCCGCCCAGGCGACGGATGCCGGCGTGAACAAGGCGACGCGCGCGCTCTTCAAGGTCGCCGACACGCCGGAAAAGATGCTGGCGCTCGGCGAGGAAAAGGTCCGCGACTACATCAAGACGATCGGGCTCTATCGCAACAAGGCGAAGAACGTCATCGCGCTCAGCCAGATGCTTGTCGACCGGTTTGGCAGCGAGGTTCCGCGCACCCGCGAGGAGCTGATCATGTTGCCCGGCGTCGGGCGCAAGACGGCGAATGTGGTGCTGTCCATGGCGTTCGGCCAGGCGACGATGGCGGTCGATACGCATATCTTCCGCATCGCCAATCGCCTTCGGCTGGCACCGGGAAAAACACCCGACGAGGTGGAGGACAAGCTGATCCGCCTCATTCCGGACGAGTATCTCTACCACGCGCATCACTGGCTGATCCTGCACGGGCGATACTGTTGCAAGGCGCGCAAGCCGGAATGCGAGCACTGCGTGATTGCAGATCTCTGTCGCTCGCTAGAAAAGACCTGCGACGTGCCGGCGCCCCTCGTGGAGCTGCCGCCGCAGCTCTTCGGTCCTACGCCCTGAGCCCGTCCAGCAGGCTGGCGATCGCCGCCTCATAGGTTTTTCGGTCGGCACCCGTCTCGATGGCGATCGCCGCCCGGTCGAAGGCGGCGGAGATGAGGTCGGTCAGGGCCTGAAGCCTTGCTGCGTCCACATCCTTGCCGAGCAGGTCGGAAAGCCCGACCCTCAATGTGCTCTCCGCATTGTCCCTGTCGATCGCGCCGGTGCTTTCGAAGCCGAGTACGGCGGGCGCCTCGAGCAGCAGAAGGCGCGTGCGGCCGGGCTCCGCCATGGCGTCGAAATAGGCGGTCGCGCCTGATAGCAGCGCGTCGCGCGGCGAGCCGGAGGGTAGCGAGACCCTTTCGATATGAGCGGCAACTGCCTCCGCTTCCCGCTCCAGCGTCGCGCGGAGCAGGGCCTTCTTGTCCTCGAAATGGTGGTAGAGCGCGCCGCGCGTCACTCCGGCCTCCGCCACGATGTCGGGCGTCGCGGTCTCCGCATAACCCTTCTCCACGAAAAGCCGCCGGGCTGCTTCGATCAGCGCTAGGCGCGTCGCCTCGGTGCGCTCTTTGTTGCTACGCGCCATTTTTTCTCCTTTACATGCAAACAGAATGTATGTTAACTGACAGAAACATACAGATTGTATGTTTAATTAGACGGTGAATCCAGCGAAATCCATAAGGCGGTTGGCCGTCGCGACACGAAAAACGGAACCAGGAGAAGCCCGATGAAAACGATCAGTTACTATCCGGTGATCATGACCAACGACGTCGCCGGCACGGCCGCCTTCTATGAAAAGCACTTCCGCTTCGAAGCCCTCTTCGACAGCGGCTGGTATGTCCATCTCCAGTCGCGCGAGGATGAGAAGGTTACGCTTGCGGTACTCGACGGCAGCCATGAGACGATCCCGGCCATCGGCCGCGGCAGGGTTTCGGGCATGCTGCTGAACTTCGAAGTGGAGGATGTCGATGCGGTCTATGCGGACCTGCGCGCCGCCGGGCTGCCCATCCTGCTCGATATTCGCGATGAGGATTTCGGCCAACGCCACTTCATCACTGCCGATCCCAACGGCATGCTCATCGACGTGATCAAGCCGATCCCGCCGAAGGGCGATTATGTCGCGCTGTACGAGACGTCAGCCCTGCCGCAGTGAGAAGCCCGGATCCTTGCCGCTCAGCGCCTTGTGGAGGTGCACCATGAGGCCGGCGGCAAAGAGGGGCGTCAGGAGATTGACGATCGGGATCGCCAGGAACGCGGCGATCAGGAGGCCGGCGATCAACACCGTCGAGGCGTGCTTGGCCCGGAACAGGCGCGCCTCTGCCGGTGTCCGGTGGCGCATGGCCGCGAATTCGAAGAACTCCCGGCCGAGCAGGTAGCCGTTGACCAGGAAGAAGGCGACGAGGTTGATGCCCGGGATGAACAGCAGGAAAAGCGCGAAAAGGTTGCCGAGGATGACGATGCCGAGGAACTTGATCGAGCCGGCAATCGCCTGGCCGAGCGGCAGTGCCTGCCCGGGCGGCTGTCCGGGATAGTCGCGTTTCTCGATCACCTCGGCGACGTCGTCGAGGAAGAAGCCGGCGATGATCGCCGTCACCGGCGCAAGCAGAAGAGCAAGGCCGAGCGCCAGGCCGATGCTGGCGAGGATGCCGAAGACGAAGGTGAGCCAGCCCGCCCATTCCGGCAGGTCGGGCATCATCATGCCCTGCAGAAAGGGCCAGGCGAAGGCGATGAAGGTCTCCCTGAGGCCGAACCACAGGACGATGAGCGCGAGCAGGGTGAGCCCGATGACTTTCCAGAAGACGCCCCGCGTCTCGGGAGCGAAGAGATTGGCAAGCGAAAGGCGGGCGGCGTCGAGGATCATCGAAAACTCCTGTTCGCCCCGCATGTAGGGTGTGGAAAAGCAGCCGGCAAGGCAGGAGGTCGGGTCCGTCCATTAAGCCTGCGTTAAACGACCGCTCCTAAACTTTTGCGCACCCGCACGAAGCCGTGCCGCCGAAGACTATCAGGGAAGTGTCATGCGTAATGTCCGGATCAGCAGGCTCCTGCCCGCGCTCTTCGTCCTCATGGTCGTGCTGGGCGCCCTGCAAGGCGTCGTCGCTTTCCGCTCCCTTTCGGCGATGACCGGCCATATCGAGCGTATCGGCGCCGAGCGCATGCCCGAGATGAGCCGCATCCTCCAGCTCAGCCACGCCTTCTCCGAGCTCAACGCGACCTATTCCGAACACTTGCTCTCGATGGATCCCGACGAGATCGGCCGTATCGAGGCGCGCATCAAGGAGCGCGCCGATGCCTTTGCCGGCATGGTGGATAGTTATGGCGCGGCCAACAGCGGCGATGCGGCCGCCGTCGCGGAAATCGACGGCATCAAGGCGACCTTGAAAACCTATCTCGACGATGCGGCAAAGCTCATCCAGTTCTCTGCCATTGCCGCCAAGGGTCCGGCGCTGGAAGTCTACAAGGGGCCGATGCAGGCGAGCGCCGATGCGATCAGCGCTTCGTTGAACGACCTCGTCGCCAGCACCCAGAAGGTGATGGACGAGACGATCCTTTCGGCGCGCGGCGAGGAAGGCTCGGCCTTCGCGCTCACCTGGGCTTCGCTTGTCATCTCCATGGGCCTGGCGCTTGCCGCGATCGTCCTCGTCAACCGCCGCGTCGTCAGACCGCTCAACGGTCTTGCCGGCGCAATGAAGAAGCTGGCGGCCGGTGACGCCGCCGTCACCATCCCGCATGCCGACCGCAGGGACGAGATCGGCGAGATGGCCGGCACCGTCGCCGTCTTCCGCGACAATGCGGCCGAGCGCCAGCGCCTCGAACGTCAGGGCGACGACGATCGTCGCCGCGCCGAGGGCGAGCGCCAGGCGCGTGAGGCAGAGCGCACCCGCGACAGCGGCCGTGTGCAGGAGGTCGTCGCCAGCCTTGCCGAAGCGCTCGGCAGGCTTGCGGGCGGCGACATGACCTGCCGTATCGAAAAACCCTTCGACGGCGATCTCGACCGGCTGCGCGAGGATTTCAACGCCTCCGTCTCGCGCCTCAGCGATGCGCTGCGCGAGGTCGGCGAGAATGCCCGCGCGATCGACGCCGGCGCCAGCCAGATCCGCGTCGCCGCTGACGATCTGTCGCGCCGCACCGAGCAGCAGGCTGCCTCCGTCGAGGAAACCGCCGCCGCGCTCGAAGAGATCACCACCACCGTGAAGGATTCCACCCGGCGGGCGGAGGAGGCGGGCCAGCTCGTCGCACGCACCCGCACGGGCGCTGAAAAATCCGGCGACATTGTGCGCCGCGCCGTTTCGGCCATGCAGGAGATCGAAAAGTCCTCCAGCGAGATCACCAGCATCATCGGTGTCATCGACGAGATCGCCTTCCAGACCAATCTCCTTGCCCTCAATGCGGGTGTGGAAGCGGCCCGGGCAGGCGAGGCGGGCAAGGGCTTTGCCGTCGTTGCGCAGGAAGTGCGTGAACTCGCCCAGCGCTCGGCCAAGGCCGCCAAGGAGATCAAGGCACTGATCACGACTTCGGGCGAGCAGGTGCGCTCCGGCGTCTCCCTCGTCGGCGATACGGGCCGCGCACTGCAGGCGATCGTCACCGAGGTGCAGGAGATCAACGGCCACGTCCAGGCGATCGTCGAGGCGGCGCGTGAACAGTCGTCCGGCCTTCAGGAGATCAATACCGCCGTCAATGCGATGGACCAGGGCACACAGAAGAACGCCGCCATGGTGGAGGAGACGACCGCCGCAAGCCATGGCCTCGCCTCCGAGGTGCAGGCGCTCAACGCGCTGATCGGCCGTTTCAATGTCGGCGGCAGCGCCGCCGCCGGCCGCACCGTGCATGCCCCGCATCTGCATGTCGTGCCGTCGTCCACGCCGGCATCGCCCCCGGTTTCGCCGATCATGGCGTCCACCACGGCCCCGAAACTCGCCCGCAAGTCGCCCGGCCAATGGAACGTCAAGCCCGCCAACAGCGTATCGCGCCCCGTCACCTCTCCGGCCCTCGCGCTCAGCGAAAAGCTGGCAGGCGCCCTTGGCGTGCGGCAGGACAAGGGGAATGACGGGGACTGGGAAGAGTTTTGACGAAAACCGGGTGATCAGCGGGGCGCTTCGACCCGGCAGGCTCTTTCGCGAGATAGATCATCCCTTCAGCAGAGCCGGCGCGGCGGCCGAACCTGTGTTCGGGCCTTGAGGCGCCATGCTCAGCCTCGCTGCTCCCGCAAGAACGTCATCAGAGATCGGCCGGCATCGAGGATGTGGGCGCGGGTGAGCCGCGAGGCGAGATCCGCATCACCCTGTTCGCAGGCGGCAAGGATCGCCTCATGTTCGCGTCCGGCACGCGGCACCCCGTTGGTGAAGGTCAGCTGGGCACGCAGATACCGGTCGATGCGGTCGAGCGAGGAGCGCACGTTCTGCAGATAATACGGCCGGCGCGAAGCCTCATAGAGACTGTAGTGGAAGTTGCGGTTGACCTCGCCCCAGCGGTGCGGATCGGTCTCCCGATCGAATTCGTTGCAGTAACGCCGTGCCTTTTCCAGCGTCTCCCGGTCGAGGTTGGGCACGGCGAGGCGGATGACCTCCGCCTCGATCAGTGCGCGGAACTCGAAGATCTCCTCGATCTCCTCGACCGAAAGGCCGGCCACGACGGCGCCCTTGTAGCGCTGGGTCGTGATGAGGCCGTGCTGCTCCAGCCGTGACAGGGCCTCGCGCACCGGGATGCGGCTGATGTTGAACATCTGCGCGATCTGGTCCTGCCGAAGGTTCTCGCCCTCGGCAAGGTCGCCCTCGATGATCGCCTTGCGCAGGGCCTCGTAGACGATGTCCGCCGCCGAAGCGGCCTGCCTGACATCGACGGCAGCAAATTTCATCACGTCGAACCCCGGTGGAATGAAGCGATCGGTCATAGGTCGAAACCAGAGGCGGGGCAACAGAACCCTGCTGGAGCAGCCCCATGAAAAACACGATTGTATATTGGATCCAATTTTTCTATGAAAGCGGAACCGCGTCGGCAAGGCAAGGCCGACCGCGCCGAAACAGCCTGAAATCGGAGAAAGAGCCATGCGCAGCAGCAAGGTCATCCACATCGTTTCCTGCCACGCCGAGGGCGAGGTGGGCGACGTCATCGTCGGGGGCGTCGCCCCGCCGCCCGGCAAGACGCTGTGGGAGCAGCGCAAGTTCATCGCCGAGGACAAGGCCCTGCGCAATTTCGTGCTGAACGAGCCGCGCGGCGGCGTGTTCCGCCACATCAACCTGCTCGTGCCGCCGAAGGATCCGCGCGCCACGATGGGCTTCATCATCATGGAGCCGGAGGACACACCGCCGATGTCCGGCTCCAATTCGATCTGCGTCTCCACCGTGCTGCTCGACAGCGGCATCGTGCCGATGGTTGAACCTGAAACCCACATGGTGCTGGAAGCGCCGGGCGGGCTGGTGAATGTCGTCGCCGCGTGCCGCAACGGCAAGGCCGAGCGCATCACCGTCACCAACGTCCCCTCCTTCGCCGACAAGCTGGATGCGAAGCTGGAAGTGGAGGGCCTCGGCACGCTCACCGTCGACACTGCCTATGGCGGCGACAGCTTCGTCCTCACCGATGCGCGCGCGCTCGGTTTCGCCGTGACACCGGACGAGGCGCGCGAGCTGGCGGAGACCGGTATCCGCATCACCAAGGCGGCCAACGAGCAGCTCGGCTTCACCCATCCCGAAAACCCGGAATGGAGCCACATCTCCTTCTGCCAGCTGACGCTGCCGGTGGAAGAGCGCGACGGGGCGCTGCATGGCCGCAACACGGTCGTCATCCAGCCGGCCAAGCTCGACCGCTCGCCGACCGGCACCGGCTGCTCGGCCCGCATGGCCGTGCTGCATGCCCGCGGCCAGATCAAGGTCGGCCAGAGCTTTTCCGGCTATTCGATCCTCGATTCGCGCTTCGATTGCCGTATCGTCGGCGAAACCACGGTCGGTGGCCGTCCGGCCATCGTGCCGGAAATCTCCGGCCGCGCCTGGGTCACCGGCACCAGCCAGGTCATGCTCGATCCGGATGACCCGTGGCCGGCGGGTTACCGCCTTGCCGACACCTGGCCGCGCAAGCAGTAACGCGGTCAGTCTTCAGTGATGATCCGGGTCGTGCCGACCCAGAGCTCACGCGCCGGGCCCTTGCCTATGTTGCGGGCCCGGTGCGGCAGTTTCGAGGGGAAGTGCAGCGTGTCGCCGGCCTTCAGGTGATAGTCCTTGCCGTCCACCTCGTAGAGGATTTCACCCTCGATCAGGTAGATGAAGTCCTCGCCCTCATGGTTCGTCAGCTCGGAGACATAGCCTTCCGGAATCTGGGTGATGCAGCCGTTCAGCATGGCGCCGGGAAAGCCGCGTTCGAGCAGTTCATAGACCCGGTCCTTCGTCGCCACATTGTAGCCGGGCCGCTCGCCGGCATGGGAGACCATCGAGTGCTCATGCCGCGGCGGCTGCGACAGGAAGGTATCGACGCTGGTGCCGAGCGCGTTGGCGACGTTGTAGAGCGAGATCAGCGAGGGCGTGGAAAGCCCGCGTTCGATCTGGCTGATGAAGCCCTCCGTGAGGCCCGCCTCAAGCGCCACCTGCTTCATCGTCTTGCCGATCGCCTTGCGGCGCTGGCGCAGCATCCGGCCGAGGGCGGCGGGCGCGGGCATGTCGCTGCCGGTTCCTCCGGCGTCGCTGGCGGGCATCTTGTCGTCGTCGAGGGTCATCGTGGCTTTCCGCTTGACTTGCATCGCGTGATGGACTTTAGTTTGACTAAAGTCGGTTGCGCAAGCTCGCGAGCCTATCGTGCCTGCCGCCGGTTTTTAAGGGGGATCAACACGAACGTCTGCGTTTTCACGCCGGAAAGGGCAAGCCCTGTCCGGAAAAATTGGATCCAATATCCAAAAAGGCAGATGCCGGCCTTGCCGGACCATCGAGGAGGAATGACATGAAGCCTTTGCTGCCACTTTTCCTGGGCGCGGCCCTTGGCCTTACCGCCGCGACTTCGGCGCTCGCCATCGAGCGCGGCGGGTCGATGGCCTTTGCCCGTTATGACGATTCGGCGATCATCGACCCCGTCTATGCCGACCGGAATCCCGATCTGTGGATGATCAACGCCTTCTACGATACGCTGCTGCGCAACGGTCCTGACGGCTCCATCGCGCCCGGTCTTGCCGAAAGCCATGCGGTTTCCGCCGATGGAAAGGCGATCACGCTGACCCTGCGGTCCGGCCTCAAGTTCTCCGATGGCTCGCCGATCACCGGAGAGGATGTCATCTTCTCGCTCGACCGGGCGCGCAATCCCGATCTCGGCCCTTGGGCCGGCTTGCTCGGTTCGGTTGAAAACGTGACGGCCGAGGGCGACACCGTCACGCTCGCGCTGAAGCAGCCCGATCCGACCATTCTCTCGATCCTTGCGACCTTCAACACCGGCATCATGCCGAAAGCGGCCTTCGAGAAGGCGGCGGGCGCGACGGACCAGGAGAAGGCGCAGGCCTTCTTCGCGGGCGGCCCTGTCACGTCAGGCCCCTTCATGCTGAAGAGCCGCGTGCAGGGCGCCAGCATGAGCTTTGCCCGCAACCCGAACTATTGGCGCCCCGGCGAGGACGGCAAGCCGCTGCCCTATCTCGACGAGGTCACCTTCGCCGTCATTCCCGACGACGCGACGCGTATCCTGAAGCTGCAGGCCGGCGAGGTCGATGCGGCCGAGTTCATCCCCTTCGCCCGCGTCGGGGAGCTCGGTGCCGATCCGAACCTCAAGATGGAGCTGTTCCCCTCGACGCGCATCGTCTATGCGCCGATCAACACGCGCGAGACGCGCGCCGACGGGGCGAAGAACCCGCTGGCCGACGTGAAGGTGCGCCAGGCGCTGAACTATGCGACGAACAAGGACGTGCTGATCAAGCTCGTCACCTTCGACACCGGCAAGCCGATGACCTCGCTGATGTCGGCCGCGACCCAGCTGCACGACGGCCCCGCGCCGCTCTACCCCTATGATCCGGAGAAGGCCAAGGCCCTGCTCGGCGAAGCCGGCCTTTCCGGCGGCTTCGAGGTGAAGCTGACGACGCTTGCCGGCAGCGCCGACGACGCCACGCTCTTCACCGCGCTCCAGCAGATGTGGGCGCCGCTCGGCGTCAATCTCACCGTCGAGCAGGTCGACAACCCGACGCGCGGCGAGAAGAACCGCTCCGGCGCCTTCGACATCCACACCTACGGCTGGGCCAACGACGTGAACGACCCGGCGCAGGTCACCGGCTGGCTCGGCTACTACAAGCAGCGCCAGGCCGTCGGCACCGGCTGGAACAATGCGGAATTCAACACGCTCTTCGAGGCGTCGAACTCCGAGGTCGATCCGGAAAAGCGCAAGGGCGAATACAAGCGCATGCAGGAGATTTATGCGCAGGAGGCGCCACTGCTCTTCCTCTTCGAGACGCCCTTCGCCGTTGCCGTCTCGCGCTCTATCGAGGGGTATGTGCAGACCCCGCTCGGTGCGAACGACTTCTCCGAGGCCTGGCGCGCCAAGTAGTGCCAGACCCGACGACACCAGCTCGAACGTTGCCTGCCGTATGCCTTGTTGCCTGCGGCAGGTGGCATTGAGGTTCCATCCATGCCTTCGCTTTCCTATCTTCTGGCGCGGCTGGTGCAGATCATCCCCACCTTCCTCCTGGTGATGATCTTCATCTTCCTTCTCGTGCGCCTCCTGCCGGGCGATCCGGCCATCGCCATGGCCGAGGCCAAGGCGACCGACGCGCAGATCGAGCAGATCCGCCGCAATCTCGGCCTCGACCAGCCGTTGCCGGTGCAGTTCGGCGTGTTCGTCAAGAACACGCTGACGGGCGATCTCGGCCGCTCGATCATGCTGAAGGCGCCGGTCACCGAGGTCATCCTCGCCCGCCTGCCGACGACGATCTTCCTGGCGCTCTATTCCATCGTGCTCGCCATCTGTCTTGCCGGGCCGCTCGCCTTCCTTGCCGCCGCCCGTGCCAACGGTGCGACCGATATCGCGATCCGCAGCATCTTCCAGGTGGGCCTGTCGACGCCGGTCTTCTATATCGGCCTCCTCCTGCTGACGGTGCTTGCCGCAAAGCTCCGCCTCTTTCCGGTCGGCGGCTACGGCACGAGCTTCCTCGACAATCTCTACCACCTCATCCTGCCGGCGCTTTCCGTTGCGCTCTACACGTCGGCGGTCATCCTTCGAAACCTGCGCGCCTCGCTGATCGAGGTGCTGGATGCCGACTACGTCCAGTTCGCCCGCGCAAAGGGTCTTTCCCCGCGCATCATCATGACGCGCCATGTGCTGCGCAACGCCATGGTTTCCACCGTGACCCTGCTCGGCCTTTCCATCGGCAACCTGATGAGCGGCACGCTGGTGACCGAGACGGTCTTTGCCGTACCGGGCGTCGGCCGGCTGATGCTGGAGGCGATCTTCGCGCGCGATTATCCGCTGATCCAGGGGCTGACGCTCACCTTCGCCGTGCTCGTCTCCGTCGTCTTCCTCCTGACGGATGTCGTGCAGTCCTGGCTCGATCCGAGGCTTCGCCAGTCATGAGCACCGTCACCCTTTCCGCGGCAAGACCCTCGCGGCTCAAGGCCTTCCTTGCCCGCGCCTTCGCCAAGCCCGCCTTCGTTACCGGCTTTGCCATCCTCGTCCTGTCGCTGGCGCTCGCCCTCTTCCCCGGGGTGCTTGCGCCCTACGACCCGCTGGCCTTCGATCTCAACGCGATCCAGCAGGGGCCGAGCCTTGCCCATCCCTTCGGCACCGATAATTTCGGCCGCGACATGCTCTCGCGCGTCATCTGGGCCTATTCGGTCGATATGCAGATGGCTTTCTTCGCCACCATTTTCGCACTTCTCATCGGGGTCACCGTCGGCGCCTTCGTCGGCTATTACGGCGGTGTCGCGGACATGATCTTCGGCCGCTGTGTCGATGCCATCATCACCTTTCCCTTTCTCGTTCTGGTCATCGCCATCGTCGCCGTGCTCGGCCCCGGCCTCGTCAACATGTATGTGGCAATCACCGCCGTGAACTGGGTCTATTATGCCCGGCTGACGCGGGCGGAAATCATGGCGCAGAAGGCGAACGACTATGCCGCCGCCGGCCGCGTTCTCGGCTATTCCGATACCCGCATCATCTTTCGCCATCTTTTGCCCAACGCCATCTCCCCCGTCATCGTCTACTGGATGACCGACATGGCGCTCGCCATCCTGCTCGGCTCTTCGCTCGGCTATCTCGGCCTCGGCGCCCAGCCGCCCGCCGCCGAATGGGGCGTGCTGATTGCGGAGGGCCGCAACTTCCTGATGACCGCCTGGTGGATGAGCCTCATGCCCGGCATCGCCATCGTCGTCACCGGCCTCGGCTTCAGCCTGCTCGGCGATGCACTGGCGGACCTGCTTCGCCCGAAGGGACGCTGACATGGAAAAACCGGTCGTTCTTGCGGTGCGGAACCTGCGCACCGAATTCGGTCCCGCCGCGCATCCCCTCGTCGCCGTCGATGGAGTTTCCTTCGAGGTCCGCGAAGGCGAGATCCTCGGCCTCGTCGGCGAATCCGGCTCGGGCAAGAGCATCACGCTGCGCTCGATCCTCGGCATCGTGCAGCCCCGCGGCCGGGTCTTCGGGGAAATCCTCTGGAAGGGCCGCGATCTTGCCGCACTGGACGAGGCGCGTCTGCGGGCCGTGCGCGGGCGAGAGATCGCCATGATCTTCCAGGAGCCGATGTCCTCGCTCAACCCGCTTTTGACGGTCGGCCTGCAGATCGAGGAAAACCTCGTCGCCCATACGGATCTCGACGCCCGTGCCCGCAAGGCCCGCGCCGTCGAATTGCTCGACATGGTCGGTATTCCTGCCGCGCGCAGCCGGCTCGGCGACTATCCGCACGAATTTTCCGGCGGCATGCGCCAGCGGGTGATGATCGCCATCGCGCTCGCCTCCAATCCGCGCCTGCTTCTTGCCGACGAGCCGACGACGGCGCTCGACGTGACGATCCAGGACCAGATCCTTCGCCTCATCCAGTCGCTCGCCGAAGAACTCGGCATGGCGATGATCCTCGTTACCCATGACATGGCGGTGGTGGCGGAGACCTGCGACCGCGTCGCGGTCATGTATGGCGGACGGCTTTGCGAGACCGGCGAGACGGCGGCGGTGATCGGGCATGCCCGACACCCCTACACGCTCGGCCTCCTGCGCTCCATCCCGCGCGACGTGCCGCCGCGCACGCCGCTCTATTCCATTCCCGGCGCGCCGCCTGCGCTCTCCGCCATGCCGGCGGGCTGTGCCTTCACGGCGCGTTGCCCGGTCGCCGGGCCTGATTGCCGGAATGTCCGGCCCCCGCTTGCCGCGCTTTCGGGTGGGAGGCTCGTCGCCTGCCACCGGCTCCCCGAAGCCGCGGCCTTTTTCTCGGCACGGGGGGCAGCCCAATGAGCCTTGCCCCACTTCTCTCCATCCGCGATCTGTCGATGACATTCGCAAAACCCCGCTCGCTCGCCGATACCGTCGCGCGCCGGCCGCGAAAGGTCGTCTCGGCGCTGAACGGCGTCGAGCTCGATGTCATGCCCGGCGAGACGCTCGGCATCGTCGGCGAATCGGGGTGCGGCAAGTCCACGCTCGCCCGCTGCATCGCCGGCCTCAACCGGCCGACCTCGGGCGACATCCTCTTCGAGGGCGAAAGCGTCGTCGGCCTCCGGGGCGCAAAGCGGCGCGCCTACAACCGCCGTGTCCAGATGATGTTCCAGGACCCCTATACCTCGCTCAATCCCCGCATGACGGTGCGCGACACGCTGGAGGAGGCGATCACCGTACACGGCATGCGCAGCGGCGCGGCGGTCGGCCGGCGTGTCGAGGAGCTGCTGGATCTCGTGCGCCTGCCCGAGGGGGCGGCGGACAAGTACCCGCACGAGTTTTCCGGCGGCCAGCGCCAGCGCATCGGCATTGCCCGCGCGCTTTCGCTGGAGCCCGCCTGCCTCGTCGCCGACGAGCTGGTCTCCGCGCTCGACGTCTCCGTCCAGGCGCAGGTCGTCAACCTTCTGATGGAGCTGCAGGATACGCTCGGCCTGACAGTGCTCTTCGTCGCGCATGACCTCCGGCTCGTCCGCCACGTCTCGCACCGCGTCGCCGTCATCTATCTCGGCGCCATCGTCGAGATCGGCCCGTCCGGTCCGCTCTTCGCCAATCCCGTGCATCCCTATTCCCGCGCGCTGCTTGCCGCCGCCCCCTCGCTCGATCCCGGAAAACGCCGGCGCAAGCCTGCCATCGCCGGCGAATTGCCATCGCCGCTCAATGTGCCGCCGGGCTGCCCCTTCCATCTGCGCTGCCCGCATGCCGGTGAGATCTGCCGGCGTGAGAAGCCGGCGCTCCGGCCGGCCGGTGCGGGCCTTGCGGCCTGCCACTTCGCGGACGCGCTGCCGGGCACCTGAAATCCCTCTCCGTTGCAATCCAAGGACACTGCCATGACCCCGAAAACCCGGCCGCAGACCGCCGGCCCCGTCGCCGCCCTTCGCGCAAGACTCGCGGAGGAAGGGCTCGACGGCTATGTCATTCCGCGCTTCGACGAGCACCAGGGCGAATATTGCGCCGCCCATGACAATCGCCTTGCCCATGTCACCGGCTTTTCCGGCTCGGCGGGTGTTGCCATCGTCATGCGCGACCGCGCGGCGATCTTCGTCGATGGCCGCTATCAGGTGCAGGTGCGCGAGGAGATCGACCAGGACCTGTTCTCCATCGAGCATTTTTACGATGCGCCGTTGAAGGACTGGCTGGCGAAGAACCTGCGCTCCGGCGAGCGCGTCGGTTTCAACGCCATGCTGCTGCCCTCCACCTGGGATGCGGATTGCCGTATCTCCGTCGAGGCCGCGGGCGGCCACTGGGTGCCGGTCTCGGGCGATCTCGTCGATGCGATCTGGGCCGACCAGCCGGAACGCCCGCTCGGCAAGATCATGGCCTTTCCGCTTTCCCATGCCGGTGAGACGGTGGCTGAGAAGAAGGGGCGCATCGCCGCCATGCTGGCGAAGGAGGGCGCGGACTTCCTCGTCGAAACCCAGCCGGACAACATTGCCTGGTTCCTCAACGTGCGCGGCAGCGATGTCGCCTTCAATCCCATGCCGCAGTCCTTCCTGATCTTCGACCGGGCGGGCACGGCCGAATGGCTGGTCGATCACCGCAAGCTGCCGAACGATCTTGCTGATTTCGAGCTCGATGGCGTGACCATGGCTGCGCCGGAAACGTTGATCGAGCGCGCTCGCGCCGCTGCGCCCGGCCGCACCCTGCTGCTCGATCCGGCCTTCGCGCCATCGGCCGTCGCCCACGCGGTGCGGTCGGCAGGCGGCACGGTGCGGCTTGCCCGCAGCCCCGTCACGCTCGCCAAGATGGTCAAGAACCCGGTCGAGCTTGCCGGCTTCCGCGACTGCCACCGCCTCGATGGCGCGGCCTGGATCCGCTTCTTCGCCTGGCTGGAACGGCATGCAGTCGAGCGTGAAGCGGGCGGCCGGCCGATAACCGAGCTGGAGGCGGAAGAGCGCATCCTCGCCTTCCGGCAGATGTCCGAGATCTTCGTCGAGCCGAGCTTCCGCTCCATCTCGGCGGCCGCCGGCCATGCCGCCATGTGCCACTATGCGGCGAGCGCCGTGAGCAGCGCGCCGATCTCCGCCAAGAGTGTCTATCTGCTCGATTCCGGCGGCCAGTATCTTTCCGGCACGACAGACGCCACGCGCACCACCGCATTCGCGCCTGTCGGCGAGGATGTCCGGCGCAGCTACACCGCCGTGCTGAAGGGTTTCATCTCGATGATGTCGTTGAAATTCCCCGTCGGCACCTGCGGTCATCAGGTCGATGCTTTTGCCCGGCGTCCGCTCTGGGATCTCGGTCTCGACTACGACCATGGGACCGGCCACGGTGTCGGCCATTTCCTTTCGGTTCACGAGCAGCCGCAGCGTTTCGACCGCCGCATCAACGAGATCGTGCTCGCCCCCGGCATGGTGACGACGATCGAGCCCGGCTACTACAAGGCCGGCGAATACGGCATCCGCATCGAAAACCAGGTGGAAGTCGTCGCCGATACGGACGGTTTCCTGCGTTTCCGGACGCTGACGCTGGTGCCGATCGATCTGCGCCTTGCCGATCTCGGCAGCCTGACGGAGGCCGAGCGCCATTGGCTCGATGTCTACCACGCCGAGGTCGCCGCGGCGATGGATGGCTTGCTGGAGCCGGAGGTCGCCGACTGGCTGGCGGCCCGTACAACGCCCATTATAGCCGGCTAAGGATTTTATCTGCCACGCATCATCGGCCGGCTCATAGATGGGCTGGCCGATTCCCTTTGACGGCCCGAGGAAAGAGAGATAATCACAAAGTCATCTGATGACTTTGTGATTGAATCCATGCGTGCCCTCAGCAAGACCAATCTCGCCGACACCGCCGTCGAGGCGATCCGTACCGAAATCCTGGAGCATCGCTGGACGGTGGGCGAGAAGCTGCCGAACGAAGCGGCACTCTCGGCCATGCTCTCCGTCAGCCGCGGCACGGTGCGCGAGGCCGTGCGCGTGCTCGTCTCGCAGGGGTATCTCGAAACCCGGCAGGGCTCGGGAACTTATGTGCTCTCGACGGCCGATAGCGTGCGCCCGCTCGGTATGGCCCGGCGCGCGGGGCTACGCGACCAGTTCGAGGCGCGGCTGGCGCTGGATGCGGAGGCCGCGCGGCTTGCGGCGCTGCGCCACACGCCTGCCGTCATTGCGGGACTTCGGGCCTTGCTGGCCGCCCGCGGCGACTACGGCAGTGGTGACAAGGCCGGTTTCATTGCGCGCGATTTCGCCTTCCATCAGGCTGTGGTCGCCGCCTCGCAGAACGTGGTGCTGATCGGCATGTACGATTTCTTCTCGACGCTGATTGCTGAAACCATCGATGCGACCCTTGGCCAGGAGTTACCGGAACCCGACATGGCCGCCCATGTCGCCATCGTCGATGCCATCGAGAGCGGCAGTCCGGACGCTGCCGATGCCGCCGTCCGCCGCTTCATGGCACCCGTCCTTTCCGCCCTCGACCGGTTGCTGATGTCATGACCTATCTTGCCAAGAACGATCCCGGCTCGATCGACCTGATCGATGCCGAAGCCGACAGCGTGCCGACGCCCGAGCCGCAGCGTCCGAAGGCTGCCGTCACGCGCTTCCTGCTCGGCGCCAGCCTCGTGCTCATCGCCTTCAACCTGCGACCGGTCTTTTCCAGCGCCTCGGCGCTGTTGCCGGAAATCCGTGACACGCTCGGCCTTTCGGCCACGGGTGCCAGCCTCCTGACGACGCTGCCGGTCGTCTGCCTCGGCCTGTTCTCGCCGCTGGCGCCGCGCCTTGCCCAGCGCATCGGCACGGAGCGCACGCTGCTCCTGGTCGTCTTCCTGCTGGCGCTCGGCACGGCGCTGCGCGGCCTCTCCTCGATCCCGCTGCTCTTCCTCGGCACGGCGCTTGCCGGCGCCTGTATCGCAGTCGGCAACGTGCTGCTGCCGGGCCTCGTCAAGCGCGATTTTCCCGACAAGGCGGCGCTGATGACCGGCTGGTACACGATGGCGCTCTGCGCCGGCGCGGCGAGCGCTGCCGGCCTGACCTTGCCGATCGAGCACGCGCTGGGCGGTTCGCTCGATGGGGCACTTGCGGTCTGGGCGCTGCCGGCGCTGGTCGTCGGCTTCCTGTGGCTGCCGCAGGTGCTGGCGACGCGCTCGCAAGTCAAACGCTCGGGCTTCCGGGTCGAGGGACTGTGGCGCGACAGGCTCGCCTGGCAGGTCACGCTCTTCATGGGGCTGCAATCGGCGCTCGCCTATTGTGTCTTCGGCTGGCTGGTGCCGATCCTGCGCGAGCGCGGGCTCGATGGCGTCACCGCCGGGGCCATCGTGTCCGTCTCCGTCATGGTGCAGGCCGCGTCCTGCCTCGTCGCGCCGCATATCGCCGTGCGCGGCAAGGATCAGCGGCTGATCAACGTCGTGCTTTGCGGCTTCGCCGTCGTCGCCCTTCTCGGCCTGCTTTTCGCGCCGCTGTCCACGGTCTGGGTCTGGGCGGTGCTGCAGGGCATCGGGCAGGGCGGGCTGATCGCGGTGGCGCTCACCGTCATCGTGCTGCGCACGCGCGA
This sequence comes from Shinella sp. JR1-6, assembly GCF_004284735.1. Classification (NCBI taxonomy): domain Bacteria; kingdom Pseudomonadati; phylum Pseudomonadota; class Alphaproteobacteria; order Hyphomicrobiales; family Rhizobiaceae; genus Shinella; species Shinella sp. JR1-6. The sequence goes on along the minus strand of NZ_SHMI01000012.1, from coordinate 120,488 downwards.
TCCGCATGTGGCGGCGCATCTGTCCGGCATGGCGCAATGCGTCGGCTATCTGCTTGCCGCCATCGGCCCACTGGTCGTCGGCCTCATCCGCAGCTGGACCGGCAGCTTTGCCTGGAGTGCCGTGCTCTTCGTGCTGCTCGGCCTCGGTGCGGCGGTCAACGGCTGGTTTGCCGGCCGGGCGCTCTATGTCAATGCACGCACGGTGGAAACGCCCGCCTGAGGCGCGGGGCGCACGATGCCGGTTTCCGTCACGATCAGGTCCATCGGAATGTCGTGCAGCTGCGGATAGATCGTTGGAAGTCGTGCCGCGCTGTAGCCGAGACCGATGACGCGCGGCCGTGCCGGCATGGCCGCCAGTGTCCGGTCGAAGAAGCCGCCACCATAGCCGAGCCGGTAGCAGGCGGCATCGTAGCCGACGACGGGCGAAAGCACGATATCGGGCAGGACGCGGTTCTGCTCGGCCGGTATCGGGATGTTCCAGACGCCACGGGAAAGCGGATCGCCCGCCTGCCAGAGATGGAATTCCAGCGGCCTCGCCTTCTCGACGACGACGGGTAGCGCCGTGCGCCCGCCGCGTCTTGCGACCTCGGCAAGCAGCGGCCGCAGGTCCGGCTCACCGCGGAAGGGCCAGTAGGCGCTGACGATGAGCCCCTCGACATCGCCAATCTCGGCGAGAATGCCTTCAGCGATGGCTTCGCCCTGTTGCGCGCGCCGCTCGGCCGGCACGGTGAGGCGCTCGGCGATCAGGCGTTCGCGTTCGTTTCGGCGCCAGCGATTGACGTCCGTCCAGGCTTGCCGGTCGAGCGGGCCGGGCAGGCCCATATAGGTCGGGTCGACTTCGTGCATGAAGCAGGCCGGCGAGGCGAAAGTCGCGGGAATGTCGTCATCGGCCTCCATCGTGCCCTCCCTTTCGACAGTGTAGAGTGTGCGCGGGCGATTGCGAATGAAAACGCGTCAGCAACCTGAAAGGCCGGCCTCGAGCCCTGTGAGCAGGTCATCGACATGTTCGAGCCCGACGGAAAGCCTGAGCAGCCCGTCGCCGATGCCCGCCTTGCCGCGCGCCTCCACGCCCATGTCGACATGGGTCATGGTGGCGGGGTGGGCGACGAGGCTTTCGACGCCGCCGAGCGATTCGGCAAAGGTGAAGCAGCGCACCCTCTTCACGAAGGCCTGTACCGCCGGGACGCCGCCGGCAAGCTCGAAGCTCATCATCGCGCCGAACCCCTGTTGCTGGCGGGCGGCGAGCGCATGGTCGGGATGGTCGGCAAGGCCCGGATAGTGCACCCGGGAAATGGCAGGATGCGCGCAAAGCCGCTCGGCGATCGCCATGGCGTTGCGCTCCTGCCCGGCCATACGGGCAAAGAGGGTCCGCAGCCCGCGTAGCGTCAGCCAGGAATCGAAGGGCGCAGCCGTCGCGCCTGTCACGTTGGCCCAGTGCTTCAGGGCGCGGGCATCCTCCGCATCGGCGGCGATCACCGCCCCGGCAATGACGTCCGAATGACCGTTGAGGAACTTCGTCGTCGAATGCAGCACATAGTCGGCGCCGAGCGACAGCGGTTTTTGCAGGGCGGGCGAGAGGAAGGTGTTGTCGACGGCGACGCGCGCACCGGCGGCCTTCGCCAGCGCGGAGAGGGCGGCGATATCCACCACCCGCATCAGCGGGTTGCTCGGGCTCTCGATCAGCACTAGCGCCGGATTGTCCCAGAGCGTCACCTTGAAGGCGTTGAGATCCGACTGGTCGACCAACCGCAGCGAGAGGTGGCCGAGCGCGGCGCGCGCCTTGAGCAGGCGCATCGTGCCGCCGTAGCAGTCGTGCGGTGCAAGGACCAGGCTGCCGGCGGGAAGTCGCCCGACGAGAAGATCGACGGCGGCCATGCCGCTCGGCGCCATCACCGCGCCGGCGCCGCCCTCCAGCTTGCTGATCGCATCCGCCAGCAGATCACGCGTCGGATTGCCGACGCGGCCGTAGTCATAGGCGCGCGGGGTGTCGAAATCCGCAAACTCGTAGGTGGTGGAAAGGTAGAGCGGCGGTGCCACCGCGCCGAAGGCGGTATCGCTTGCCACCCCATGCGCCGCGGCAATGGTTTCCGGTTGAACTTCGATCGCCGTTCGCTCGGGCATCGATGCCTGCTCCTCATGTTACGAGAAGAAAATGGCCGGCCCACCGGTCTCTGACAAATGAATTCTCTTGCAGTCAGCCAGCAACAATTTTGCAGTCATTGCCGGGCGGTGCGGAACCTTAGATCCCGTTCTGCAAAATGTCGGCAAGCACGGCCGCATGGTTGAATTCACGGTTGCGCGAGCCGTAAAGCAGCGTGACCGTGCCAGCCGCAATGCGCTCGCGCAGATCCTCCAGCGCCGGGTTGCCCTGCAGTTCCTCCCGGTAGCGCGCCTGGAATTCCGGCCAGCGCTCCGGCTTGTGATCGAACCATTTGCGCAGCGCCGTGGAGGGCGCCACATCCTTCATCCAGAGGTCGAAACCGGCCTTTTCCTTGGAAAGGCCGCGTGGCCAGAGCCGGTCGACGAGGATGCGTGTCCCGTCCGTGGGTTCGGGGTCGTCATAGATGCGTTTGGTCTCCACCGGCATGGGTTTTGCCTCCCTGGCCACTGCCAATCGTACATTTGAGATCAGAAAGCAGCCCGTCCTTCAAGCCGTAGACCCAGCCGTGGATGGAAACCACGCGGCCGGCCTGCCAGGCCGTCTGGAGGGTGGGCGTGCGGGCCAGCCGCTCCACCTGCGAAGCGACCGAGGCCTCGCAGAGCCGGTCGAGGTCGGCATCTCTCCAGGGCGCACATTCCCGGCATTCGAAACGCCGGTCCGCCACATCGCGGATCGGTTGAAGCCAATGGTCGATCAGGCCGAAACGCTCGCCGCTGACGGCAGCGCGGATGCCACCACAGCCATAGTGCCCGCAGATGATGATGTGCTTCACCCCAAGCTGGTGCACGGCATATTCGACCACGGAGAGCATGTTGAGGTCGGCCGGATGGATAAGGTTGGCGACGTTGCGGTGCACGAAGACCTCGCCCGGTTCCAGCCCGGCGATCACATTGGCCGGCACGCGGCTGTCGGAACAGCCGATCCACAGATAGTCCGGCTGCTGGAGGTTGGCGAGGCGGTCGAAATAATCGGCCTTCTCAGCCTTGCGCTCGGCGGACCAGACTTTGTTCCTGGCGAAAAGGTCCTCGATCATGACATGGCTCCGGCTTGTGGGGGATAGTGCGTTCTCCGCCCGAACCTGACTTCTGTCAAACCGGCAGACCGCCGCAGGGGTGGCGTTCGGCCGCGCCGTCGTGGCCCGGCTTGACTTTCTCCGCGCCCTCAAGCCATCATGGTGGCATGACCATGACGCAATCCATCGCCCGGTTCTTGAAACGGTTGTTTCCTCTCGCAGGACACTAGCCCCTCGGCTTGGTCGCGTCGCGCCCCGGCCGTGGGGCAATAGCGGTTTCGTTTCTGCACGAAAACTGCACCGGAAAGCGCGACATTCCCCCCTAGATCTTCGATTTTCCGCGTGCCCGCCGGGCCGCGAAGACCCGTGCCGTGAGGTTTCCATGACCGCCAAGACCAAGGCCATCCGCCCGCCTGCCATCACCATTGCCCGCTCCGAACATGCGCGCCTGTCGAACCTTGCCGACATGCTGGCCGAGCGCGACCCGCATGCGGCCGAACAGCTTGCCGCCGAGCTCGACCGCGCTAAAGTCGTCGATGACGCTCGCATGGCGCCCGGCATCATTCGCATGGGCTCGGTTGCCGAGTTCCGTATCGACGATGAACCGCCGCAGACCGCCGAGCTGGTCTTTCCGAAGGACGCCGATATTTCCCGCCATCGCATTTCCGTGCTGACGCCGGTCGGTGCTGCTTTGCTCGGCCTTTCGGCCGGCCAGTCGATCGAATGGGCGGCACGCGACGGAAAGGTGCGGCGCCTCAGCATCATCGCCGTGCATGCCGCGGTGCCGGATGCGGCCGAGGCCTCCTGAGGATATTCCGCCGTGAAATTCCTGTCCTTCCTCCAGTCCGGGCGCATCGGAGGCTGCCTCGTCGCAGGATCGTGACCCCCTGTGCCGCAGCTGCGGCCAGGGGGCTTCTCCACCACGGGTTTTCAGGCCGCGCGCTCGCGCAGGCAGGATGGAGAATGGTTATGGGACGGAATCCCGCTATGCTCACGGCAAGAGATGGATATGTGCTGGAAAAGATGCTGCGCGACTGGCCGCCGCTGACGGAGGAATGGCTGGTGCTGTTGAACCGCAAGCTGGCAAGCGGGTGCCTGCCTGCCGGCGGGTGCATCCCCGCCGATCTCGCGATGATCGATGCACGGGTGACGTTCCGCTGCGAAAGCGGGCTCACCGATACCCGAACCCTGTGTCTGCCGGGCACCTACGCGCCGGGCAGCGCCTTCCTGCCGATCACGACCTTCTATGGCCTTGCCCTGCTTGGCCTGCGCGAGGGCCAGGCGATGACCTTTGACCGGCCGGAAGGCCGGCGCGACTGGATCGTCCTGGAAAAGGTGCTGTTCCAGCCGGCAGCCGGTGGCCTCGCGCCAGAGGCACCGGCAGAGGCGGCCCGATCGCCTTTCCGGGTCATCGCCGGCGGCCTTGCCGACCGGGCCTTCACGCCCGCCAACGAAAACGGCCCCGGACAGGGTCCGGGGCCGTCGGCTGCCTGAGATTCAGCGAGAGGTGATCAGATCACGCCCTGCGCGCGCATGGCTTCGGCGACGCGCGTGAAGCCGGCAATGTTGGCGCCGAGCACATAGTTGCCCTTGGCGCCATATTCTTCCGCCGTCTCGGCGCAGCGGTCGTGGATGCCCTGCATGATCTGGCCGAGGCGCTCGCGGGCCGTCTCGAAGCTCCAGCTGTCACGGCTGGCATTCTGCTGCATTTCCAGTGCCGAGGTGGCAACGCCGCCGGCATTCGCCGCCTTGCCGGGGCCGAAGAGCACGCCCGATTCCTGGAAGGCCCGCACGGCTTCCGGCGTCGAGGGCATGTTGGCGCCCTCGGCGACGGCGATGACACCGTTCTTGATCAGCGTCTTGGCGTCCTTGCCGGACAGTTCGTTCTGCGTGGCGCAGGGCAACGCCACGTCGCAGGGCACGTCCCAGATCGAGCCCTTGCCGGCCGGGATGAAATGCACGCCGGTCGTCTTGGCGCGGGCGTATTCCGACAGGCGCTCGCGGCGCACTTCCTTGATTTCCTTGACCAGTGCGAGGTCGATGCCTTCCTCGTCGAGGATGTAGCCGCTGCTGTCCGAGCAGGCCACGACCTTGGCGCCATACTTGATGGCCTGCTCCATGGCGTAGATCGCCACATTGCCCGAGCCCGAGACGGTGACCCGCTTGCCTTCGAAATCGGTACCCTTGGTGGAGAGCATGGCGCGGGTGAAATAGACCGCGCCGTAACCGGTCGCCTCCTTGCGCACCAGCGAGCCGCCGTAGCTCAGGCCCTTGCCGGTGAAGACGCCGGCCTCGAAGCGGTTGGTCAGGCGCTTGTACTGACCGAACATCCAGCCGATCTCGCGGCCGCTGACGCCGATATCGCCTGCCGGCACGTCGGTGTGCTCGCCGAGATGGCGGTAGAGTTCCGTCATGAAGGACTGGCAGAAGCGCATGATCTCGCCGTCCGAGCGGCCCTTCGGGTCGAAGTCCGAGCCGCCCTTGCCGCCACCGATGGGCAGGCCCGTCAGCGCGTTCTTGAAGATCTGCTCGAAGCCGAGGAACTTGATGATGCCGAGATTGACGGAGGGATGGAAGCGCAGGCCTCCCTTGTAGGGTCCCAGCGCCGAATTGAACTGCACGCGGAAGCCGCGGTTGATTTGTACCTGACCCTTGTCGTCGACCCACGGTACGCGGAAGATGATCTGGCGCTCCGGCTCGCAGATGCGCTCGATCAGCGCGTCCGTCAGGTAGCCGGGATGTTTGGAGACGACGAGCCCGAGGCTTTCCAGGACCTCGCGCACAGCCTGGTGGAATTCCGGTTCGGCAGGATTGCGCTGCAGTACCTGGGCAAGGATCGGTTCAAGCTTTTCGTCGACGGTCGCCATGGCGACACTCCTTTCGTCTCGGTCTCACATTTCTTGGAAGGGCCGCCGGTCTGGTGCCGGCAGGCCCGATTGACATCGTCCGGGCATGGTCAGATGCCCTGCCCGTGGCCGCCCATCAGGCCCGTGGGACCGGTCTGGGAGAGGCTTTTCGCGAGTGTGGCCAGAAGATCTGTCTGGGAAATGATACCCACCACATGGCGCTCGTCGTCCACGACGACGACGGCATGGATGGAGCCGTCCGTCAGCCGCGGCAGCAGGCCGATGGCCGGATCGGACGGGCGGGCGGTCGCCGCCTCGGAAATGGGCAGATGGGCGTCCGGCGCCATGGCGGCCAGTTCCCGCAGCCCCACGGTGCCGAGAAGCTGCCGGTCGGCGTCGAGCACGGGCAGCGTGCGGATGTCGTGGTCGAGCAGGAGGCTGCGGGCCTCGTCGGCCGTGGCATCACGGGTCACCGTCACCACATCGCGCGACATGATGTCGGCGGCGCTCAACTCGCCGCGCTGGCGCAACAAGGCCTGCAGCTCGACCTGACGCAGCAGCGTGTCGATGTCGGCACGGCTGACATCCAGCGTCTCGTTGAGGTTGGCGATCGCCGTATCGATATCCTCGCTGTTGAAGCCGACGCGGAAGGCGGCGGGCGGATCGGCGGTCTTGTGCGTGTTGACGGGCGCAATAGTCTGGCGGTGTGGATATTGCCGCCCGGCCAGCCGGTGGAAGATCATGCCGAGGGCTACGAGGATCAAAGAGTTGATCGCGATCGGCACGAGCGGAAACCAGAAGCCCGACCGGCTGACCGCCGCCCCGCCGATAACGGCGGTCAGCGCGGCCGCTCCGCCCGGCGGGTGCAGCGAGCGGGTCAGCGACATGGCGAGGATCGCCAGTGCCACGGCAAGGCCGATGGCGATGGCCGGATCCCTGACCAGTGTGGTCACGGTGACGCCGACAAAGGCGGAAATCGTGTTGCCGCCGACGATCGACCAGGGTTGGGCGAGGGGGCTGGCAGGCACGGCGAAGAGCAGAACCGCGGAGGCGCCGATGGGCGCGACGATCAGGGGCAGATGCGGGTCCTGGCCCATCACGAAGCCGCAGACGAGGCCGGTGAGGCAGATGCCGACCAGAGCTCCAACGCAACCGATCAGGCGCTCCTTGAGGGTGGCGCCGGCAAGAATCGGTGCGAACAGCCGAAATTTGGACAGGTTGCCCGGTTTTTGGGCATCGTGTTGAGGCGGGGCCACGATGATCCTGATCTTAAAAAGGCAGATGATTATTTTGCAGGCTTATGTGCCTATCGCGCGCATGACGCAAGGGCGCAACCGGAAGATTCTGTTTTGCCGGAAAGGAAGCGAAACGGTGCCGGGTGCGAACAACAAAAAAGCCCGGCGGAGCCGGGCTTTTTTGCATATTCCGGAAAATCCGGAATGGGAATTTGGTGCCCAGAAGAGGACTCGAACCTCCACACCCTTTCGAGTACCAGCACCTGAAGCTGGCGCGTCTACCAATTCCGCCATCTGGGCGACGGAGAGGCATGTAGAAGGACCGCTCGCTGGTGTCAACAGGCTTTTTGAAGTTTTCGCAACAGCTTGGCAAAAATTGTCTTTTCCACAAATGGCCTCGACGGTTTCGTGGAGAACGTCCGGACAGGCGAAATGCTCAGTGGTTCGTGACCCAGGCGCGGATCCGTTCCAGCCCGGCTGCAAGCAGCCGTGCGGCGGCGGCATCGCTCTCCGCTTCGACATAGCAGCGCATTTCCGGCGCGTTGCCGGAGGGGCGGAAGTGGATGACGCTGCCGTCCTCCAAGGTGACGCGCAGCCCGTCGATGTCGCTTACCGCTGCCGGCACGCCGATCGGCGCGAGGAAGGCGGCAAGCGGGCCGGCGCCCGCGCGCAGTTCCGCCATCAGGGCGGCGCTGGCCTCCACCGGCATGTTTTCCAGCCGGTCGCTGGCCGCGGCCGGCAGGGCAAAGCCGGCGGCGATTTCGGAGAGCGGCCGGCTTTCCGCCGCCGCGAGGGCGAGCACGGCGAGAACCGGCATCAGGCTGTCGCGGGTGGGCAGCGCACTGAGCATGTGGCCGTTCACGGCAAGGGGCGTTGCCGTCAGCGTGCCGCCATTGGCCTCGAAGCCGGCGACAGCGGCTTTACCGGCCACGACTGCCTCGTTCATGGCGGCGATCACGAAGGGCGAGCCGACCCGGGTGCGCAGCACCGTGCCGGAAACGGCGGCCTCGATTCCAGAATTGGAGGTGACCGGTGTCGCGACGGCAGTCGCGCCGAGGAAGCGACAGGCGATGAGGCCGACGAGGTCGCCGCGCAGCGGCGTTCCGGTCTCGTCGGTGACAAGCGGCCGGTCCCCATCGCCATCTGCAGAAATGATGGCGGCGAGCCCGTGCTCCCCCGCCCAGCCTTGCAGGAGGCCGATCGTCTCGGCGGAAACCGCCTCCGTGTCGACGGGAATGAAGCTCTCCGACCGGCCGAGCGCGACGACGTCCGCGCCATAATGGGCAAGCACCGAAACGAAGAGATCGCGTGCGACCGTCGAATGCTGGTAGACCCCGATGCGAAGGCCGGCAAGCGCCTGCTCGGGCAGCAGCGTGCGGCTGCGTGCGGTATAGAGGGCCATCGCGGCCTCATGAAGATCGTCGGCGGTCTCCCTTGCGGCGTCGAAGGTGAGCCCCTCGGCGCGAATCGTTTCGGCGGCCGCGGTGATGGCGGCCTCGTCCGCCTTGTCGATCTCGCCGTCCGGCCGGTAGAACTTGATGCCGTTGCGGTCGGCGGGAATGTGGGAGCCCGTCACCATCAGGCAGGCCGCCTTGCGGGCAAGGCCGAGCAGGGCGAGCGCTGGCGTCGGTAGCGTGCCGCAGTCGCGCGGGGAGAAGCCGGCCTTGCCGAGGGCGGCGATGGCGATGGCCGAGATGGCGGGGCTGGAGGCGCGGAAATCACGGCCGATCAGGATCTCGTCGCCCTGCCGGGCGATTCCGGCGGCCAGAAGGTGGCGGGCGAAGGCGGTGGCATACAGTGCTGTGGCCGGCCCTTCGAGATCCGCGGAAAGGCCGCGCAGGCCGCTGGTTCCGAATTTCAGGCTCATGCAGTCACCTCATGTCTTCTTGCGGTCCGATCCTGCGGAGGACGCGACATGAATAAAACAAAATGCGTGAACGTAATGCAAAGCAGGGACGTGTCAGGGAAAAATCCCGCCAGAACAGTGAGGATCACATGTCGAAGATTCGAAATCTTGTTTTCGGTTGCGCGATGGGGATTGCCTCCGCGATCGCGCCCATCGGGGCGGCGCAGGCCGTTCCGCTTGCCGTGCCGGACATGAAGGTGGAGACGAAAAGCGACGTCACCAAGGCACAGGTGGAATTCTGCTATGGCGACGGCTGCGACCGCCGTTACTATCGCCGCCACTATGAGCCCTATTACGGCGGTTACGAGCGCCGTTACTATCGGCCGCGCTATGAACGACCACGCTATGAGCGGCCGCGCTACTATGGCGGGCGCCGGGCGCATGTGAACTGGTGCGCCAATCGCTATCGCACCTACGACCCCTACACCAACCGTTACCATGCCGGCGGCGGTGTCTACCGTCTGTGCTACTCGCCTTATCGCTGAGCACGGCGGGGATCGTCACACGGACGGCGGGCTTCGGCCCGCCGTTTTCGTTTCAGCCCTGACCGCTGTTCGTGGCACGGTCCGTGTGGCCAAGGTCACGGCCCGGCTCGATAATGTCGCGCACGCGCTGTTTCAGCTCCTTCGGCCCGGGAAAGCCGCCATCGCGCTTGCGCTCCCAGACCAGGGTCTCGCCGACGCGGATCTCGAAATTGCCGCCGGTGCCGGGAATGAGCGCCACCTCGCCGAGTCCATCGGAAAAGGTCGAAAGCAGCTCCTGCGCCATCCAGCCGGCGCGCAGCAGCCAGTTGCACTGGGTACAGTAGAGAATGGAAACGCGCGGCTTTTCCCCGGTCATGGTCACCTCCTGATCGATGCGAAAAGCATATAGCAGCGGCGTCCTCTTGGCACGCGCCCACTCGCGGTCCCCTCACAGAATTGTCAACTCAATTTATCATGTTTTGTTGGCGGACATCTTGTCGCAGCCGGATTCCTGGAGGAGACGTGGTGCACCGCAACAGATCAACCGGAGACCCTATGACAGAGCTTGCCACCACCCGCTCCCGCCTTATCATTCCCTCGCTCGGCAGCATCTATGCCGCGCTCGGCGAAAGCGCGGAAACGATCCTGCGCGTTGCCGCCGGCGTGCTTCTCGTGACGCACGGCTATGGAAAGATCCTCAATCCCTTCGGTGCCAGCGGCATGGTGGAAAGCCTCGGCTTTTATCCCGGCACCTTCTGGTCGCCGCTGCTCGCCGCGACTGAATTCTTCGGCGGAATCCTGATCGCGATCGGCCTGTTCACACGTCCTGCCGCCTTCGCGGCAATGATCGTGCTCGCCGTCACCGTCTACTTCCACGGCATCGTGCAGGCCGAGGGCCTGATGGGTGCGGAAAAATCGATCCTCTGGACGCTTATCATGTTCTATTTCGTGATCCGCGGTGCCAACACCCATTCGGTCGATGCCAAACTTGGCCGTCAGTTCTGATCTGTCTCCTGTGATGGTTGCGGCCTCGGCCGCAGCCGTTTCCTGACATTGACGACCAGCGTTTCGGCGTCATGCGGCTTCATGACGACGGGAATGACCTCAAAACCCTCGACGCCATCGCGATGGATGTCACCGACGGTCGTGAAGAGCAGCGGAACGCCTTTGGCCACGAGCCGTTCGATACGCTCCGTGATCAGTGTGGCATCCAGCGGTATGTCGAGCAGGCAGAGGTCGACATCGGCCAGCGCTGCCGTATCCCACTGGTCGAGCTGTTCCGGCCGCAGCAGGGTGGTCCGGCAGTTCAATGCCGCCTTGATCAGATATTCCGCGTCGAGCGCAATCAGGAATTCGCGTTCGGCGATCAAGATGTGCGGAAGTGAATGGTTCATGGCGCCGCACTCCTCGTCCATGTGAAACCGCCGGAGGGGGCGGTTCGGGAGGCGGACTTTGGGCTTGCCCCCCGGGAGTGTCATTTAAAAAAGACATAGCACCTGTGCGATGGAACAACGGCGCATGCGCCACGTTTTCCGGGCCAGCCTATGGGTTTGGGCAGGATCAAACGCGGCGGAGGCGTGATGGCGGGTGGTACGGCGGTCAATCAGCAATCCAGATGGCGCACGCCCTGTCAGCAATGTCCCCTGCGCGGTCTTTCGACCTTCCGGGACTTTTCGGCAAAGGAGCTGGACTTCGTCTCGCAATTCAAGAGCGGCGAGCTTTCCAGCGAGCGCGGCGCCACGATCCTCGTCGAGGGCATGCACAGCGCCCATCTCTTTACCGTGCTTTCAGGCTGGGCCTTCCGCTACAAGCTTTTGCCGGACGGGCGCCGGCAGATCATGAACTATCTCCTGCCCGGCGATCTCATCGGCCTGCAGGGAAGCCTGATGGGCGAGATGGATCATTCCGTCGAGGCGCTCACGCCGGTCACGCTCTGCGTCTTCGAGCGCTCCAAGCTGGAGCGGCTGTTCGAGCGTCACGCGTCACTCGCCTATGATCTTACCTGGATCGCGGCGCATGAGGAGCGCATCCTCGACGAGCATTTGCTCAGCATCGGCCGTCGCTCGGCGCTGGAGCGCACGGCCTATCTGCTCTCATTCATCCACCAGCGCGCCCATTCTGCCGGCGTCAACGGCGGGCGGCGGGTCATTCCGATCACCCAGCAGCATGTCGCCGATACGCTCGGCCTCTCGCTCGTTCACACCAACAAGACGTTGCGCAAGCTCGCCGACCGCAAGCTGATGCGCTGGCAGGACAAGGGATGCGAAATCCTTGACGGCGACGGTCTTCTGGCGCTGGCCGGCTGGGAGGGACTGAACAAGCAGGCCCGCCCCTTCATCTGATCTTTTTGACCGGTGCGGTTCCGGCTGGCAGAACCGCTTCGACCTTTTGAACCGTTCAGGCGACGTCCCAGTGCAGCGGGAACATCGGGTCGAACACCGTTACAGGCCCGGCGCCCGTTTCGATCTTTGCCGGGAAAGCCACCGGCTCCGCACGCTTGACGAGGCGGATCGTCTCCTCGTTGACCGGCAGGCCATACCAGGCGGGACCGTTCAGCGAGGCGAAGGCTTCGAGCATGGGGAGAGCGCCGTCCTCCTCGAAGACGTGGGCAAGGCAGCTCATCGTGTTGATCGAGGTGTAGATGCCGGCACAGCCGCAGGCGCACTCCTTCAGCGGATCGACATGCGGCGCCGAATCGGTGCCGAGGAAGAAGCGCTTGTCGCCCGACGTCGCGGCCTTGCGCAGCGCCAGCCGGTGCTCCTCGCGTTTTGCGACGGGCAGGCAGTAGTAGTGCGGCTTGATGCCGCCAACGAGGATGGCGTTGCGGTTGATGATCAGGTGGTGCGTGGTGATCGAGCCGGCAAGGTTTGCCTTGGAGGACGTGATGTAGTCGATGCCGTTCTTCGTCGTGACATGTTCCATGGTGACACGCAGTTCCGGCAGGCGCGTGCGCAGCGAATCAAGCACGGTCTCGATGAACACGGCCTCGCGGTCGAAGATGTCGACTTCGGGCGTCGTCACCTCGCCGTGCACGCAGAGCGTCAGACCGATCTTCGCCATGCGCTCCAGGGCGGGCATGGCCTTGTCCATGTCGCGCACGCCGCCATGCGAATTGGTCGTCGCACCGGCCGGATAGAGTTTGACGGCACGGATCAGGCCGCTCCTGTAGCCGGCTTCGACGTCGTCGGGGTCGGTGTGCTCGGTGAGGTAGAGCGTCATCAGCGGTTCGAACCGGTCGCCCTTCGGAAGGGCGGCGAGGATGCGGTCGCGATAGGCGCTCGCATCCGCGGTGGTGACGACCGGCGGCACGAGGTTCGGCATGATGATCGCGCGGGCGAAATGGCGGCTGGTGTCGCCGATCACGCCTTCGAGCATGGCGCCGTCGCGCAGGTGCAGATGCCAGTCGTCCGGTCGGCGGATGGTGAGTTCTGTGGTCATCGGCGTAGCTCCCGCCCTTGGCTTTGCAGCGATCCCGGATGTGAAACGCTCTCGCATTCCTGCCGGGATTTCTCTGGCGGCTGCGATAGCATCCGTGGAGCGGAACGACAATCGTTTCAGAAGATGTCGATGGTGAGGTCCGCCGGGCGGGAATTTTCAAGGATGCGCTTTCCGTTCGGCAGGTCGTTGCCGTAGAGCTTGCGCTGGATTTCGTCTTCCGGCAGGTCGTAGCCGAGCCAGCGCCGGCGCAACCGCTCCTCCAGCACCGCATAGGGCGGCCCGACGAAGATGGTGAAGTCGAATTTTTCTTCCAGCCGATCCCAGGGCGTTTCGGTCAGCAGCAGATAGTTGCCCTCGGCGAGCACGAAGCGCGTTTCGGCCGGAATGGCCCGGGCGGCGTTGATGGCGATCTCGCGCGTGCGGTCGAAGACCGGCACGAGCACTTCGTCCTCGGCTCTTTTCAGGGCTGTGACGATATCGATGAAGCCGCGGGCGTCGAAGGTTTCGGGCGCCCCCTTGCGCGGCAGGAGGCCGCGTTCGGAAAGAATGCCATTGTCCATATGAAAGCCATCCATCGGCAGGATCTCTGCCGTCTCGCCGCGGGCGAGAAGCCGCTCCTTGACGGCTTCGACCAGCGTCGACTTTCCGGCACCCGGCGGACCGGCAATGCCGAGCAGGAAGCGGCGCGCGTTTTCAGCGCGCCGCAGAAGGTCGTCCACGATCGTTTCGACCGTTGTCATGCCGCGATGGCCTCCGCAGGCAGCTTGGCACCGGTCATGAAGGCGACGGCGTCGGACATGGTGTAGTCCTTCGGGTTGATGACCGTGAGCCGCCGGCCGAGCCGGTGGATGTGGATGCGGTCCGCCACCTCGAAGACATGCGGCATGTTGTGCGAGATCAGCACGATCGGAATGCCACGACGGCGGACGTCCAGGATGAGTTCCAGCACGCGCCGGCTTTCCTTGACGCCGAGCGCCGCCGTCGGCTCGTCGAGGATGATGACCTTCGAGCCGAAGGCGGCAGCGCGCGCCACCGCAACGCCCTGGCGCTGGCCGCCCGAAAGCGTCTCCACCGCCTGGTTGATGTTCTGGATGGTCATCAGCCCGAGCTCCGAGAGCTTGTCGCGGGCGAACTTCTCCATCGCCGTGCGGTCAAGCTTGCGGAACCACTGGCCCATGACGCCCGGTTTGCGGATCTCGCGGCCGAGGAACATGTTGTCGGCGATCGAGAGGGCCGGGGAAAGCGCGAGGTTCTGGTAGACCGTTTCGATGCCGGCGCCGCGGGCCTCGATCGGCGAGCGGAAATGCACCGGTTTGCCTTCGAGGCGGATTTCACCCTCGTCCGGCGTGACGGCGCCGGAGATCGCCTTGATCATCGAGGACTTGCCGGCGCCGTTGTCGCCGATCACCGCAAGGATCTCGCCGGGATAGAGATCGAAATCGGCATGGTCGAGGGCGGTGACGCGGCCGTAGCGCTTGACGAGACCGCGGGCGGTGAGAATGGGTTCGAGTGCCATCAGCCTGCTACCTTTCTGATCCACTGGTCGATTGCGACAGCCGAGATGATGAGGACGCCGATCAGGAGATAGGTCCATTGCGGGTCCGTGCCGATGAGGCGAAGGCCGAGCGAGAAGACGCCGACGATGAGCGCCCCGAAGATCATGCCGAGGATCGAGCCGCGTCCGCCGAAGAGCGAGAGGCCGCCGATGACAACGGCCGTGATCGATTCGATGTTGGCGAACTGGCCGGCGGTCGGAGAGACCGAGCCGATGCGGCCGATGAGGGCCCAGCCAGCCAGCGCGCAGATGAGGCCGGACAGCGTATAGACCGAGACCAGCATGCGCTTGACATTGACGCCGGCGAGCTCCGCCGCGTCGGGGTCGTCGCCGACCGCGTAGACATGGCGGCCCCAGGCGGTGTGGTTCAAGACGTACCAGAGCAGCGCCACCAGTAGCACCATGGCGATGACGCCGTAGGTGAAGACGGCACTGCCGAGCTTGATGTTGTTGCCGAAGAACTGGAGGAGCGGCGCCTGCGAGGAAATATCCTGCGAGCGGATCGTCTCGTTGGCCGAATAGAGGAAATTCGAGGCGAGGATGATCTGCCACATGCCGAGCGTGACAATGAAGGGCGGCAGCTTCATGCGGGCGACCAGCAGGCCATTGATGTAACCGCAGAGGGCACCGCAGGCGAGGCCGCAAAGCACGGCAAGCGAGGGCGGCAGGCCGTAGCGGAAGGTGAACTGGCCCATCACGACGGAGGAGAGCACCATGATCGCGCCGACCGAAAGATCGATGCCGGCGGTGAGGATCACCAGCGTCTGCGCCGCGCCGACGATGCCGACGATCGCCACCTGTTGAAGGATCAGCGTCATCGTGAAGGCGGAGAAGAACTTGCCGCCGAGCACCGCGCCGAACACCGCGACCGAGATCACGAGCACGATCAGCGGCACCGCGGAGGGGCTGCCGTGCAGGAAATGCTGGAATTTCTGGATGGGTGTCTTGTCGTGCGTATCGAAGGAGGCGACCTGCGTCGCGCTGCCGGATAGCACCTTCTCGAATTCCTGCGAAGGCTGTGAGGCCGTCGATGTCTCACTCATGATTTTCCTCCCCTTCCGGTGCCGACCGTCGCGGCGTGCCGGATGAAATGGTGCGTGGACGCATCGGTAGGGCGCTTCGCGCACCTGCCGCCATCTGCGGGCGGTCTCCTCCCCAAGGTGAACCGGCTCGTGCCGTCGCCCGGGAAGAAAGGTGCCCATGTCTTGTTGCTGTTGTCAAAGCAGGGTCGGTATTTCCCGCGACCCAGACCGCGTCCGTAGCGGAAAGCCGGCCCGGTCAAGCCGGGCCGGCGGGGGCCTTAGCCCCAGCACTTGTCCTTGCCGGCCTTGGTGTCGATGGATTCGACGCCTGCTGCCGGCTTGTCGGTGACGAGCGTCACGCCCGTGTCGAAGAAGTCCTTGCCTTCGGTCGCCTTCGGCTTTTCGCCGGTGTCGGCAAACTTTTTGATGGCCTCGATGCCGAGGGCGGCCATCATCAGCGGATACTGCTGCGAGGTCGCGCCGATGACGCCGTCTGCGACGTTCTGCACGCCCGGGCAACCGCCGTCGACGGAAACGATCAGCACGTCCTTCTCCTTGCCAACGGCCTTCAGCGCTTCATAGGCGCCGGCAGCGGCCGGTTCGTTGATCGTGTGCACGACGTTGATGGACGGATCCTTCTGGAGAAGGTTTTCCATGGCGGTGCGGCCGCCTTCCTCGTTGCCGTTGGTCACGTCATGGCCGACGATGCGGGCATCGTCCTCGTCGCCGATCTTGGAAATGTCCTTCACGTCGATGCCGAAGCCCTTCATGAAGCCCTGGTTACGCAGCACATCGACCGAAGGCTGCGACGGCGTGAGGTTCAGGAAGGCGATCTTTGCGTCCTTTGCGGCGTCGCCGAGCGTGGCGGCAGCCCATTTTCCGATCAGTTCGCCGGCGAGCAGGTTGTCGGTGGCAAACGTCATGTCGGCGCTGTCGAGTGGCTCGAGCGGCGTGTCGAGCGCGATGACGAGCAGGCCTGCCTCACGCGCCTTCTGCACGGAGGGAACGATGCCCTTCGTGTCCGAGGCCGCGATCAGGATGCCCTTTGCGCCGTCGGCAATGCAGGTCTCGATGGCCGCAACCTGGCTTTCCGAGTCGCCGTCGATCTTGCCGGCATAGGCCTTCAGCGTCACGCCGAGTTCCTTGGCCTTGGCTTCCGCGCCTTCCTTCATCTTGACGAAGAAGGGATTGGTGTCGGTCTTGGTGATCAGGCAGGCCGTGGTTTCGGCGGCTGCCGGCGAGGAGAAGGCGACGCCGAGTGCAAGCGCGCCGAGAGCGGCGGAAATGATGGTTTTCTTCATGGTATCCTCCCAAGGACGAAACGGGATGCGCCCCTCTCCTGGGGCGATCCGGTCGCAGGGTGGGCGGGCAGGTCTTCTGCCGGCCGATCCTCGCTTCCGTCCTCAAGAGAACACCAAAAGAAATGGCTGTCAATAAATAAATCGAATTGAATTATTAATTCGTTGTGGCATGCTGCAGGAAAGATCGGGCGAAAAGCCCCGCTGTGCGTTTCCGGTGGAAGAGCGGAACGCCAGCCGATAAGAGGACCGGAAAGGGTGCGCGACGCCCGGTCCGGAACGGGAGGAGACGATGATCAGAAAGGACGCGACGGCACATGCCGTGCCGGCCGAAATCCTCGATCCGAGCGGCGGTGCAAACCAGGTGCGCGTCCGGGCCTACAACGAACGCCTGGTCATGTCGCTGGTGCGGCGGCACGGCAGCCTGTCCAAGGCCGAGATCGCCCGGCGCAGCGGCCTTTCCGCCCAGACCGTCACCGTCATCATGCGCGCGCTGGAGGCCGAGGGGCTCCTGATGCGCGGCGAGCCGATGCGCGGCAAGGTCGGCCAGCCTTCCGTGCCGATGCGGCTCAATCCCGATGCCGTCTATTCCTTCGGCCTGAAGATCGGTCGCCGCAGCGCCGATCTCGTCATGATGGATTTCGTCGGCGGCATCCGCCGGCAGGCGCGGCGGACTTATCCCTATCCCATGCCCGGTCCGCTGCTCGCCTTCGTCGAGGAGGGCCTTGCGGAACTCGAAGCCGCCATCACGCCGGAAGAACGCGCCCGCATTGCCGGTTTCGGTGTCGCCGCGCCGTTCGAACTCTGGAGCTGGGCGAGCGAAGTCGGGGCGCCGCAGGCCGACATGGACCAGTGGCGCGGTGTCGACCTCGAGGCGGAGATCGCCAGCCGCGTGTCCCATCCTGTGGTGCTCCAGAACGATGCGACGAGCGCCTGCGCCGCCGAGCTCGTCTTCGGCCTCGGCCCGCAATATCCGGATTTCCTCTATCTCTTCATCGGCTCCTTCATCGGCGGCGGTGTGGTGCTGAACTCGGCGCTGTTCACCGGCCGCACCGGCACGGCGGGCGCCATCGGCCCCCTTCCCGTGCAGGGTCGCAACGGCGAGACGGTGCAGCTCCTGAAGATCGCTTCGGTCTATCGTCTGGAAAACCTGTTGCGCGAGCACGGCATCGATCCGAAGCCGCTGTGGTATTCGACGGATGGCTGGATCGATTTCGGCGCGCCGCTTGCAATCTGGATCGAGGACATGGCGGCCGCGCTTGCGCAGGCCGTCGTCGCCTCCGCCTCCGTCATCGACTTCTCTGCCGTCATCATCGACGGCGGTTTTCCCGCCTGGGTGCGCGAACGCGTGGTCGCGGCGACGCAGGCCGCCGTCGCCCGCCTCGATCTCCAGGGCGTCACCCTGCCGGAGATCGTCGAGGGTGCGGTCGGCAGTGCCGCGCGCTCGATCGGCGGGGCGAGCCTGCCGCTCTTCTCCCGCTATCTGCCGGACCACAACGTCCTCTTCAAGGAGCTTGCCTGAATGCTGAAAGGTCTTGATCCCATCCTGAGCCCGGAGCTGCTCGCCACGCTGCGTGCCATGGGCCACGGCGACGAGATTGCGATCGTCGACGGCAACTATCCGGGCGTCGAGCACGCCCGTCGTCTCATCCGCCTCGACGGCGTGCCGCTCATTCCCGTGCTGAATGCCGTGCTCTCGGTGATGCCGATCGATGATTTCGTCGAGGAGGCCATCTTCCGCTCCACCTTCCGCCAGGACCGCGACACGCTGGAGCCCGTGCACCGCGAAATCA
Organism: Shinella sp. JR1-6; assembly: GCF_004284735.1. NCBI lineage: Bacteria > Pseudomonadati > Pseudomonadota > Alphaproteobacteria > Hyphomicrobiales > Rhizobiaceae > Shinella > Shinella sp. JR1-6. Next base: position 101,758 of record NZ_SHMI01000012.1, on the reverse strand, counting down.
TCGACTGCTGCGCCGGCCACGAGCCGGATCGCGCGGTGGTGCCGCTGGTCGGTGCCGACTTCTACGGCCGTGTGCGCGCTGCCCATACATTGGTGCAGACCAGCGAGCCGCGGCTCTACGCCAACGTCATCCTGCGCAAGGGCGTCATCTATCCGTGACGCCTGTTTCCCGCGGAACAGCGGGCGGCGGGGCGATGTGCGACCTTCTGATCACCGGATGAGAGAGGCTCATCCTTACCAGAGATCAGGAGAGACCCCCATGCGCAAGATCATCGTTTCCGCCACCGTCGCCCTCGTTGCCGCCATCTCTTTTGCAGCGCCTTCCCAGGCCGGCTACTACAGCTACGGCTACGAGCCGTCCTGCTTCATCAAGAAGGTGAAGTCCTACGACTACTACGGCAACGTCATCATCAAGAAGATCCGCGTCTGCCACTGATCCCTTCCTTCTGCCGATCCTCCCCGACTTGCCCGGCTCGTAGGAGCCGGGTTCTTTCTGTTTCGGCTCTTCAATGCCCTTGAATGAAGCGGAGGCTCGTGTTTGTCTCGCGCGAGAATCGGGAAGCAGGAGTTTGGCATGCGGGTTCTGGTGGTTGAGAACGATAAGGTAACGCTGCTCGGGCAGATCGGCGTCGCGCTGGAAGAGGCGGGTGCCGAACTAGACCTCTGCCGCCCCCATGCGGGCGATGCCATTCCGGCGGATGATGCGGCCCACGATGCCATCGTCGTGATGGGCGGTCCGCAGAACGCCCGCGACGACGATCGCCACGCTTACCTCCCTGCGCTCGCCGCGCTGATGCGGCGCTTCGGCGATGCGGACAAGTCCGTGCTCGGCGTCTGCCTCGGCAGCCAGCTTCTCGCCCGGGCCTATGGTGCGGAAAACCTGATCGGTGCGACGCCGGAATTCGGCTGGTGTACGGTCGCGCTGACGAAGGACGGTGCCGGTGATCCGGTTCTATCGGCGGCGGCTGGTGCGTTTCCGATCTTCCAGTGGCACAGCGATACGTTCACCCTGCCGGACAATGCCGTGCGCCTCGCCACCAATGGTGCTGCCGAGAACCAGGCTTTCCGTATCGGCCGCGCCACCTACGGCACGCAGTTTCATTTCGAGGCGAGCCGCACCGTGGTGGACGGTTGGGTCGACACCTTCCCGCAGCTCATCGAAACGCTCCAGCCCGGCTGGCTCGAAAAGCGCGCCGCGCTGGCCGATGAGAACGGCCCGAGCGCCGACGCGACGGGCCTTGCCATCGCACGGGCCTGGGTGGCGACGATTGCCCCCGTCGCAACGCGCCGGGTCGCCTGACGCGGCTTCGGATAGGGCGTCAGATCGCGGATATCGCTGCTGCAAAACGCGCGGCAGCGGCATCAAGGGTTTCGGGGGCAAAGCCGGAAAAGCCGATGACAAGGCCCTGCCGTGGCGGATTGGTGACGGCCATGGTCGAGAGCGCCCGGGCACCCAGCCCTGCGCGCGCGGCAATTTCCACAGCCTCCGTATCGGCAAGTCCAGCCGGCAGGCCGGCGACGAGGTGCAGGCCCTGGTCGGGCACGCCGACTGAAAGCGCGCCGGTCGCTGAAAGCCCCGCCACCAGCGCATCGCGCGCCGCCTGCGCCTGTCGCCGGGCGCGGCGCAGGTGCGCGGCGAAATGGCCTTCGCGAAGAAGGTCGGTGAGGGCGGCTTCGGCCAGCGTCGGCGGACTGCGGTCGCTGCGGCTGCGCAAGGCCACGACCGTCTCCAGCAGCGGATCGGGAATGACGGCATAGCCGAGCCGGAGGCCCGGGAAGAGCACCTTGGAGAAGGTGCCAAGATAGATCACACGTCCGCTGTCGTCCATGCCCTGCATGGCAGCGAGCGGCGGCCCGGCAAAGCGGAACTCGCTGTCATAGTCGTCCTCGATGATCCAGCCGCCGGTCTCCCGCGCCCAGTCGATGAGGGCGAGCCGCCGGCGCATGCTCATGGTAACGCCGAGCGGGAACTGGTGCGACGGCGTGACGTAGATCGCGCGGGCGCCCGGTGCAGCCAGCGCGATATCCGCCCCCTCGCCATCCACGGCAAGGCCGGAGAGGACCAGACCGTTGCCGGAAAAGGCCGCCCGGGCGCTCGGATAACAGGGATCCTCGATCATCACCCGGTCGCCCGACGACAGCGCGCTGCGGATGACGAGATCTATGCCTTGCTGCGTGCCGGTCGTGATGATGATCGAACGTGCCTCGCAGCGCACGCCGCGCGCTTGCCGGAGATAGGCGGCGACCGCCTGGCGCAGCGTCTCGCCGCCACGTGGATCGCCATAATAGAAATGCTCCGGCCCCGGCCGGGCGAGATGGCGCCCGAGCAGCGTGCGGAACTGTTTCAGCGTGCGTGCATCGGCCATGGCGACGCCGAGCGTGCCTGGCAACGGCATTTTCGGGGCGCTGCTTTCCCGCTCGATGGGGGCCGAGGGTTTCAGGGTTGGCACCCGGTCGGCAACGAAGGTGCCGGCCCCGGTACGGGCGACGGCAAAGCCCTCGGCGATCAACGTTTCGAAGGCGGCGACCACGCTGCCGCGCGAGGTTTTCAGGCGGTGCGCGAGATCCCGCGTCGGCGGCAGCTTGCTGCCGGGCGGAATGTCCCCGGCCTCGATCAGCCGGCGCAGCTCGCGGTAAAGCGACGGCGTCCGCCTGCCTGCTGCGGGAAGAACAGGAACGAGCGAGGACCAGTCTGGTAAAGTGGTCCTGATTTTTTGATCAGAATTGGTGCTTTTTCGATCCAATGCCATGGCGCACCATGGCGGCCTCTCCTTTGAAAGGCAAGCCCTGCACATGAGCACCGAGACCGTCGCCTATCCCGTCACCCCGCGCAACCGCGTCAAGCGCATGCACGAGCGCGGCCGCTACGACCGTGAAAGCGTCTATGCCATTCTCGATGCGGCCATGCTCTGTCACGTCGCCTATGTCATCGAAGGCCAGCCCTACGCGACGCCGACGCTTTTCTGGCGCAAGGGCGATACGCTCTACTGGCACGGTTCCTCCGCCAGCCGCATGCTGCGCCACCTGAAGACCGGGACGCCCGCCTGTCTCACCGTCGCCCATCTCGACGGGCTGGTACTCGCCCGGTCCGGCTTCAACCATTCGGCCAATTATCGCTCTGCCATGTGCTTCGGCACGGCGCGGCTCGTCGAGGACCCGGAGGAGAAGATCGAGGCGATGCGCGATGTCGTCGACCGCTTCTATCCGGACCGCAGCATGCTGTTGCGTCCCATCACGCCACAGGAAGCCAAGGCGACGACGATCATCGCCATGCCGATCGACGAGGCGGCGGCCAAGGTGCGTGCCAAGGGTGTCGGTGACGACGAGGAGGATTTCGCCCTGCCGATCTGGGCCGGTGTTATTCCAGTCACGACGGTGCTCGGCCCTGTGCAGACCTGCCACCGGCTGGTCGAGGGCATCGACATGCCCGACACGCTGTCGATCTTCCCGGAGGGCGGGCCACTGGATGCGGCGCTCCTCACCGGCCAGCGGATCTATGAGGGCGTGTGAGGTTTTCACACCGCGTGTCAACGCAGTTGACAGCGGCGCCGAACAGCTCTCCGGTGAAGCGGAACACCGGAGGGCAGATGAACGATATTCTGAAAGGCTACACCGCCGCGGCGACGCCGGCGCTGATCGAGCGCTACGAGGCCTTCGATCCGGCAGCGCTCTATGCGCCCGTGCTCGACCTGCTGCCGCGGGCGCCGGGCCGTGTCGCCGATATCGGTGCGGGAACGGGGCGGGATGCGGCATGGTTCGTCCGGCAGGGGCATGCGGTTCTGGCGGTCGAGCCCGTACAGCCGCTCCGCGAGGCCGGCTTGGCGCGGCACGGCGATGTCGGCATCGTCTTTCTCGACGATGACTTGCCCCATCTTGCAAGGGTGCGGGATCACGGTCTCTTCGATCTCGTCACCCTTAACGGCGTCTGGCACCATCTCGATGCGCCTGCGCGCGCCGTTGCCCTGCCGGTTCTGGCCAATATGCTGCGACCTGGCGGCCGGCTGGTATTTGCCTTGCGCCACGGGCCCGGCGCACCGGGAAGGCCGGCCTTCCGGCTCTCGGACGAGGAGACGATCGACGCCGCGGCGCGCTGCGACCTGACGCTGCTTCGAAGCCGCAAGGCCGAATCACACCAGGCGGGCAACCGTGCGCTCGGCGTGGACTGGACCTGGATGGTTTTTGAATGGAGTGGGGTGCGATCGCGGCCCTTGCCATGATGCGGTCGAGCGGCTAAACAGCTCTCGCGCTGGACGACCTGCGCCTTGTTCGTTCCGGGGACGGCCCCTCATCTCGCAATCGAGAGAGAAAGCCCCGCGTGAACCCTTCACACCCTCCCTTTTCGAAATCAGCCGCGCGGTTTTCGCGTGCCGCAGTCGCGGCGCGCACGCCTGTCGTGCGCCCTGAAGCCTTCCCGAGGATATCCGATGGCCGGACCCATTGAGCAATTCGAGATCAAGCCGCTTGTCCCGTTCGAGGTCGGCGGACTTGACCTCAGCTTCACCAATTCCTCTGCCTATATGGTGCTGACCATTGCCGCCGCGAGCGGCTTCCTGCTTTTCGCCACGCGCCGGCGCGGCCTGGTGCCCGGCCGCTGGCAGTCGAGCGCCGAAATGGTCTACGAATTCGTCGCGACGACACTCAGGGCCAATGCGGGTGAGCAGGGCATGCGTTTCTTCCCGCTGGTCTTTTCGCTCTTCATGTTTATCCTTGTCGCCAACCTCGTCGGCATGTTCCCCTATGCCTTCACGGTGACGAGCCACCTGATCGTCACTTTCGCGCTGGCCATGCTGGTCTTCTCCACGGTCACGCTTTACGGCCTCTTCAAGCACGGCACCCGCTTCTTCCGGCTGTTCGTGCCTGATGGCGTGCCGTTGATCCTGACGCCGATCATCGTGCCGATCGAGGTGATCTCCTACCTCTCGCGTCCCGTCAGCCATTCGGTCCGTCTGTTCGCCGTCATGCTCGCCGGCCATATCACGCTGAAAGTCTTCGCCGGCTTCGTCGTTTCGATGGGCAGCCTCGGCACGCTCGGCGTCATCGGCGCCATCCTGCCCTTCGGTATGACCGTCGCCCTGACCGCACTGGAACTGCTGATGGCGGTCATCCAGGCCTATGTCTTCACCATGCTGACCTGCATGTACCTGAACGACGCACTGCATCCCGGTCACTGAGGCCGGCGGCCCTGTGCGGTTTCGGCACAGGGCCGCGATTCCTGCATTCACGGTATGGAAAGGGCGGTCGTGTAGAAAAGCACCGGTTTAAAAGGGGCGCCTCTCATGCAGATTGCCGGCATCATGAACACGGCCCGCGAGGGCATGGCGACGGAAACTGCGCGCATCGAGAGAGCCGCACGCAACATCGCGGGCGCCGCTTCTCCGGCCGCGAGCGATCCGGCGCAGGATGTGCTGGACCTTGTCTTTGCCGAAACCGGTTTTCGTGCCAATGCGGCGGTCTTCGAAACGGGAGCCGACCTCTGGGAGGTCCTGGCGACGATCAAGCGGGATTGAGAAAAGAAAAGGGAGGCCGGAGCCTCCCTTTTTGTCTTATTCGTCGCCCATTTTGAGCGCGGCGATGAAGGCTTCCTGCGGAATCTCCACCTTGCCGAACTGGCGCATACGCTTCTTACCGGCCTTCTGCTTGTCGAGCAGCTTGCGCTTGCGGGTGGCGTCGCCCCCGTAGCACTTGGCGGTGACGTCCTTACGCAGCGCCGAGATCGTCTCGCGGGCGATCACGTTGCCGCCGATGGCGGCCTGGATCGGGATCTTGAACATGTGCTTCGGGATCAGCTCCTTGAGCTTCTCGCACATGTCGCGACCGCGCTTTTCCGCCGCCATGCGGTGCACCATCATGGACAGCGCATCGACCGGCTCGCCGTTGACGAGGATCGACATCTTCACCAGATGGCCTTCCTTGTGGTCGGTGATCTGGTAGTCGAACGAGGCGTAGCCCTTGGAGATCGACTTCAGGCGGTCGTAGAAGTCGAAGACGACTTCGTTGAGCGGCAGGTCGTAGGTCAGCATGGCGCGGGTGCCGACATAGGTCAGCTCGATCTGGATGCCGCGGCGGTCCTGGCAGAGCTTCAGGATGCCGCCGAGATAATCGTCGGGCGTGAGGATCGTCGCGCGGATCCACGGTTCATGGATTTCCGAGATCTTCACGACGTCCGGCATGTCTGCCGGGTTGTGCAGCTCGCGTTCGGACCCGTCGGTCATGAACAGCTTGTAGACGACCGAGGGGGCCGTCGCGATCAGGTCCAGATCGAACTCGCGCTCCAGGCGTTCCTGGATGATTTCGAGGTGCAGAAGGCCGAGGAAGCCGCAACGGAAGCCGAAGCCGAGCGCGGCCGAGCTTTCCATTTCGAAGGAGAACGAGGCGTCGTTGAGACGCAGCTTGCCCATTGCCGAGCGCAGGTCCTCGAAATCGGCGGCATCGACCGGGAAGAGGCCGCAGAAGACGACAGGCTGGGCCGGCTTGAAGCCGGGCAGGGCCTTTGCCGTCGGGCGCTTGTCTTCGGTGATCGTGTCGCCGACGCGCGTGTCGGCCACTTCCTTGATCGAGGCGGTGATAAAGCCAATCTCGCCCGGGCCGAGCGAATCCATCGCCACCATCTTCGGCGTCAGCACGCCGACGCGCTCGATCGTGTATTTCGCATCCGTGCCCATCATGCGGATGGTCTGGCCCTTGCTGATGCGACCTTCGATGACGCGCACGAGAACCATGACGCCAAGATAGGTATCGTACCAGCTGTCGACCAGCAGCGCCTTCAGGGGGGCCTTCTCGCCGCCCTCGCTCTTCGGCGCGGGCAATCGCTGGACGATGGCTTCGAGCACATCCGGAATGCCGAGGCCGGTCTTGGCGGAGATCAGCACGGCTTCCGACGCGTCGATGCCGATGACCTCCTCGATCTGTTCCTTGATGCGGTCGGGCTCGGCGGCCGGCAGGTCGATCTTGTTGAGCACGGTGACGAGCTCGTGATTGTTGTCGATCGCCTGGTAGACGTTGGCGAGCGTCTGGGCCTCGACCCCCTGGGAGGCATCGACGACGAGCAGCGAGCCCTCGCAGGCCGACAGCGAGCGCGAGACTTCGTAGGCGAAGTCGACGTGGCCGGGCGTGTCGATGAGGTTCAGCACATAGGTCTCGCCGTCGTTCGCCTTGTAGTGCAGGCGTACGGTCTGGGCCTTGATGGTGATGCCGCGCTCGCGCTCGATATCCATATTGTCGAGGACCTGCTCCGACATCTCGCGGTCGGCAAGGCCGCCGGTCGACTGGATCAGCCGGTCGGCAAGCGTCGACTTGCCGTGGTCGATATGGGCCACGATCGAGAAGTTGCGGATATGGTCGAGGGGCGTCGAATTGTTGGTGCTCATGCGCGCCATATAGCAGCGGGGGAGATTCCCGCAAAGCGGTAAATGAAGGGTTTCGTGCGTGCGAACGCCGCTATTCCGGGGCTTTTTCGCCTTCGACGAGCGCGCCGGCATTCGGCAGCTGGGCGCTCCTGATCTCGAAGTTCTCCCGCGCCTCCGGCGGCACGGTCTCGCGCAGCCGCAGCCGCTGGGCAACGAAGCCGGCATAGAGCAGCGCCACGGCCATGGCGGCATAGATGAAAGTCTTCGGGCCGAAGACCGGGGTCAGCGCCGTCACGGCCAGTGGAACCAGTGTCGCAGACGTCGACCAGGCGACGAGGAGGGTCGAGGCGAGCGGCACGAAATCCTCGGGGTCGGTCCGGTCGTTGGCGTGCGCATTGGCGATCGAATAGACACTTTCGACGGCGCCCGCCCAGAGCGCGAAGACGATCATGAGGATGACGAAGGCCTGGAAGGAGACGAAAAGGGCCGCGACCGCAGTGCTTGCGATCAGAAGGCAGGTGGCGATCAGCACGATGCGCCGGTCGATACGGTCGGAGAGCGTGCCGAGCGGGTACTGTACGAAGATGAGGCCGAACTGCATGACGAACATCAGGAGCGCCACATCCGTCTGGCCGACCTTGTTCGTGGCGGCATAGATCGGCGTAAAGCCCTGTACGACCATGGAGAGGCCGCCGGCGGCCAGGACGCCGATCAGCGCGACAGGCGAGTTGCGCCAGGCCATGGCGAAATCGACGCTGACCCGGGCGGGTGCCGGTGGCGTGGGCAGTCGGGTGAGGCCGATGGGCAGCAGCGCGATCGTGGTGACGAAGATGGTGACGAGTGGTGCGAGGTTGCCATCCGCCGGCATGCGGCCGAACAGCCAGGCGCCAACGCCGAGCCCCAGCACATAGGCCATGTAGAAGAAGGACATGGCCTTGCCGCGCCAGCGATTGTCGCTGGCATGGTTGAGCCAGCTCTGGGCGATGATGAAATTCGCATTGCCGGCCACGCCGTAGATGCCGCGGGCGAGGATCCAGACGACCGGGTTGACGCCGAGCGCGACGAGGAAGGCCGCGATGATGACCAGCGCCAGCGAGCAGGAAAAGGCGCGGGCATGGCCGACGCGGCGGATGACGGGGCCGGCGATGACGCAGCCGACAAGCCCGCCGAAGGCGATCGCCGTGACGGCTGCCCCCGGCGTCCAGGAGGGCGCATCGGCGCGCGACAGCACGTAGGGCACATAGGCCAGCATCACCCCGTTGCCGATGGCGACGAAGGTCATCGAAACGACGATGGCGGTGATGGAAAAGAGCGAGGACGCCCGCTGTGCTTCACCTGTCATCCGCCCGCCCTCCGATTCTTGCTGCGGCACCTTATCCGGCGGGCGGATGTCGCATTGTCGCCGGAGCGGCATCGCCGGAAAATATTTTTTGGAAAGGCTCAGCCTATTGAATCTACTATAAGAGATAAGTATTCCATGATAATGGAAGAAGCAATCGACCCTCTGGAAAGTGCCATCGGCGAGCGCGTGCGGCTGTTGCGCATGGCGCGCGGCCAGACGCTGGAAGACCTTGCAGGCGCCTCCGGCGTCAGCCGGGCGATGATCTCGCGCATCGAGCGCGGCGAGGCGAGCCCGACGGCACAATTGCTCTCGCGGCTCTGTGCGGCGCTCGATCTCACGCTCTCCGCCTTCTTCGCCTTCTCCGAGGCGGCGGGCGATCCCTTGTCGCGGCTTGAGGACCAGGTGGTCTGGCGGGATCCCGAAACGGGCTACCAGCGCCGTGCCGTCTCGGCGCCGAACACGGCCTCGCGCGTCGAGGTGATCGACGTGGCGTTTCCGCCGGGCGCGCGCATCGCCTATCCGCCGGAAACGGCCAAGGCCGGCATGACGCAGCACGTCTGGCTGTTTGCCGGCAGTCTGCGCATGACGGTCGGCACGGCCGTGCATGAGCTTTACCCCGGGGACTGCCTCTATATGAGCATCACCGAAGGGCATGTCTTCGAGAATTCCGGCGTGGAGCCGGCGCATTATGCCGTGGTGCTGGACCGCGGTCGATCCTGAGCCAGGAGGACGAGATGAGCGAGATCAGGCTGCTCGATGCCGATGAAACCCGGGCCCGGCTGGGCGAGCTGGCGGATGTGCTGACCGATTGCGTGACCGGCGGGGCCTCCGTCGGCTTCATGGCGCCCTATGGGCCGGCCGATGCGCTGCCCTTCTGGCAGGATGTGGCGGCGGCGGTGGGTGAGGGCGCGACGTTGCTCTTTGCCGCCGAACGGGAAGGGCGAATCGTCGGCACGGTGCAGGTCGGCATCCGCCAGATGCCGAACCAGCCGCACCGGGCGGATGTGAAGAAGCTGCTCGTCAAGGAGAGCGAGCGCGGCCGCGGCGTCGCCCGCAGGCTGATGGCCGCTGCCGAGGCGGAGGCCGCGCAGCGCGGCAAGACTGTGCTGGTGCTCGATACCGCCACCGGCAGCCCCGCGGAAACCGTCTACGAACGCCTCGGCTGGCAACGCGCCGGGGTTATTCCTGACTATGCGCTCTACCCGGATGGCCGTTTCTGCGCGACGACCTTCTTCTACAAGCGGATCGGCGAGGCGGCCCTGGCGGTGTAACGTTGGGGCCGGTTCCTGAAAAGACAAAAGCCGCGGATTGCTCCGCGGCCTTCGCAGTCCCCCTGCGAAATGTGTCTTACTGGCCGACCGACGACACCATGACGGCATCGCCGTTTTCGATCGAGACCCAGCGGCCGGCGTGGAAGGAAGCCTGGCGCTTCAGGTAGCGATAGGGCGTTTCCGTCCAGAGCTTGACCTCGTTGTTGAGGTTGTCGAGGATGAAGTCGCCCTCCGTGGTGCGCAGCGTCAGCACGGCATGGCCTTCGCCATCCGGCTTGCGCACGACGGTGATCAGCAGATCGCCGGCAGCAAAGCCCTTTTCGATCAGCTTTTTGCGCTTGAGCAGAACATAATCCTCGCAGTCGCCTGCGCCGTCCGGATAGGCCCAGACTTCGTCCTTGCCGTAGAGGTCCTTGTCGGTCATCGGCGTGACGGCACGGTTGGTGCTGGCGTTGATCTCGCGCACCACCGTCCAGCCGAAGGCTGTCACCTTGGCAGGCGCCTGGCCGCGCACGCCCGTGCGGCACTCGGAAGCGTTGGTCTGACAGAATTCATAATGGCCGATCGGCTGGGACGTGATGCCGCCGGTCTGCATGGTCAGCGCCGAGGCCGGCGCCGTGAAAGCCGAGGAAGAAGAAACGAGGAGAGCGAGAACCGCCGCAACCCCAGCCTTCGCACCAATCATTCGTGCCATGAAACGTCCCCTAATCGTTAACAAAGAGTTAACGGTCAGGCGGGCACTTCGTCAATCATGAGATTTGGCGATGCGGGAATATGGTTAAAATGTGATCGGGCCGGGGCCTCATTGCCCGCGGACGAGGGCTTCTGTTGCCTCGAGGATCTTGGCGATATCCTGCGGGCGCGACAGGCGATGGTCCCCGTCACGGATCATGGTCAGCACGACGTCGTCGCCGGAAAGGTGCTCCATCAGGCGCACCGCATGGCCATAGGGTACATCGGGATCGGCCATGCCCTGCAGGATGTGCACGGGGCAGCCGGTCTCGATGGCGCCGGTCAGAACGCGGTTGTCGCGGCCGTCCTCGATGAGTTTGCGCGTATAGATGTTCGGGTCGGGGCCGTAGGGCGTCGGCTCCTCGAACTGGCCGCGCTCGGCCAGCGCCGTGCGCTCGGCCTCCGTCAGGTTCGGCTCGATCAGGTCCGAGGTGAAATCCGGCGCCGGCGCGATGAGCACGAGGCCAGCGATGTCGATGCCGCCGCGCCCGGCAAGTTCGGCCACGGCACGCAGTGCGATCCACCCGCCCATCGAGGAGCCGACGAGCACCGCGCGGCGCGAGCCGAGCGTCTTTGCCGCGTGGTCGATCACCGCGAGCGTCTCCTCCAGCCAGCGTGAGATCGTGCCGTCGACGAAGGCGCCGCCGGAGGCGCCGTGGCCCGAATAGTCGAAGCGTACGCAGCCGGTGCCGAGGCGGGCGGCAAGCCCGGCAAGCTCCACCGCCTTGGTGCCGGTCATGTCGGACCGGTAGCCGCCGAGCCAAATGACGTGCGACAGATCGTTGCCGGCTGCGGCCGGCTGAAGCGCCATCGCGATCTTGCGGGCGTCGTCACCCGCGCCCACGGTGATGAATTCCGCAGGGACCCCGTTGCCGTTCGACGCCGTCATGCCTATCTCCTTGTCCTGTGCCCCGACCGCGGCAAAGCGCTCGCCGGCCGGTCTTTTGCCGAGAGCTAGACCAGATTCGCGCGTGCAAGGACAGGTGGTGATTTTTTCCACGCGGCATGCTATTGACTTCGCAAGCGCGATCAACACATTGCCGGAAAACGCCGTCAGGCGGGCAAACGGCCCGGTCGACGCAGGCCCATATCTATCGAAACAGTTCGAGGAGAACACGACCATTCGCAGACCCTTTAAAGCGGAAGCCCCCGTCAAGGACGGCCCGCGCTCCAACAAGGAAATCCGGATTCCCCGGGTTCAGCTTATCGATGCCGACGGTAACAACCACGGCACCGTCCCGACTGATCAGGCACTCCGCATGGCCGAAGAAGCCGGCCTCGATCTCGTGGAGATTTCGCCGAACTCCGAGCCGCCCGTCTGCAAGATCCTTGACCTGGGCAAGCTGAAATACGCCAACCAGAAGAAGGCGGCCGAAGCGCGCAAGAAGCAGAAGATCGTCGAGATCAAGGAAATCAAGATGCGCCCGAACATCGACACGCATGATTATGACGTGAAGATGAAGGCGATGAACCGCTTCTTCGACGAAGGCGACAAGGTCAAGGTGACCCTGAAGTTCCGCGGCCGCGAAATGGCCCACCAGGAGCTTGGCATGAAGCTCCTGATGCAGGTCAAGGAAGACACGCAGACCATCGCCAAGGTGGAAGCCGAGCCGAAGCTCGAAGGCCGCCAGATGATGATGGTGCTCGCGCCGCGGTGATCGCGACCCCATGACCACCGGATTGAAGCCGCCTTTCGGGGCGGCTTTTCCGTTTCTGCCTGCCGGATGTCGAGGTTCGAGGATTCCGGTTGCGCTTTTGAGGGACATCGGTTACAAGCCGCCGTCCGAACGGTCCGGCAGGGCATGCCGTGGCCGTTCTTTACGCTGGAGATGCACCTCGTCAGTGTGTCTCGAATTCAAGAAGAATGGAGTAGCAAAATGCCCAAGATGAAGACGAAGTCCTCTGCCAAGAAGCGGTTCAAGATCACCGCGACCGGCAAGGTCGTTGCAGCTGCCGCCGGCAAGCGCCACGGCATGATCAAGCGTACCAACAAGTTCATTCGCGACGCGCGCGGCACCATGGTGCTGGCCGAGCCCGATGGCAAGAAGGTCATCAAGAACTACCTGCCGAACGGTCTCTGAGACTAGTCGCGCGATTTGATACGTTAAGGAGATCATGACATGGCACGTGTAAAACGCGGCGTAACTTCCCACGCCAAGCACAAGAAGACGCTGAAGGCAGCCAAGGGCTTCTACGGCCGCCGCAAGAACACCATCCGCGCCGCCAAGGCCGCGGTTGATCGTTCCAAGCAGTTCGCCTACCGCGACCGCAAGGTCAACAAGCGCAATTTCCGCGCGCTCTGGATCCAGCGCATCAACGCTGCCGTCCGCGAGCACGGCCTGACCTATGGCCGCTTCATCGATGGCCTGAACAAGGCTGGCATCGAAGTCGACCGCAAGGTTCTGTCCGACATGGCGATCCATGAGACCGCAGCTTTCGGCGCGCTCGTCGCAGCCGCCAAGAAGGCGCTGGAATACCTCAAGGACGCCGGCACGAAGAATGAGTTTGAAGCCGCCGTAAACTAACCGGCGCTTCCACAACCAAAACATCGTTTCGTTGTGAAACCCGCGCCGGGGAACCGGTGCGGGTTTTTGCTTTGTGGACCGGCCTCATCGGAGGACTGGAGATGGATGGCAGGCTGAACGATCTATCCGCGATCCCGGACGCGACCCCCAGGGACATCGAGACGCTTCTCGCTGTTCTTGCCTGTGGTGCGCGCCGTATCGAGCGCGTGGAAATGTCGTTCGGCACCGTCTGGGTGAAGCGCTACGGCACGGAAAAGCCGATCGTCTGGACGCATGCGCAAAACGCTCTCGCCCGGCTGTTCCGCAAACCCTTCCTGCGCGCCTCTCCGCGTCTGGACCGCAAGGCTATGGTGGATCGCGAGGTGCGGCGGCTCGAGGCCTTCGCCGCCGAGGGCTTGCCGGTGCCGAAGGTGCTCTATCGCTCGGACAGTGCGCTTGTCCTGTCCGATGCCGGACCGACGATCGGCATGCAGCTGGGAACGCTGAAATCAGCCGATCCGGCGCGCCATGATGCGCTGCTCGTTGCCTGTGCTGCCGATCTCGGGTCCGTGCATGCGCTGAACCTCTGTCACGGACGCCCGCATCCGCGTGATCTCTTTCTCGAAAACGGCCGTGTCGGCTACATGGATTTCGAGGAGGAACCGGAAGCCGCCATGCCGCTGCCCGCCGCCCAGGCGCGCGACCTCTGGCTCCTGTTTCTCCAGCTCGTGCCGAGCGCGCTCGATGGCGAAACGACCGCGGGCCGGGCGCTTTCCGCCTGGATGGAGAGCGCGCCCGGTGATGCGCTTTCCGAACTCTGTCTTCTCGTGGCGTTTCTCGCCAAGTTTTTATGGCTCACCCGATTGATCGGGCGCGTGCACATGGGTAGTGATCTGCGGCGTTTCCTCGCCGCAACCCGCTATCTGTCGCAGGTTCTCCTGCCGCCCCGCCCGGCCGACGCAAGCAAAGCAGGTAAAGATGACTGAACTCGATACACTGGAACATGGCCTCCTTTCCGCCGTCGCCGAAGCCTCTGACGAGGCGGCGATCGAAGCCGTGCGCGTCGGCGCCCTCGGCAAGAAGGGTTCCGTCTCCGAACTCCTCAAGACGCTCGGCACCATGTCGCCGGAAGAGCGCCAGACGCGCGGCGCGGCGATCAACGCGTTGAAGACCCGCGTCACCGATGCGATCACCGAGCGCAAGACAGCGCTGCGCGATGCTGCCATCGAGGCGCGCCTTGCCGCCGAGACGGTGGATGTCAGCCTGCCGGTGCGCTCCTCGCCCGCCGAGCGCGGCCGCATCCATCCGATCAGCCAGATCGTCGACGAGATCACCGCGATCTTCGGCGACATGGGCTTTTCCATCGCTGAAGGTCCCGACGTCGAGACGGACTACTACAACTTCACGGCGCTGAACTTCCCGGAAGGCCATCCGGCCCGCGAGATGCACGACACGTTCTTCTTCCCCGCGGACGAGAACGGCGAGCGCAAGGTGCTGCGCACGCACACCTCGCCGGTGCAGATCCGCACCATGGAAGCGCAGAAGCCGCCGATCCGCATCATCATTCCCGGCAAGACCTACCGTCAGGACAGTGACGCGACCCATTCACCCATGTTCCATCAGGTCGAAGGCCTCGTGGTCGACAAGACCGCCAATGTCGCCAACATGCGCTGGGTGCTGGAAGAGTTCTGCAAGGCCTTCTTCGAGGTCGACAGCGTCACGATGCGCTTCCGCCCGTCCTTCTTCCCGTTCACCGAGCCGTCCTTCGAGGTCGATATCCAGTGCGATCGCTCGGGCCCGATCGTCAAGTTCGGCGAAGGCACCGACTGGATGGAAATCCTCGGCTGCGGCATGGTCCATCCGAACGTCCTGCGCGCCGGTGGGCTCGACCCCGATGAATATCAGGGCTTTGCCTGGGGCATGGGCCTCGACCGCATCGCCATGCTGAAATACGGCATGCCTGACCTGCGCGACTTCTTCAACGCCGATGTCCGCTGGCTCAGCCACTACGGCTTCCGCCCGCTCGACATGCCCACATTGTTCGGCGGCCTCAGCGCGTAACCGGCATCCAAGGAGACATTTTCATGAAATTCACCCTCTCCTGGCTGAAGGATCACCTTGAGACCGACGCCACGCTCGAAGAGATCTGCGTGAAGCTGACGGCGATCGGCCTTGAAGTGGAAGACGTTGACGACAAGGCGGCCTTCAAGCCCTTCGTCATCGCCAAGGTCGTTTCCGCCGAGCAGCATCCGAACGCCGACAAGTTGCGCGTGCTGATGGTCGATACCGGCAAGGGCGACCCGATCCAGGTCGTCTGCGGCGCGCCCAATGCGCGTACGGGGCTTGTCGGCGCCTTCGCCGCGCCCGGCACCTATGTGCCCGGCATCGACGTGACGCTTGCCGTCGGCACCATCCGCGGCGTCGAGAGCCGCGGCATGATGTGCTCGGAAAAGGAACTGGAAATTTCCGACAACCATGACGGCATCATCGATCTGCCGGCCGATGCGCCTGTCGGCACGAGCTATGCGGCCTATGCCGGCCTCGACGATCCGGTCATCGAGATCAACCTGACGCCGAACCGCCCGGACTGCACGAGCATTTTCGGTATCGCCCGCGATCTTGCCGCCTCCGGCCTCGGTACGCTGAAGGCCCCAAAGGCCCCGTCTTTCCCGGTCGAGGGCGAGACGCCGGTCAAGGTGAAGCTGGAACTTGGCGGGGAGGAGCATCTCTGCCCCGGTTTCGCGCTCCGGCTTGTGCGCGGCGTGAAGAATGGCCCGAGCCCGCGCTGGATGCAGCAGCGGCTTCTCGCCATAGGTCTTCGCCCGATCAACGCGCTCGTCGACATCACCAACTACATGACCTTCGACCAGGGCCGCCCGCTGCACGTCTTCGACGCGGCCAAGGTGAAGGGCAACCTCGTCGTGCGCCGCGCGGCCGAGGGGGAAAAGGTGCTGGCGCTCGACACGCGCGAATACACGCTGAACCCGGCCAACGTCGTCATCGCCGATGACAACGGCATCGAATCGATCGGCGGCATCATGGGCGGCGAACATTCAGGCTGCGACGAGAACACGATCGACGTGCTGATCGAATCGGCGCTTTGGGACCCGATGAACATCGCCAAGTCCGGCCGTGCGCACGGTATCATCACCGATGCGCGCTACCGCTTCGAGCGCGGCGTCGATCCGCAATACATGGTTCCCGGCATCGAGCGCGCCACAGCGCTGGTGCTGGAACTCTGCGGCGGCGTGGCCGCGAAGACGGATGTCGTCGGCTACAAGGGTTTTGACGCCAAGGTCGTCGATTTCCCCTTCTCCGAGGTCAAGCGCCTGACCGGCCTTGAAGTGTCGTCGCAAGAGAGCGTTGATATCCTGACCCGTCTCGGCTTCACCGTCACCGGCTCGGGCGAGCGGGTCTCCGTCGCGGTCCCCTCCTGGCGTCCCGACGTCGATGGCAAGGCGGATCTCGTGGAAGAGGTCATGCGCATCCACGGCGTCGACAACATCAAGCCGGCGCCGCTCGAAAGCCATGGTGCCGTCAATGGCCGCATCCTGACCACGCTGCAGATCCGCTCGCGCCTAGCCAAGCGGGCGCTTGCTTCACGCGGCATGCTGGAGGCCGTCACCTGGTCCTTCATCCCGAAGGCCCATGCCGAACTCTTCGGCGGCGGTGCTGCCTCGCTGGCGCTCTCCAATCCGATTGCATCGGATATGTCGGACATGCGCCCGTCGCTGCTGCCGGGCCTGCTTGCCGCCGCACAGCGCAATGCCGACAAGGGCTATGGCGATGTCGCGCTCTTCGAGGTCTCCGGCACCTATGAGAACGACAGGCCCGAGGGCCAGCGCCGCGTTGCCGGCGGTGTGCGCCGCGGCACGGCCTCGCTTGCCGGTTCCGGCCGCCTCTGGTCGAATGCCGCCAAGGGTGGCGGCAAGCCGGTTGACGTCTATGACGCCAAGGCCGATGCGCTGGCCGTGATCGAGGCCTGCGGCTTGCCGATGTGCAATGTGCAGATCGAGCCCGGTGCGCCCGGCTGGTATCATCCGGGCCGGTCCGGCACGATCAAGATGGGCCCGAAGATCGTGCTTGGATATTTCGGCGAGTTCCACCCGAAGGCGCTCGGCGCGCTCGACGTATCCGGCGCCCTCTGCGGTTTCGAGATCTTTGTCGATGCCATGCCGGACCCGAAGAAGAAGGCGACCCGCACCAAGCCGGCACTCGATCTCTCGCCCTTCCAGGCCGTCAAGCGCGACTTCGCCTTCGTCGTCGACAAGACGGTGGAAGCCGGCGCCATCGTGCGCGCTGCGACGGGGGCAGACCGCAAGCTGATCGCCGCCGTCAACGTCTTCGACGTCTTCGAGGGCGCATCGCTCGGCGAAGGCAAGAAGTCGATCGCCATCGAAGTCGTCTTCCAGCCGACCGACAAGACCTTGACGGATGAGGACTTCGAGGCACTCACCGCCAAGATCGTCGGCAATGTCGTCAAGACCACGGGCGGCACGCTGCGCGCCTGACCGGGACCGGAGCGGGGCGGTCACGCCCCGCTTTCCAATTCGTGAGCACCGGTCGCATTTTGTGAACGGACCGTTGCCGGCTTGTGGATTGAACATTGGTTAGCAAGGCCTTAATTCCCTCCCCGGGAGGTTATCGAGGTCGAAATGGATTCTGCTGCCAATCTCCTGCCGCTCGCCATCATGGGTATCGGCGTCTATCTCTTCTTCCGCTGGGTGGTGCGCGACATGGACCGCCCGACAGGCCGCTAGGCCTCTCCGTCTCCCTATGCATTGCCGATCAGCACGCCAGCAGCCAGCACGAGACTGCCACCGAACACGACCTGGAGAACCGCGCGGAAGAACGGCGTTTCCATGTAGCGGTTCTGGATGAAGGCGATCGCCCAGAGTTCCACGAAGACGACGAAGACGGCGATGGTCGTCGCCAGCATGAAGTTCGGGATCAGATAGGGCAGGGCATGGCCGAGACCGCCGACGGCGGTCATGATGCCCGAGGCAAGGCCGCGCTTGACCGGCGAACCGCGGCCGGAGAGTTTCCCGTCGTCATGGGCCGCTTCCGTGAAACCCATCGAGATGCCCGCGCCGACCGAGGCCGAGAGACCGACGAGGAAGGTCTGCCAGGTGTCCTGCGTGGCGAAGGCGGCGGCGAAGATTGGCGCGAGCGTCGAGACGGAGCCGTCCATCAGGCCGGCAAGGCCCGGCTGCACATAGGTCAGCACGAATTGCCGCTGTGCCGTCTGGTCTTCCTCCGCCTTCACATCTTCAGGTGTGTGCTGTTTGCCAAGCCGGCGGGCGAGCGATTCATGGGATTTCTCCGCGAGCGCCAGGTCGCCGAGCAGTTTTCGCGTTGCGGCGTCCTCGGTGCGGGAGGCGGCGGCAAGGTAGAAGCGGTGCGCAGCGTCCTCCATCGCCTCGGCCTGCGCGCGGATCGCCTCGAGAGGCATGTTCTGGATCAGCCAGTCCGGCTTGCGTTCCGGGAAGTCGCGCACATGTTCGCGCCGCACCAGCGGGATGCGGTCGCCGAAGCGCGCCACATGGCGATCGATGAGCATCTGGCGGTGATGGCTCTCCTCCTCGGCCATCTCCTCGAAGATGCGGGCGGAATGCGGATAGGCGTCGCGCAGCGCATCGGCATAGGCAAGGTAGATGCGCCCGTCGTCCTCTTCCGAGGAGATGGCAAGGGCGAGGATCTCCTGTTCGCTTAGGGATTCGAGGCTGCGTTTGCCGGGGCGGAAAAGGCGGGAGAACATCGGTAACAATCCAGTTTAGAATAATTCTAAATATAGGATCGAGCATGCCTTGGTCAACCTCGACAGGATGTCGCGCCTGCGGGCCAAGGCGCATCCGATATCCTTGCTCGCTCGTTCCGCTGGGGGGCCTGATTTTCCGCGCGCCGTTCTCGTAAAACCGCTGCACACTTTTGCGCGACATGCTTTAGTGTGGCCGTAGTGGAGACTGCGAAGGACGTGATGTGACCGCCGGACTGAAGCCGCTTACCGCAAGCCGCGACACGCTGCTCGATCGCCTCGGCCGCCGTTTTGCCGACAAGCTGCAAGGCCAGACCTCCGGCTATGAGCCCTACACGCCTTCCGATCCTGAAACGCTGGCGCGCACGTTGCGGCCCGGCGACGTATTGCTGGTGGAGGGCAACCAGAAGGTCTCGGCCGCGATCAAGTACCTGACGCAGTCCACCTGGTCCCATGCGGCGCTCTTCGTCGGTGATGAGGTGCCGCTGACGTTGGATCAGGCAACGCTGCCGGCGGCGCAGCGCCCGCAGCTTATCGAGGTCAATCTCGGCGAGGGCTGCGTTGCCGTGCCGCTCACCAAGTACCGCACCTACAATACGCGCATCTGCCGCCCGGTGGGGCTGACGCCGGAGGATCGCGACACGCTCGTCGCCTTCATGATCTCGCGCCTCGGGCTGAAATACGATCTGAAGAACATCACGGACATGCTGCGCTATTTCATGCCCACGCCGCCGGTGCCCGTCCGCTGGCGCCGCCGCATGATCGCCTTCGGTTCAGGCGATCCGACGCGGGCGATCTGCTCGACGCTGATTGCGGAAGCCTTCGAGGCGATCCGCTATCCGATCCTGCCCGACATCACGCGAGCGCCCGGCCATGCCGCGGCGACGTCGACCTATTCGCGCGAAGAAATCCTGCACATCCGCCATCATTCGCTCTATACGCCGCGCGACTTCGATCTCTCGCCCTATTTCGAGATCGTCAAGCCGACCTTGAAATACGGTTTCGATTACAAGCGGCTGGAATGGGCGCCGGGTCGCGAAGGGCCCTGATGGCCCCCCGCGAAAATCTGCGGTATCTTACTGCTTGAGCGGCGAGATCGCGATTTCGACGCGACGGTTCTGCGCGCGACCCATTTCCGAGGCGTTGGAGGCGATCGGACGTTCCAGGCCGTAACCCATCGCCGACATGCGGCGCGGGTCGACACCGCGGCCGGCCAGGTAATTGGCGACCGAATTGGCGCGGCGGTTGGAGAGGTCCATGTTGTAGCCGGCATTGCCGACCGAATCGGTGTGGCCGTCGACGTCGATCAGCGTCTTGTTGAACTTGCGCAAGACGAGCGCGACCGAATCGAGCGTCGGATAGAACGGCGGGATCACCTGGTCCTGATCCGTGGCGAAGGTGACGTTCGACGGCATGTTGAGGATGATGCGATCCCCCATGCGCGTGACGGAAACACCGGTGCCCTGAAGCTGGGCGCGCAGCTCGGCTTCCTGGTTGTCCATGTAGTTGCCGATGGCGCCACCGGCCAGTGCCCCGACGCCGGCACCGATCAGCGCGGCATTGCGACGTTGCACCGGGTTGTTGCCGATCAGGAGACCGGCGACCGCGCCGACACCCGCGCCGATCGCCGCACCGCCGGCCGTGTTGGAAACCTTCTGTTCGCCCGTATAGGGGTCGGTGGTCGTGCAGGCAGAAAGATAGACCGCGGCAACCGCGACAACAGCGCATTTCTTGTACATGCAGGCATCCCCGAGACTTCGATGATTCTGCTTCAACCTACCGATTGCGGCAGGAACATGAAAGAGGCGCGCATTTGCCTAGGTTTCGCCGCCCCCGCTGGAGGTGACGCCGGCGCTTGCGGCGACCACAAGGCCCGTGCCGAGCATCTGCAAAGGCGTCATCGGCTGGCTGAGCACGAGGAAGCCGGCAAGCGCGCCAAGGGCGGGCTCGAGGCTCATCAGAATGCCGAAGGCGGCCACCGGCATGCGGCGCAGCGCAATCATTTCCAGCGCATAGGGGATGAGTGGCACCAGAAGCGCAAGGCCGAGCATCATGCCGAGGCCTTCCGGGCTCATCGCCTCATGCGCCCGCACCAGGCCGAAGGGCGCGGCGACGACCGCGGCTATGATCAGCGACATGGCAAGGCCTTCGAGGCCCGGAAAGACCCGGCCGGCCTTCTTCATCAGCACGATGTAGGTGCCCCAGCCGATGCCGGAACCGCAGGCAAAGAGCAGGCCGACGGGATCGCCGACCCAGCCGTCGCCGTCATGGGAGAGCAGCACCACGCCGAGGAAGGCCGCGAGGGGCCAGATCAGCCGCCAGCCGCCGCCGAGTCCCCATGTCGCCACGGCGAGCGGCCCGAGGAACTCGATCGCCACGGCAAGGCCGAGCGGGATGCGCCCGATGGCCGCGAAGAAGCAGAGCGTCATCGCCGCCATCGTGGTGCCCAGCGCCAGCGCGCTTTTCCACTGTTCGCGGCTGTAGGAGCGCATGGGGGGCCGCACGATCAGCGCCAGCACGGACGCTGCCATCACGAGGCGCAGGAAGGTCGTGGCAAAGGGCCCGTAGTCGGCAATCGCGGTGGCCGAAAAGGCCGCGCCGAACTGCACGCTCGACATGGACGCAAGGCAGAGGATGACCCCGGTGAGAAGACCTGCATTGCCGGAGCCCGAAAGCCCGCCGCCTGTCGCTGTCTGTTGATCGGCCATGAAATGCCCTCCCGGCTGCCCGCTGAAAGCACCGGGTTTGAAGAACCTCAGCGCACTTTAGCGGGACATGCATTAGTGGAGGGGGCGTCACGCGGCAAATGGATAATCGTGACGCCTTGCTTCAGGAAAATTGATGCTGGCCTCAGCCGGCAACGCCCTTCAGCGTGTTGGCGACATTGGGGCCGATTTCCGGCACGCCGTAGCCGCCTTCCATGACGACGAGGACAGGCACGCCGCTGGCCGCGACCGCCCGCCCCATCGTGATGTAGTCCGGCGAAGTCAGTTTGAAGAAGGAGATCGGGTCCTTCTCGAAGGTGTCGACGCCGAGCGAGAGCACGATCACCTCAGCGCCGAAGGCTGAAATGCGCTTCAGGGCATCGGCGAGTGCCGCCTCCCAGACGGAGAAGGGAGTGCCGGGCGGCATCGGATAGTTCTGTGTCGTGCCTTCCCCTGCGCCCTTGCCGGTCTCTTCCGCATAGCCGAGGAAATGCGGGAAGGCTTCGGTCGGGTCGCCATGCAGCGAGGCGAAATAGACGTCGCCGCGCTCGTAGAAAATATCCTGCGTGCCGTTGCCGTGATGGAAGTCGACATCGAGCACGGCAACCTTCCTGGCGCCCTTGTCGAGGAAGCGCTGGGCGGCGACGGCGGCGTTGTTGATGAAGCAGTAGCCGCCGAAACTGTCGATGCACGCATGATGGCCCGGCGGGCGGCAAAGCGCGAAGGCCGCCTTCGCGCCGTCAGCCACGATATCGGCCGCTGTCACCGCGCTCTGCATGGAGGAGACGGCGGCCTGCCAGGTGCCGGAGGTGATCGCCGTTTCTGTCGCATTGCAATAGTAGCCAAGCAGGCCGTCGATCTGGCTCGGGATGCGCGACGAGGTGCGGCGCACCGGGAAGGAGGTCGCAATGGCCTCACCCTTGTAGCCGGCGGCCTTCCATTTCTCCCAGGCGCCTTCCAGGAAGGAAAGGTAGCCGGCATCATGCACCTTCAGTGCGGTTTCCAGCCCGTGGCGTACCGGCGCGGAAACGTCGGTGAAACCGGCATCCTTGACCGCGGCGAGGATCCACTCCGCCCGGAACGGCGCCTCGAAGGGCGGCACGAGCTCGCCGCCGTAAAGCTCGCTACGAGCGTTCCTGAGCTTGTGGTCCTCGGAAAAAATAACACGCATGAAGGGTTCCCCGTTTTCATTCGGGCGCGACGGTAGTGCATTTTCCAGAGAAGGGGAATCTCCCTTGCGCGGTAGGCGGCTGCATTGTGTCGGCCCTGAAACGGCACGTGCCCCCGCCAATGGCGAGGGCACGTGGTGGGGGCATCGGCGCGGTCAGGCAAGCGCGGCGCGCTGCCGGCGGCCAAGGCCGATCTTCTTGAGGAGCAGCACATCGGCGGCGACCACGGCGGCAAGCGCAATCAGCCCCATGCCGGCAAGCGTCAGCCCGCTGCCGGCGAGGGCGAGGACGGCGATGCTGCCGACGATCCAGGCTGCATCACCCGCAATGGCGAAGCGGACGGCCGAGACCGAGGGCTGCTCCTGCCGCCCGACAGCGAGGTGGAAGGCGCCCCAGAGGGCGAAGAAAGCGGCAAAACCATTGAGGACAGCCGGTGTTGCGAGCGGACCGACGAGGGTGCCGATCGGGCCCGACAGGGCAAAGAGAAGGACGGCAGCGGCAAGCGAGAAGACACCGTCGGCAAGCATGATGGACTTCAGCAGGTTGCGGTTGATGGCAGCGAACATTGTGGGCTCCTTTCGGTTTCGATGTGCTGATCCTGCCGGGGCCGGTGATGTAAACCAATTACCTTGGAGGTAATGGAAATCATGCCGGGCCTCCTGTTTAGTGCGGGAGATGAAAAGGGAGGACCGCATGGAATTCGGTGAGCATCTCAAGGAGTGGCGCGGCCATCGCCGTATGAGCCAGCTGGAGCTGGCAAGCGAGGCCGGCATTTCCGCCCGCCACCTGTCTTTTCTCGAGACTGGTCGCTCGCGCCCCTCGGAAGGCATGATCCTGCGCCTCTCCGCGGTGCTGGATATTCCGGCGCGCGATCAGGGCCTGCTGTTTTCCGCCGCCGGCTTTCGCCCACGCTTCGCAACGGCGCCGGCCACGAGCCTTGCCGCCTTCCCGCCTGCCGTGGCGGAGGCGATCGGCCTCATCCTCGCCCGCCACGATCCCTATCCGGGCGTTGTCTTCGACCACGAATACAACGTGCTGACTGCCAACCAGGCCTTTCTTGGCCTTGCCGGCATGGCGGGCATCGCCGTCTCGCCGGGCGACAACTTCCTCGATGCCTATCTCGGGCCGACGCCGCTGCGCTCGATCGTCGTCAACTGGGCGCAATCGGCCGCCGATCTCGTGCACCGCATCCGTGCCGAGGCCTGGCTGCAGGGGCCGCGCAGCCCGCTCCTGAAGCGCATCGAGCGGCTGGCCGCCGCGGCTGACATCCAGGCCGCGCTGCAAGCCTTTCCGGAGACGGGCCGGCTGCCGATCCTGCCGATCGAGATGAAGATCGGGACAAAACATTTCAACTGGATCACCACGCTTACCTCCTTCGGCTCCGTGCAGGATGCGCTGGTCCAGGGCGTGCTGATCGAGAGCTTCTTCCCGGCGGATGCCGGGACGCGGGCACATTTCGAGGAGTGATGAAAGTCAGGTGTTGATGACGAGCATGCCGCCGATGATGAGGAAGGCCCCAACCGCGTAGCGCAGCGTCAGCGCTTCGCCGAGGAAAAGGCTGGCGAAGAGCGGCACGAAGCAGAAGGTCAGCGCCATGAACGAATAGCCGATCGTCAGAGGCACCGCTTTCAGCACGAAGATCCAGATGATGGTGCCTGCCCCGTAGATTGCGAGGGCGAGAAGAAGAAGCGGATTGAACGCCAGCGCTGCCAGCCCCTTGAGGCCGAAATCGCCGGTCGTGCCGCTCGTCAGCTTGAACAGCACCTGTCCCGTGGCGATCAGGAGCGGCGTGCCGAGCAGACCGGCCCAGACCGCAGGGCTATAGGCGCTCGCCGTCACGCATCGGCCTCCGCACGGTCTTCCATGTAGAAGATGTCACGGCCGATATCGACGCAGACGTGGCGGGGCGGCACAGGATGCACGGCGCGCAGGAAGGAATGCGTGTAGGGGAAGAAGTTGAAATGCGGGTTGAAGCTATAGCGGTACTCTCGCTCGCGCGGCACGACGATGATCAGACGCCGGCGCGCGATGCGGCGAAGTTCCGCGATCGCCTGGCGGTATTCCAGCACATGTTCGATGACATGGGTGCAGACGACCGTATCGAACTCGCCATCGGCGAAGGGCAGGGATTCGATCATCGCCGCGACATATTCGACGCCTGTGATATGGGCTGCGTCGTCAACGACGAAATCGACGCCGGTCAGCCGTTTGAGATCAGGGTTGCCGGCCTTGATGTAGCTGAGCAGCGCGCCGGTGCCGCAACCGACGTCGCAGATGCTTTCCCCGGCGATGGAGCCGACGATGCGGTCGATGCAGGCCTGCGAATTGTCCGTACCGGCATGGACGCGTGGATGTTCGCGATAGAGGTCTTCATATTCCGCGGCAGTCAGAAACGGCGCTCGCTCACGGAATTTTGCGAGCTTGCCGATGTGCTTGCCCCATACGAGGCTTGCCGCCTGCCGGAAGAGCGCGGAATCGCGCAGGATCGGCGGCAGCACGTCCTCGATGACGAAACGAATGCGGTTGGTGGTTTCCCTGTTCATGCTCGTCTTCCGTTCGATCAGGCCGCAAGATGCCGCGTGGCCTTGTCCGCCTTGCGGACGCTGCGGATATGCCGGCCTGCGGACTGGTTCATGTAGTGGATGCGCAACTGCTCGGCGCGGGCGCGGGCGAGGGAATCGAGGATGAGGCCGGCGGAGAAGACGAGGAACGAGATCATCATCAGGGCGAGCGAGAAAACCCAGGTCGGCATGCGCTCGACGAGGCCGGTGTGGAAATAGGCGGCCAGAACCGGCGCCATGAAGGTGAGGCTCGCCGCCATGAAGACGCCGCTGATGGCGCTGAAGAACACGAAGGGTCGTGTCTCTTTCATCAGCATGGCGAACATCCAGAGGATCTTCGCGCCGTCCTTGAAGGTGGAGAGCTTGGAATGCGAGCCTTCCGGCCGGCGGCCGTAGTCGAGTTCCAGCTCGGCGATCGGCATGCGCAGCCGAGAGGCGTGCACGGACATTTCGGTCTCGATCTCGAAGCCGCCGGAGACGGCGGGAAAGCTCTTCGCGAAGCGACGCGAGAAGGCGCGGTAGCCGGAGAAGATATCGGAGAAATCGTTGCCGAAGAGCGAGCGGAACAGGGTGTTGAAGATGCGGTTGCCGAAGGCGTGGCCCTGTCGGCCGGCATCCGCATGCACACCGCGGCGCGTGCCGACGACCATGTCGGCGCCTTCGGTGATCAGTGTGCGGATGAGTTCGGCCGCATCGGACGCGGCGTAGGTGCCGTCGCCGTCGGCCATGATGTAGATGTCGGCCTCGATGTCGGAGAACATGCGGCGCACTACGTTGCCCTTGCCCTGGCGGCGCTCGCGCACGACCGTCGCACCGGCCAGCGCCGCGCGCAATGCGGTCGAATCGGTGGAGTTGTTGTCGTAGACATAGATGCGGGCGGACGGCAGGGCGGCGCGAAAGCCGTGAACGACGTCGCCGATCGTCTGCGCCTCGTTGTAGCAGGGCAGCAGCACGGCGATCTCCAGGTCTTCCATCAGGTTTTCCGTCATGGCGGTGCGTTCTCCCGGCGCGGGCCCCTTCATGCGACCCACGGTTTTACTATTTCTTGAGAAGGTTAAGGCTAGGTTTCGGCAGGCTTCCAATGGTGGACGAAGGGGCGAAACGTGTCGAAATCCATGCCTGCTGCCCTGTCGTTTGCAACCCGGGATGCGTCCACGGGGCGCTTCGGGATGACATGGCGTGTGCTTGCTCTCTACAGTCTCCTGACGATTGCGCTTCTGCTCGCACTGTCGCTGCCCTTCGCGACCGATTACGTCGGGGTCGACAACGACGACAGGATGCGCCTCGTCGTGGTGCGGGATCTCCTGGCCGGGCAGAGCTGGTTCGATACGACCCAGTATCGCCTTGGTCTTGCCGGCGGTACGCTCATGCACTGGTCGCGCTTCGTCGATCTGCCGATCGCCAACCTGATCAGCTTCTTCTCGCTCTTCGCCGGGCAGCGACAGGCCGAGGCGCTGGCGCTTGCCGTCTGGCCGTCGTTCCTCGTCCTGCCCGTGCTTTTCAGTGCGGGGCTTGCCGGTTATCGGCTCGGCGGCACCATGGCGATGCACGCGACGCTGGTCCTGACGGTCATTCTTGTCGTCTCGCTCAACCGCTTCCAGCCCGGTTCGATCGACCACCACAACGTCCAGGTCGCGCTCATCGTCGGTATTGCCGCGATGCTGCTCGCCCCCGCCATGCGGGCGCGCGATCACGCCATTGCCGGCGTGCTTGCCGGTTTTGCCATTGCCATCGGCGTGGAGACGACGCCGCTCATCGGCGCGGTCTGCCTCGTCGTCGCCTTGCGCTGGGTCTGGCATGGCCGTGCTTTCCGTGATGCGGCCACCGCCTTCGGCCTCTCGCTCGCCCTGACGGTGACCGCCGCCTTCTTTGCCACCGTCGCGCCGTCGCGCTACACGCAGGTGACCTGCGACAGCCTCTCCTATGGCTTTTATGCCTTGGCGACGTTCGGCGGCGGCACGCTGTTTCTCACGGCTTCGCTGGCGAGCACCTGGTCTTTCCGCGGCCGATTGGCTGCCCTTGCGGCTGCAGGGGGCATCGTTGCCGTCGCGGTGCTGCTCGTCGCGCCCGGGTGCCTCGCCAATCCGCTCGCCGCGCTTGATCCGTTGCTGAAGACCTTCTGGCTCGACATGGTCATCGAGGCCCAATCGGCGCTGGCGCAATTCCGTCTCGATCCCACATCGATCGGCAGTTTCTATGCGACGGGTCTTCTCGCCATCGCCGTCTGCGTCAGAAGCGTCTATCGCCGCGAGGCCACCGAGGCGCATCTTATCCTGCTAGCGCTGCTGGCCGTCGCCTTTGCCGTTTCCCTCCTCCAGGTCCGTGGCTCGATCTTCGTCCATGTGCTCGCCGCCATTCCACTTGGCCGAATGATCGCCGAGCTGCGCACGGCCGCCAATGCGCAGCCGAAGAACCTGAGGCTGGGCCTTGCCTTCGCCGGTCTGACGCTTGCCTCGACGCCCGCAACCTGGGCGCTCGCCGGTGCCCTGGTGCCGGGCTATTCCGGCAATGTGTTGCGCGCCGAGCTTGCAGGCGGAGCGAAGCCGCCGGCCTGCACCGACGAGGCCGTTCTGGCGCCGCTCGCCCGT
Organism: Shinella sp. JR1-6; assembly: GCF_004284735.1. Lineage (NCBI taxonomy): Bacteria > Pseudomonadati > Pseudomonadota > Alphaproteobacteria > Hyphomicrobiales > Rhizobiaceae > Shinella > Shinella sp. JR1-6. The sequence continues at coordinate 73,786 of NZ_SHMI01000012.1, read as the reverse complement.
GAGCCGGCCGGTGTGGTGGCTGCCGTTTCGGATATCGGCACGTCGATCTTGCGTTTCAGCGGTCATCGCGTGCTCTCGGCGCCCTACCATCGCAATCAGGGCGGCATGCTGACGCAGCTGCATATCGGCCTGTCCAATCCCCGCCAGGCCGAGGCTTTCCTGCGCGGTGCCGGCGTGACGCTGCTTGCCTTCTGCCCCGGCAACACCGAAACGCTGCTTCTTGCGGATGCGGAGCCGGAAGGGCTCTATGCCGACCTTCTGAAAGGGGAGGTCCCGGCGTATCTCGAACCGGTCGAAGGGGCCGGAGGGGCTGTGCTGCGCCTCTACCGGGTGAAGCCGGAATAGGGTGGGAAAGCGCAAAGTGGGCTGGGGATGCTGGCGGCAGCACCCTGTCATCCGCCGGCAAACGCACTACACTTTGCCGCATGAGCTTTTTCCCCGAGACTGATTCGCCCAGCAATCTTGCCGAATATTCGGTGTCGGAGCTTTCCGGCTCCATCAAGCGCACGGTCGAGCAGGCCTTCGACCAGGTGCGCGTGCGCGGCGAGATATCGGGTTATCGCGGCCCGCATTCTTCGGGCCATGCCTATTTCTCGCTGAAGGACGATCGCGCGCGCATCGATGCGGTGATCTGGAAGGGCAGCTTTTCGCGCCTGCGCTTCAAGCCGGAAGAGGGCATGGAGGTGATCGCGACCGGCAAGATCACCACCTTCCCGGGCTCCTCGAAATACCAGATCGTCATCGAGGCACTGGAGCCGGCCGGTGCCGGTGCGCTGATGGCATTGCTTGAGGAGCGTCGCCGCAAGCTCGCCGCTGAAGGCCTTTTCGATGCCGAACGCAAGAAGCCGCTGCCGTTCCTGCCCAAGGTGATCGGTGTCGTCACCTCGCCGACTGGCGCCGTCATCCGCGATATCCTGCACCGCATCGCCGACCGCTTCCCGGTCCATGTCGTCGTCTGGCCGGTCAAGGTCCAGGGCGAAGGGTCGGGGCAGGAGGTTGCCGCGGCTATCGAGGGCTTCAACGCCTTCGAGCCGGCCGGCCCGATCCCGCGACCGGACGTGTTGATCGTTGCCCGGGGCGGCGGCAGTCTCGAAGACCTCTGGAGCTTCAACGACGAGATCGTCGTGCGCGCTGCCGCGGCCTCGAAAATCCCGCTGATCTCCGCCGTTGGCCACGAGACGGACTGGACGCTGATCGACCACGCCGCCGATCGCCGTGCCCCGACGCCGACGGGGGCGGCCGAAATGGCAGTGCCGGTCAAGGCCGATCTCGATGCGGAAATCGCTTCGCTCACCGCGCGCCTGCGCGGCGCCACGGCGCGCCAGATGGACAGCCGTCGGCAGGGCGTTCGCGCACTCGCCCGGGCGCTGCCCTCGCTCGACCAGCTTCTCGCCTTGCCGCGCCGCCGGTTCGACGAGGCGGCGGCGGGCCTTGGCCGCGGCCTGCAGATGAACACCGTGGGCAAGCGCCGCGCCTTCGAGCGTACGGCAGCGCATTTGCGGCCCGACATGCTGCTGACGCGCATCGCCGAGCGGCGCCAGCGCGTCGCCGACCGCCTGCAGCGCGCCGACCGCATCGTCGAGCGCCGGCTCGACCAGGTCCGTGCGCGCCTTTCCGCTTTCGATGTTTCGCTGCGCGCAACACCCGCCCGTATCGCCGCGCAAACCGGTCGCGCGCGTGACCGCCTGTCGGGTCTTGCGCTGCGTGCCGAAAGCGCGCTTGCCGGCGACCTTGCCCGCCGCCGCGCCCTTCTGCAGGCGCAGGACCGCATGCTGCAATCGCTTTCCTACCGGAATGTCCTGAAGCGTGGCTATGCGCTGGTGCGCGACGAGGAGGGGGCGCCGGTGAAGGGCGCCGCCAGCCTTGGCTCCGGCCGCGCCATTGCCATCGAGTTCGCCGACGGCACGGTGGATGCCGTCACCGGAGCCGGCGGCGGCGTGCCGCCACGCAAGAAGGGCATGAAGGGCGAGGTGGAGGAAAAGCCCGCGCCCCGCCAGGGCTCGCTGTTCTGAGGCCGGCATGCGCATCCTGCTCGTGCTCGCCCATCCGCTGGAAGAGAGTTTTGCCGCCGGCATCGCCGGAACGGTGCGGCGGAGGCTGGAGGCAAACGGCCATGTGGTCGATCTGCTCGACCTCTACCGCGAGGGCTTCGATCCGCGTCTGACGCCCTCCGAGCGGTCGCGCTATTTCGAACCGGGCTATGATCCGTCCGATGCCGAACCCTTCGTCTCCCGCCTGAAAGCGGCGGAAGGGCTCGTGCTCGTCTTTCCGCAATGGTGGTTCAATTTCCCGGCCATCCTGAAGGGGTTCTTCGACCGGGTGTTCGCCCCTGGCGTCGCCTTCGAGAACGATCCGGCCGGGGGGCGCATCCAGCCGCGGCTCGGCAATATCCGTCTCTTCTGGGCCTTCACCACGACCGGCTCACCCTGGTGGGTGGTGCATCTCTATATGGGCAACCCGGTGAAGCGGCTCCTGAAGCGCGGCATCGCCGCCTTCTGCGCCAAGGGCCTCGATTTCAGGATGGTGAGCCTGCACGACATGGACCGTGCGAGCGAGGAGAAACGCAAGGCGCATTTAGCACGCGTCGAGCGGCTCGCCGGCAGTCTCTGATCGGGAGAAATCCGGAAAAACCGCGAAACGGTTCCGCGTCGAGGAAAAGCGGAGATGCTCTACTCGAACGCGGCGAGGAACTTTCGCAAAAGGTCGTCCAGTGCCACGCGCTCGTCCGCGCTCAGCGTCTCCAGCAGGCGGTGCTGGTTTTCCACATGGGCCGTGACCGCCACATCGACCAGTGCAAATCCCGTCGGCGTCAGCGCGATGATGACGCTGCGCCGGTCTTCGGGGTTATGCGAGCGTTCGATAAGGCCTGCCTTTTCAAGCTGGTCGAGCCGGTTGGTCATCGTGCCCGAGCTGACCATGGTGGTGGCGAGCAGATCGCCCGGCGAAAGCCGGTAGGGCGGGCCGGCACGGCGCAGGGTCGCCAGCACGTCGAAGCTTGCCGAGTTCAGCCCGTGCGCAGCCATCGCCTTCTCGATTTCCCGCGCAAGATGGGTGCGCAGCCGCGCGAGGCGGCCGAGCAGGCCCATCGGCGCGATATCGAGGTCGGGCCGCTCCTGCCTCCATTGCATAAGAATTCTGTCGACGTGATCCATGGCCGGATTTAGCGGCCCCATCGTCTTGACGTCAAGATAAAATGATATATCTTGATTTCAAGATTCTTTTATTGGAGATAATCATGTCTCGCACCACCGATGTCCTCCTCACTGCAACCGCTCCGGCCGTCTGGGGCAGTACCTATGTCGTGACGACAGAGCTTCTGCCGGCCGGCTATCCGCTCACCGTCGCCATGTTGCGCGCGCTGCCCGCGGGGCTCCTTCTTCTGCTCCTCGTCCGGCGCCTGCCGCAGGGTGTCTGGTGGCCGCGGACCTTCCTGCTCGGCGCGCTGAACTTCTCGTTCTTCTGGGCGATGCTGTTCGTCTCGGCCTATCGTCTGCCGGGCGGCGTTGCGGCAACGGTCGGCGCCATCCAGCCGCTGATCGTGCTCGGGCTTTCGCGCGCCGTCATCGGCACGACGGTGCGGCCACTCGCCGTCTTCGCCGGTCTTGCCGGTATAGGCGGGGTAGCGTTGCTGGTGCTGACGCCCTCGGCGGCCCTCGACCCGGTCGGTGTCGCCGCTGGTCTTGCCGGCGCGGTTGCCATGGCCTTCGGGACCGTGCTGTCGCACCACTGGAAGCCGCCGGTGCCACCGCTTACCTTCACTGCCTGGCAGCTCACCGCGGGCGGCCTGCTGCTCGTGCCTGTCGCGCTCTGGTTCGAGCCGGCCCTGCCGGTGCCGACGACGGAAAACCTGCTCGGGTTCCTCTATCTCGGCGTGATCGGCGCTGCGCTCACCTACATCGTCTGGTTCCGCGGTCTTGCGCGGCTCGACCCGGCGACGATCTCGCCGCTCGGTTTCCTCAGCCCGCTCGTTGCCGTCGTGCTCGGATGGGCGCTGCTCGGGCAGGATCTCGGCCTGTTGCAGATCGCAGGAATGCTCGTGGTGCTCGGGAGCGTCTGGCTTAGCCAGCGGGCGCAGGCTGCGCGTCCGGTATCCGACGGGATCAGTCCGCGCCGTCCTGCGCCCGCCGGCGTGCAGCCGTCAACCCGGTGAAGATCGCATGGGCGAGATCGGCGTCGATCATCGCGGAAAGGCCGGCCGCCGTGGTGCCATGGTATTCCATGAACAGTTCCACGATATCGGCCGGCGTATCGCTGACACTGGCCATCTGCGTGGCGGCGCCGAGGAAGAGCTGGCGGACCGCAAGGACCGCCGTCTCCGGGCCGATGCCCGCTTCGATCGCATGGCGGATCATCGCATCGGCCATCAGCGCCGGAAAGGCCGCGCCCGATCCTGTCAGTGCTGTGAAATAGTCGAGCTCGTGCTCGTCGGTGATGAAGTGCTGACGGCCCGAGGCTGCAAAGAAGCGCCGCGCGAAATCCGCTTCCGGGTCGCGCACGTCGTCGGTCATGCACCAGGGCGTGAAGGACAGCCGCTGCTCGGCGCAGGCATTCGGCATCGCCCGCACGATACGCCGCGCGCCGAAGCGGTCGCTGATCTCCTCCACCGTCACCCCCGCCATGACGGAGATGACGAACCGCCCGCGCAGGTCGATATCGATCTCGTCGAGATCGCCGGCTCGGACGGACAGGACGATGGTGTCGCAGGCATCGACGAGGATCGCGTTGTCCGTCGTCATATGCACGCCCGGCCAGGCTTCGTAGCCTGAAATGTTGCCCGAGCGGGAAGAAAGCACAAGGTCGGCCGGCTTGATGAGGCGGTCGGTCAGCACCGGCCGGAGCAAGGCCCCGGCCAGCCATCCGCCGCCGCCGATCACGCCGAGATGGTTCATGCCCACTCGCCGCCGCGCATGACGGGCGCACGGCTGCCATCGGCGCGGATACCGTCGATGTCCACCTTGTCCGAGCCGATCATCCAGTCGATATGGATGAGGCTTTCATTGCCGCCCTGTGCGCGGATCTGATCCGGCGTCAGGCTCGCGCCGTCGAGGAAGCACTTCGAATAGCACTGGCCGAGCGCGATGTGGCAGGAGGCGTTCTCGTCGAACAGCGTGTTGTAGAACAGGATGCCGCTCGCCGAGATCGGCGAGGAATGCGGCACGAGGGCCACTTCGCCGAGCCGGCGCGCGCCCTCGTCGGTGTCCAGCACCTTGTTCAGCACTGCCTCGCCCTTCGACGCCTTCGCCTCGACGATCCGGCCGCCCTCGAAGCGTACCTGGATATCGTCGATCAGCGTGCCCTGGTGGGAGAGCGGCTTGGTGGAGGAGACATGGCCCTCGACGCGCAGCGCGTGCGGCGTGGTGAAGACCTCTTCCGTCGGGATGTTCGGATTGCAGGTGATGCCGTTCTTGGCCATCGATGCGCCGCCGTGCCATTCGTGGCCGTCCGCCAGTCCCACGGTCAGGTCCGTGCCCGGCCCCTTGAAGTGCAGCGCGGCGAAGCGCTCGCCGTTCAGCCAGGCCGAGCGCTTGGCAAGGCCAGCATTGTGCGCCGCCCAGGCGGCGACGGGGTCGGCGACATCGACGCGCGAGGCGGCGAAGATGGCATTGGCGAGCTTTTCGACCGCCACCTCTTCCGGGTCGTTCGGGAACACCTGCTTGGCCCAGGACGGGTTCGGATAGGAGACGATGTTCCAGTTGATGTCGAAATTGGCGATCTTTTCCAGCGCCGGCTTGTAGGCCATGGAATTCGCCTTGTTGGCGCGGGCGACCTTGCCCGGATCTTCACCCGAGAGCAGCATCGGATTGTCGCCGGCAATGGCAAGGCGTGCGGCGCCGTTGGCATAGGCCTTGGCCATGCCCTCGTAGAGCCAGTCACTCGCCCGGTCGAAGCTTTCGTCCGGCGCGTGGTGGTAGCGGGCGAGCGTTGCCTCTTCGTCGGCATAGAAGGTGCTGACGAGACCGGCCCCGGCCATATAGGCGTGCTTGGTGATGAGCCGGGCAAGCGGCAGGGCGGCGATGGGTGCCGTCATCACGAGATCCTGCCCCTTCTGAAGCTGAAGGCCGACACGCACGGCGACTTCGGCGAGCTTGTCGAGCTTTTGCGGATCGACGGCGGAGGCGGAATTGGCGGGATAGGTCATGGCATGCCTGTCTGTTTTACTCGGATGAAGGAAACTTAGTGTGCCCGGCGCCGAAAGAGAAGGCGCAATCAGGCAATCACGGGCGCGGCGATCGCCTTCACCGCCGCCAGAACGTCGCGCGGGGCAAGACGCACCTGAAGGCCGCGCTGCCCGCCGTTCATATAGACCAGGTCATAGGCCAGCGCCGCCTCCTCGATTGCGGTCGGTACCTGCTTCTTCTGGCCGAAGGGGCTGATGCCGCCGACGACGAAGCCCGTCAGCCGTTCGGCATCTGCCGGCTTCATCATGTTGGCCGACTTGCCGCTGAAGGCGCTTGCCAGCTTCTTCATGCTGACCTCCTGGTCCGAGGGCACGATGACGCAGACCGGTTTGCCGTCCACCTCCGCCATGAGCGTCTTCAGCACCCGGCCCGGATCCTCTCCCAGCGCCGCGGCTGCCTGGATGCCGACGCGGTCGGCATTCGGATCGTACTCGTAGGTATGGACGGTGAAGGAAACGCCGGCTTTGGCAAGGGCCTGGGTGGCGCGGGTGGTCTTGGACATGGCGGATCCGTCATCGATGCGAGAAGGATGACCCGCATGGGTGCAGGAGCGCGGGGGCGCTGTCAACGTTCGATTGCCGAGGGAGAGGCGGCGGCGGACTTTGCCAGCGCCAAAGCGCTGTGCCGACGGGATGCGACGATACTTCCGAGGCGCCGTTTTTGCGCGCAGCCCTTATCCGGTTTTCGCTACCTTCTCCCCGCGGGCGGGAAGAAGGGGATGTCGTAACGGCTTTCCTGCCAGTTTGCGGCGTGGGGCACATTCCCTCTCTCCGCTTGCAGGGAGAGGAGCAGGGCGAAGCCTCAGACGCGCTCGAGTGCCACCGCGATGCCTTGCCCGACGCCGATGCACATGGTGGAGAGCGAACGCTTCTTGCCGGTGAGCTGCAATTCGAGCGCCGCCGTGCCGGTGATGCGGGCGCCGGACATGCCGAGGGGATGGCCGAGTGCGATGGCGCCGCCGTTCGGATTGACGTGATCCGCATCATCGGCGATGCCGAGCGCGCGCAGCGTCGCAAGGCCCTGCGAGGCGAAGGCCTCGTTGAGTTCGATCACGTCGAAATCGGCAGGCTTTAGGCCGAGCCGGGCGCACAGGCGCTGCGTGGCATAGACCGGGCCGATCCCCATGATGCGCGGTGGAACGCCAGCCATGGCGCCGCCGAGAATGCGGGCGATGGGCGTCAGGCCGTATTTCTTGACCGCCGCCTCCGAGGCGATGACGAGCGCTGCGGCACCGTCGTTGACGCCGGAGGCATTGCCCGCCGTCACCGTGCCGCCGTCCTTCCTGAAGGGCGTGCCCAGCTTGGCGAGGGCTTCAAGCGTCGTGGCGCGCGGGTGCTCGTCCTTCTCCACCACGACCGGATCGCCCTTCCGCTGCGCGATGGTGACGGACGTGATCTCCTTCGCCAGCCGGCCGTTCGCCTGCGCCGCGGCGGCCTTGGCCTGCGAGCGCACGGCGAAGGCATCCTGATCCTCGCGGGAGACTTTGAAATCCTCGGCGACGTTTTCGCCGGTCTCCGGCATGGAATCGACACCGTACTGTTTCTTCATCAGCGGATTGACGAAGCGCCAGCCGATCGTCGTGTCGTGGATCTCCGCATGGCGGGAAAAGGCCGTCTCCGCCTTGGGCATCACGAAGGGCGCGCGGCTCATGCTCTCGACGCCGCCGGCGACGATGAGTTCCGCTTCGCCGGACTTGATGGCGCGGGCGGCGGCGATGACGGCATCCATGCCCGAGCCGCAGAGCCGGTTGATCGTCGTGCCGGACGCGGCGACCGGCAGCCCGGCGAGAAGCGAGGACATGCGCGCGACATTGCGGTTGTCCTCGCCCGCCTGGTTGGCGCAGCCGAAGATCACGTCGTCGACCGCTTCCCAGTCGATGCCCGCATTCCGCGCCATCAGGGCTTTCAGCGGGATGGCGCCGAGATCGTCGGCGCGGACGGAGGAGAGCGAACCGCCGAAACGGCCGATGGGCGTGCGGATATAGTCGCAGATATAGGCGTCAGACATGATGTTCCTCTCAAGCATTCCCGGCCGAAACGGGTCGCCCTTCGGTGTTGGGGAATGCGTCAAAAACAGTATCCCGGGGCGAAACCGGCTTCGGGTTTTCCCTAGAGTTCCGGCACGACGAGATCGGCGACGGGGCCATCGACATGCAGCTTCGCGCCGGTCATCGCCTGCAATTCGTCAAAGCTCATGCCGGCAAGCTTTTCGCGCAGCACGAAGCGGCCGCCCGAAACGTCGATGACGGCATGGCTGGTATAGATGCGGGTGATGCAGCCGACGCCCGTCAGCGGAAAGGTGCAGCGCTCGACGAGCTTCGGCTCGCCGTTCTTGGTGACGTGCTCGGTGATGACGACGACTGATTTGGCCCCATGCACGAGGTCCATTGCCCCGCCGACCGCCGGCACACCCTTGGAGCCGACACGCCAGTTGGCGAGGTCGCCGTTCTCGGCCACCTGGTAGGCGCCGAGGATCGCCACGTCGAGATGGCCGCCGCGCACCATGGCGAAGCTGTCGGCATGATGGAAGAAGGCCGAACCCGGCTTCAGCGTCACGGCCTTTTTGCCGGCGTTGATCAGGTCCCAGTCCTCTTCTCCGGCGGGTGGGGCCTCGCCGAAATCGAGGATGCCGTTCTCCGTATGGAAGATCGCCGCGCGGCCTTCCGGCTGGTAGCGGGCGACCATTTCGGGAAAGCCGATGCCGAGGTTCACATAAGCGCCGTCAAAGATGTCCTGCGCGGCGCGCCAGGCGATCTGGGCGTTGGAAAGCTTGATGTCTTCACGTGTATCGACGGTCATGCGTAGGTCACTCCTGCACGGATGAGATCTTCTTCCTGCTTCGGGTCGGAAACCTCGACGAGCTGGTCGACGAAGATGCCGGGCGTGATGACCTGTTCCGGATCGATGCCGCCGGGCTTGACCAGCTTGCTGACCTGCACGACGGTTTTTGTCGCCGCCATGCACATCAGCGGGCTGAAATTGCGGGCGGCTTTGTTGTAGGTGAGGTTGCCGTTGGTATCGCCGACATGCGCCTTGATCAGCGCGAAGTCCGCTTTCAGCCAGCGCTCCTGCACATACATGCGGCCGTCGAATTCGGCGACCGGCTTGCCCTTGGCAAGCTCCGTGCCGTAGCTCGTCGGTGTGTAGAAGGCGGGAATGCCGGCGCCGCCGGCCCGGATGCGCTCGGCGAGCGTGCCCTGCGGCACCAGCTCCAGCTCGATCTCGCCGGCGAGATAGCGGTCGGTGAAGGCGCGCGGATCGGTGGAGCGGGGGAAGGAGCAGATCATCTTCTTCACCATGCCGGCATCGATCATCGCGGCGATGCCGATGCGCCCGTTGCCGGCATTGTTGTTGATGACTGTCAGGCCCTTCGGGCCCTTGTCGATGAGGGCGTGGATCAGTTCGATCGGGGCGCCGGAGCCACCGAAGCCGCCGATCATCACAACCGCGCCGTCTCCGATGCCCGATACGGCCTCCGCAAGGCTGGGAATTGTCTTGTCCATGCAAAATCTCCCGTTGTCGCCAACAGAGGTAAATCCAAACCGGTAAACCGGCAATCCACTTTGTGCGATATTTGACATTTGTTCAATAATCGCACAAAATGGATTGAACGCCGTGGTGGGATCAGCTGCGGCGCCGACCCCGCTCTCGACGTCATCCTCGGGCCAGACCCGAAGTGACAAAGGAGAGGGCGGAGACAGAAGGGGCAGGCGGCGGCGCCCCTGCATGCTACTATGCCGTCCGGCCAGCCGATGAGGAGACAAAGGTGCGGGAAACGGATTTCATCGGCGGATTTGCCAAGGGGCTGATGGTCATCGAGGCCTTCGGTGAGGCAAAACCCCGCCTCACCATCACGGATGTTTCAAAGGAAACGGGCCTCGACCGGGCGACTTCGCGGCGCTGCCTGCTGACGCTGGCCGAACTTGGTTATGCCGCCTATGACGGCAAGTTCTTCGAACTGACGCCGAAGATTTTGCGCCTCGGTCATGCCTATCTCTCGGCGACACCCCTGCCGCGGCTGGTGCAGCCCTATCTCGACCAGCTCTCGGAAAGGGTCGGCCAGAGCGCGTCCGCTTCGGTACTGGACGGGGTCGAAATCGTCTATGTGGCGCGGGCTGCACAGAAGCGGGTGATGTCGATCAACCTCACGCCGGGTTCGCGCCTGCCGGCCTACTGCGCCTCGATGGGTCGCGTTCTCCTGGCCGCTCTCCCGGAAGCGGAGGCGCGGGCGATTGTGGAAGCTTCCGATCGCAAGGCGAACACCCCTTATACCAAGACGGCGCCGGAGGCGCTGATGGAGGAGTTGGCCGGCGTGAGGCGGAACGGCTTTGCCCTGATCGACCAGGAGCTGGAGATCGGGCTTCGCTCCATCGCCGTGCCGCTCGAAAACGCCCGCGGCCGCGTTGTCGCCGCGCTCAATATCGGTGCGCCGGCCGCCCTCGCCTCGGCGGAGGAGATGGTGACCCGCTACCTGCCGGCGATGCGCGAGGTGCAGGCGGCACTGCGGCCGGTGCTCGCCTAAAGGCAATTCCGGCCCCGCCGGGTGCCGATCTTGACAGAAGCAAGGTCGCGGCCCCACCTTTTGCACCGCAGCAGGAGGCCACCATGAGCGACGACGACAGCAAGCTCACCCGCACGAAACGCCGCTGGGCGGACGAGGGCAGGTTCCTCACGGGGCGCATTTCCCGGCCCGAGACCGACCGCCTGCCGCCCGGCCAGCATCTCGTAAAGAACTGGCCGGTGCTCGATCTCGGCCAGCAGCCGGCCATCCGCCGGGAAAGCTGGCGGCTCGACGTGAAGGGTGGCGCGGAAAACCCGCAATCCTTCAGCTGGACGGAGTTCCTGGCACTGCCGCAGAGCCAAAGACTTTCGGACATCCATTGCGTGACCACCTGGTCGCGCTACGACAACCGCTGGGAGGGTGTCGCCACCCGTGATCTGCTCGACCGTGTCATGCCGCGGTCGGAGGCGAGTTTCGTCATGTTGACGAGCTATGACGGCTATACGACAAACCTGCCGCTCGCCGATTTCGCTGTCGGGGACGCTATCCTCGCCACCCATTGGGAGGGCCAGCCGCTCTCGGCGGAGCATGGCGGGCCGATGCGCCTCGTCGTGCCGCATCTCTATTTCTGGAAAAGCGCCAAATGGTTGACGCGCATCGATTTCCTGCCCGGCGACCAGGCGGGGTTCTGGGAGCGTAACGGCTATCATATGCGCGGGGACCCCTGGGCCGAGGAGCGCTATTCCGACGACTGAGCGGAAAGCCGCTCCCGTTCCCGCAGCCGCCAGGCGCGCGGTGTCTCGCCCGTCTGGCGCAGGAAGTAGCGGGAAAAATACGCGGGGTCGGCAAAACCGAGGCCAAGCGAGATCTCCTGCGCTGGCGCCTCGGTGAAGACGAGTTCGCGTTTCGCCTCGTCGATCAGCTTTCGACCGATATAGGCATGGGCCGTCAGGCCCGTCGCGGCCTTGACGATACGGTTGAGATGCGTCGGCGAGATGCCGAGCTCGCCGGCGTAGAAGCCGGCCGGCTTCTGGCCGCGGAAATGCTGCTGGATCAGACCGTTGAGATGTTCCATGCGCCGTGCCGTCTCACCGGCGTCGCCTGCTGTTTCGTCCCGGCTCCAGAGCCGCGCGGAAAGCGTCAGGACCGAGACCAGATAGGCCTGCATCAGGTCGGTGCGCCCGCTTCGCCGCGTCGTCCATTCGGCGGCAAGCCGCCCGAGCGTCGAAAGCACGAAGGCGCCGTCCGCATCGCCGGGATCGAGCGGTGTCACGCGCGGCTCGGAAACGAAGCGTCCTGCCTCGCCGGCAAGGCGCAGATGTGAGGCGAGCAGGGTGAAAACATAGCCGTCGACATCGCGGGAAAACCGGAAGCCGTGCTCAAGCGCCGGCGGCACCGTGGCGATGGCGGGCGGGGTCAGCGTCAACCGCCGGTCTTCGAACAGCGCATCGCCCGAACCAGCGGAAATATACAGGATCTGGAAGAAGCTCTCGTGCCGATGCAGGCCGATCTCGTAGCGGTGCAGGCTGCTGCGCGAAGGGATCGTTTCGCAGTGCAGCCAGAAATCCGGACCGTTTCCGGCTCTTTCGCCGTAGAGATCGTAGGTCGGGGCCGGTCGCTTCATCGTTCTGCCACTATTTCGCGATGTTCGATTTGTACAATTTTGTGGCCGATCCGTCCATTGCTCGGCACCACCCTTCCCGCCGACAATTTGCGAAATGCCAGTTCGGGAGGACACTATGCGCGTTCAGGTCGTCATCATCGGTTCGGGGCCTTCGGGCCTGCTGCTCGGCCAGCTGCTCGGCAATGCCGGCATTGAGACGGTGATCCTCGACCGGTCGAGCCGCGCGCATATCCTTGGCCGCGTGCGGGCCGGGGTGCTGGAGGAGGGTACGACTGCACTGCTCGACCAGGCCGGCGTCGGCGCGCGCATGCATGCCGAAGGCTTGCCGCATGACGGTTTTTCGCTCGCCTTCGACGGTCGCGATCACCGCATCGACCTCTTCGATCTCACCGGCGGCAAGCGCGTCATGGTCTATGGCCAGACGGAGCTGACCCGTGATCTCATCGAACAGCGGGAAGCCGACGGCCGGCTGACGATCCACGAGGCGGTAAATGTCACGCCGCATGGCTTCGACGGCGCCACGCCCTACGTCACCTACGAGAAGGACGGTATCACGCACCGGATCGACTGCGATTTCATCGCCGGCTGCGACGGTTTCCACGGCGCCAGCCGCAAGGCCGTGCCGGAGAAGGCGATCCGCACCTTCGAAAAGGTCTATCCTTTCGGCTGGCTGGGTATCCTCGCAGAGGTGCCGCCGGTCAGCGACGAGCTGGTCTATGCCAACCATCCGCGCGGTTTCGCCCTCTGTTCCATGCGCTCGCGCACCCGCAGCCGGTATTATTTCCAGTGCGCGCTCGACGAGAAGATCGAAGCCTGGTCCGATGCGCGCTTCTGGGACGAGCTGCGCCGCCGCCTTCCCGCCCATCATGGCGAGGCACTGGTCACCGGACCGAGCTTCGAGAAATCGATCGCGCCGCTGCGTTCCTTCGTCGCCGAGCCGATGCGCTTCGGCCGGCTGTTCCTCGTCGGCGACGCCGCCCATATCGTGCCGCCGACGGGCGCCAAGGGGCTGAACCTTGCCGCAAGCGATGTACACTACCTTTTCTCCGGTCTTGTGGAACACTATCGGGAGCGCTCCGAGGCCGGCCTCGACGCCTATTCGGCAAGGGCGCTCGCCCGGGTCTGGAAGGCTGTGCGTTTCTCCTGGTCGATGACGAGCATGCTGCACCGTTTTCCCGGGGCCGGCGATTTCGACCAGAAGATCCAGGAAGCCGAGCTCGACTATCTCACCCATTCCCGCGCGGCCGAAATGGTGTTGGCGGAAAACTACGTCGGCCTGCCCTACTGACGCGCCGCCCAGGCGGCGATGGAGGCGATCATCGTCGCGTGGTGCTCCGACGCTTCGGCGAGGGCTGCAAGTTCCCAGAGCCGGTGCACGCCGGTCAGGAGATGGATGCGGGCACGATCGAGCGCCCGGCCCGTCAGCTGTTCATAGCTGTCCGCAACCCGCGCGGTGAGGTCGGGGCTGATGAAGTTCGTGTAGATGAAATCCTGGTGCAGTGGGCCGAAACCGGAATCGGCGAAATCGTAGATGCCATTGAGCCGCCCGGCGGCATGGTCGAAGGCCATGTTCCAGCCGTGGCCATCGAAGAACCCGTAGGTTTCGCCATGAGGATCCGGCGCCAGCGTGCGCCAGCCGGAAAGGGTTTCGCTCGCAAAGCCATGCAGGTCTTCCGGCAGCAGCGGCAGGGCCCTTGCCGCGATGCCATCGGCATCCAGCCAGCGCTCGATGGGCCGCGCGCCGGCGGCCTCCATCAACGGGCGGGGGAGGGCATGCAGCTGCGTGTAGAATCGGGCGAGCGTCTCACCCAAGGCCCTTCGCGCCGGCTCCGGCAGCGTCTCGTAGTGAGCGGTTTCCAAATGGTCGCCGGGGATGATTGCGTGTTCGGAAAAGAGCGGTGCGCCCTCGTGGAGGTGAAGGTCCGGAACGGGCATCGCAAGATGCGGGCGGATGGTCGCGAGGATGGAGGCTTCGCGGCGCAGCGCCTGTTCCGCCTCCTCGCCCTGTGGGAACTTGAAGACGCGACGTTCGTCCACCGCCACCGCACGCGAATGCCAACCGCCCGGCAGTAGCCGGAAGGCGGCATCTGCCAGATCGGGATGAAGCGCGACGATCGCGGTGCGGAAAGAGATAAGTTCGCTTGTCATGCACCCTTCCTAGAGCAATTCCAGCAAAAGCGCGAAGCGGCTTTGCGCCCGCAATTGTGGCGAACCCTCTGGCTGAGGGGCGAAGGGCTCAAGCCGCGGGCGATACCTTGCCTGCCACTTCGCGGATCGTCTGGATGAGGATGGACAGTGGCATGGACGGTACGGCGTCGGTGCGCATGGTGAGGCCGACGGGCCCCTTCGTGCCGCTCGTATCGATCGGCAGCGCCGCGAGCGCACCATCCGCGATATCCGCTGCCACCACCCCTTCGGAGATGATCCAGATCGCATCGCTTTCGCGCACGAAGGCGCGGCCGAAGGCGTCGGACACGGTCTCGATCTGGTTCGGAAGGCCGGCAATACCGTTGGTGATCAGGAAGCTTTCGACGAAGGGGCGGATGATCGAGGCGCGCGTCGGCATCAGCACGGGATAGGCGTCGAGCCCGGCAAAGGCCGATCCGCCGGCAAGCAGCGGATGGCCGGCGCGCACGCAGAAGACCACCTTTTCCGAATAGAGGTGCTCGAAGGAGAAGCCCGTCATCTTCTCCGGTGCGGCAAGGCGCCCGACGACGAGATCGAGGTCGCCGACGCGCAGCTGCTCCAGCAGAACCGCGTTTTCGCCCGTGACGATCTTTAAGCGCGCGCCCGTCTCTTCCGCGAGAAACAGCGCCATCGCCTTC
Organism: Shinella sp. JR1-6; assembly: GCF_004284735.1. NCBI lineage: Bacteria > Pseudomonadati > Pseudomonadota > Alphaproteobacteria > Hyphomicrobiales > Rhizobiaceae > Shinella > Shinella sp. JR1-6. The sequence goes on along the minus strand of NZ_SHMI01000012.1, from coordinate 58,658 downwards.
GGCATGATGCGCGTCGAGACGGTGGGCAATGCGCCGATTCGGATCGGCGGGGCATCGCCGGAAAGCGCCTGTGAGACCGAATCGAAGCCTTGCCGGAGCGCCGCCAGCACTGCGCCGGCATGCTTGAGGAAGACCTCGCCATGCCGGGTGATCTTGATGCCGCGCCCCTCGCGCTCGAAGACGGCGACGCCGAGAACCTCCTCCAGTTCACGGATCGTCTTCGTCACGGCAGGCTGGCTGACATGCAGGATTTCCGCTGCCTTCATCACGCTTCTCTGGCGGGCCACCTCGACAAAGGTCTGCAGATGGCGGAACTTGATACGGCTGTCGACCATGGTTTCCATAACCCTCAAGTTAACGAAACGGCATGAAATATCATTTTACCTAACCAGATCAAGGGGCCAATCTGAGGGTCCGGGAGGAGACAGAAGTGCAGTTCGCAACCGTCAACGACGTCATCTTGCACCACCAGCTGATCGGCGGGCCGGCGGGCCGCCCGGTGATCGTCTTTGCCAATTCGCTCGGCACCGACTTCCGCATCTGGCGTGACGTCGTCGTGCGCCTTGCTGGCGACTTCCCCATCGTTACCTATGATAAGCGCGGCCATGGCCTGTCCGATCTCGGCCAGGTGCCCTATTCGATCGACGACCATGTCCTTGATCTCGCCGCACTGCTCGACCGGCTGGATGTGAAGGGCGCCGTCATCTGCGGCCTTTCCGTCGGGGGCATGATCGCGCAGGGCCTTGCGGCGAAGCGGCCGGACCTCGTCCGGGCGCTGGTGCTCTGCGACACGGCGCACAAGATCGGCACGGCCGAGATGTGGAATGCGCGTATCGAAAGCGTCGAGACGAAGGGTATCGAAGGTCTCGTCGACGCCGTCATGGAGCGCTGGTTCACGCCGGCCTTCCGTCGTCCGGAGAACGCCGCCTATCACGGCTACCGCAACATGCTCACCCGCCAGTCCGCGGTCGGTTATGCCGCCACCTGCGCCGCGCTGCGCGACGCCGACCTCACCCGTTCGACGGAACGCCTTGCCGTACCGACGCTCTGCGTCGTCGGAGACCAGGACGGCTCGACCCCGCCGGATGTGGTGCTGTCCATGGCAAAGCTCATTGCCGGCGCCCGCTACGAGGTCATCAAGGATGCCGGGCACATTCCCTGCGTCGAGCAGCCGGAAATGCTGTCGGAGATGATCCGCGCCTTCATCGCCACCCTACCTGCCGGAGACGAGCCCCATGGCTGATGCGCATACCTTTTCCGACCGCTACCGCCAGGGCATGGTGACCCGGCGCGCGGTGCTCGGCGACAGTCATGTCGACCGCGCCTCCTCCGGCGCCACCGCCTTCGACCAGCCCTTCCAGGAGCTGATCACCGAAGCGGCGTGGGGCACGGTCTGGTCGCGGCCCGGCTGGACGATGCGCGAGCGCTCGATGGTGACGATCGCGCTGCTCGCCGCGCTCGGTCACGATGAGGAGGTGGCGATGCATGTGCGCGCCACCGTCAACACCGGCGCCAGCCGCGAGGATATCGCCGAGGCGCTTCTGCATGTCGCGATCTATGCCGGCGTGCCGGCGGCCAACCGGGCGATCAAGATCGCCAAGCACGTCTTCGAGGATATGGACGCCGAAAAGGCGGCCTGAGGAAACCATGACGGACCTTTCCAATCGCAAGCCCGAAACAGGCGCCTTCTTCTCCCGTGATCGCCTGTGGCATCCGCCGGGCCTGACGCCAGGCTACAAGACCTCCGTGCTGCGCTCGCCGCAGAAGGCCCTTCTGTCGCTCGACGGCACGGTTTCGGAAATCACCGGCCCGGTCTTCGGTCACGCGATGCTGGGCGAGCTCGACAACGACCTGATTCACAATTTCGCAAAACCGGGCGAAAGCGCGATCGGCGAGCGCATCATCGTGCACGGCCGGGTGCTCGACGAGCGGGCGCGGCCGGTGGCGGGCGCGCTGCTTGAGTTCTGGCAGGCCAATGCCGGCGGGCGCTACCGCCACAAGAAGGAAAGCTACCTCGCGCCGCTTGATCCGAATTTCGGCGGCTGCGGGCGCACCATCACCGACGAGGATGGCTATTATGCCTTCCGCACCGTCAAGCCCGGGCCCTATCCCTGGCCGAACGGCGTCAACGACTGGCGCCCGGCGCATATTCATTTCTCCGTCTTTGGCCACGGTTTCGCCCAGCGGCTGATCACGCAGATGTATTTCGAGGGCGATCCGATGATCTGGAAATGTCCCATCGTGCAGACGATTCCGGACAAGGCGGCCATCGAGCAGCTGGTCGCCGCGCTCGATTGGGGCAACACGATCCCCATGGATGCGCGCGCCTACAAGTTCGACATCGTGCTGCGTGGCCGTCGCTCGACGCTCTTCGAAAACCGGATGGAGGGCAACTGATGGTGCAGCCGCTCGGTTATCTCAAGGAAAGCGCCTCGCAGACGGCAGGCCCCTATGTCCATATCGGTCTCACGCCGAATTTTTCCGGCATTGCCGGCGTCTATGAGAGCGATCTCGGTGCCACCATGGTGAACGACAGGACGCTCGGGCGACGCATCACCATCACCGGGCGGGTGCTTGACGGCACCGGCACGCCACTGAAGGATGCGCTGATCGAGATCTGGCAGGCGGATGCGGCAGGTCTCTACAACAGCCCCTCGGAGCTGCGCGGCAGCGCCGATCCCAATTTTACCGGCTGGGGTCGTGCCGCCACCGACGGAGAGACCGGCGAGTACCGCTTCGAGACCATCAAGCCTGGCCGCGCCCCCTTCAAGGACGGCCGCCCGATGGCGCCGCACATTTCATTCTGGATCGTCGCCCGCGGTATCAATCTCGGCCTCAACACGCGTCTCTACTTCGCCGATGAAGAGGCGGCCAATGCCGAGGACCCGGTGCTCGCCCGCATCGAACACCGGGTGCGCGTGTCGACGTTGATCGCAGCGGTGGACGGGGACAGCTACCGCTTCGACATTCATCTGCAGGGCGAGAAGGAAACGGTGTTCTTCGATATCTAGGCTGTGTGCTAAGCTCGGCACCGGCTACATGGATCCTCGGATCAAGCCCGAGGATGACGAAAGAAGCGAGGTTTGCAGTCAGATTGACGGCGCCGCATGCCGCATCGTTCATGAGGTCCGTGACCTCTCCTCCTCTCCGTCATCCTCGGGCTTGACCGGAGGATCCACGCGCTTCCGACCGGAAAAGAGCGACCCATGACCGTTTCTCCCTTCGACCATCCCTATCTTTCCGGCCTACTCGGCGACGAGGCGGTGGCTGCGCTGTTTTCCGTCGCTGCTGAGCTTGAGGCCATGCTCGCGTTCGAGGTGGCGCTGGCAAGGGCCGAAGTAGAGGCGGGTGTGATCCCGGCAGAAGCCGCCGGGGCGATCGAGGCTGCCGCGCACCGCTTCTCGCCGGATGTCGCAAGCCTCAGGGCCGCCACCGCCCGCGACGGTGTGGTGGTGCCCGATTTCGTTCGCCAACTCCGCGCCGCCGTCGGCGAGCCGCATGGCCGGCATGTACATGTCGGCGCGACCAGCCAGGATGTCGTCGACAGCGGACTGATGCTGCGCCTCTCACGCGTCTTGCCTGTTCTTGAAAACCGGGTGGAAGCGCTGACCGGCGTGCTCGATGGTCTCGCCGTCACCTTCGGCGACCGGGTGTTGATGGGGCGCACCCGCATGCAGGCTGCCATCCCCATTGCCGTGGCGGACCGCGTCGGCGCCTGGCGTGCGCCCCTTGAGCGCCATCATACGCGCCTGAAGGGTCTGATGGAGGAGGGGCTTGTCGTGCAGTTCGGCGGCGCGGCGGGCACGCTGGAGAAACTGGGCGAGAAAGCACCGTCCGTGCGTGCCGCGCTTGCCCGCAATCTCGGTCTTGTGGATGTCCCGCAGTGGCATAGCCAGCGGGACCGCATCATGGACCTTGCCGCCCTCCTTTCCGGCATCACCGGCAGCCTTGGAAAGATCGGGCAGGATGTCGTCCTGATGGCCGACCGTGGCGACGAGATCGCGCTTGCCGGCGGCGGTTCTTCCTCCGCCATGCCGCACAAGCAGAACCCGGTCGCCGCCGAAGGGCTGGTCGCGCTCGCCCGGTTCAATGCGGCACAGCTCGGCGGTCTGGCGCAGGCGATGGTGCATGAACAGGAGCGTTCCGGGGCGGCCTGGACGCTGGAATGGATGATCCTGCCACAGATGGTGGTCGCCACCGGCGCCGCCCTTCGCCTGGCCGATACGCTGCTGTCGTCCGTTCGGCATCTAGGTGCGGCCTGATGTATTTTCATAATTCCTAAGTTATGAAATAGCCAGATTTTTTCATTTTACATTACCGTTTCATCTGTCAATCTGACAAAAATCCAGTTTTGGACAGGATCGAGCACCGGTGGGAGACCGGCCTTTCAGGGAGGAAAACATGAAACATGTCGCGATCGCCGCGCTGGCGGCTGTGCTGATGGGAAGTGCTGCCCATGCCGATGTAATCAAGGTCGGCGTCGTCGGGCCGTTCTCCGGCCCCTTCGCGCTCCAGGGCAAGAACTTCAAGGCAGGCATCGACGCCTATATGGCGCTGAACGGCAACACGGTTGGCGACGACACGATCGAGGTGATCTACCGCGACATCCCGACCGCCGATCCGGCCCAGTCCAAGGCGCTGTCGCAGGAGCTCGTCGTCAAGGAAGGCGTGCAGTACCTGGCCGGATTCTACTTCACGCCGGATGCGATGGCCGCGACCCCGCTGCTCGAACAGGCCAATGTGCCGATGGTGGTGATGAACGCGGCGACGTCAGCCATCGTCACCAAGAGCCCCTATGTGGTGCGCACCTCTTTCACCACCTGGCAGACTTCGACGCCGATCGCCAAGGTCGCCTTCGACGGTGGCACCAAGAAGGTCATTTCCGTCGTCAGCGACTATGGTCCGGGCGTGGATGCGGAAGCTGCCTTCAAGGCGGGCTTCGAGGCGGCGGGCGGCGAGATTGTCGAGGCGATCCGCATGCCGCTCCAGACCAACGACTTCTCGCCGATCATGCAGCGCATCAAGGATTCCGGCGCCGAAGGCGTCTTTGCCTTCCTGCCCTCGGGTCCGACGACGCTCGGCTTCGTCAAGGCCTTCAACGAGAACGGTCTGAAAGCCGGCGGCATCAAGTTCTTCGCGCCCGGCGACCTGACGCAGGAATCCGACCTGCCGGCGCTCGGCGAGGCGGCGCTGGGTCTCACGACCACCTTCCACTATGCCGTCTCACACGATTCAGCGGAGAACAAGACATTCGTCGAGGCCGCCGGCAAGGCGATCGGCAATCCGGCGGAGCTCTCCTTCCCCGCGGTTGGCGCGTATGACGGCATGCATGTCATCTACAAGATGATCGAGGCGACGGGCGGCGCGCAGGATGCGGCCAAGGCGGTCGAGGCCGTGAAGGGTCTTTCCTGGGAAAGCCCGCGCGGACCGGTTTCGATCGATCCGGCAAGCCGTCATATCACGCAGAACATCTACCTGCGCGAAGTGGCCAAGGCCGATGACGGGACCTACTACAACAAGGAGGTGCAGACCTTCGAAAAGCAGGGCGACCCCGGCCTTGCGGCGGCGAAATAACAATCGTTGCTGCCTGGCAAATGGCTTGTTCCTAACCCTCTCCCCGCAGACGGGGAGAGGGGACGTGCCCCGCACCACGGTGTAGATTTGAGGAGAACGGTGCAGCATGTCCCTTCGCCCCGCTCGCGGGGAGAAGGTGGCCGGCAGGCCGGATGAGGGGCTGTTCCTCCACCACAGCAGGATAGTTGGATGCAAACGGTCTTCAGCATCGGCGTCGACGCCCTCGCCTACGGCATGGTGCTCTTCGTCATCTCGATCGGCCTGTCGGTGACGATGGGGCTGATGCGGGTCGTCAACCTCGCGCATGGCGCCTTCGCGATGATCGGCGGCTACATCGCCTCCTATGCCGCGCGCGACCTCGGCCTTGCCTATGCCGTTGCCGTCATGCTTGCCGTCTTCGGCACCATCCTGATCGCCATTCCCGTCGAGCGCCTGCTCTATCGCCGCATCTATGGCCAGCCGGAGCTGACGCAGGTGCTGATGACCATCGGCATCACCTTCTGCGTCATCGGCATCGCCAACTATGTCTTCGGGCCGACGCTGAAGACCATTCCGACGCCGGAAAGCCTGCGCGAGCCGGTCAGCCTTGGCTTCCGTACTGTTTCGGCGCATCGCCTCTTCGTCATTGCCTGCGGTGCCGCGGTCGCGCTCGGCCTCTGGTATTTCATCGAGCGCACGGCCTTCGGCGTGAAGTTGCGCGCGAGCGTCGACAACGCGGCCATGGCCGCCGCCCTCGGAGTGAAGACCGAGGTCGTCTATGCCGTCAGCTTCGCCGTCGCGGTCGGCCTTGCCGCCTTCGGGGGCGTCGTCGGCGCCGAGCTGTTGCCGATCGAGCCCTACTATGCGCTGCGCTACATGGTGACCTTCCTCGTCGTCGTCTCGGTCGGTGGGGCGGGCTCCATTCCGGGTGCGCTCGCCGCCTGCCTGCTGCTTGGCGCCATCGATACGACGGGGCGCTACCTGATGCCGGAATTCGGCGAATTCTTCTTCTATCTCGCGGTCATCGCCATCGTCTGGATTTTCCCGCGCGGCCTTGCCGGAAGGATGAAGTGATGGCGCTCACCATGAACACCGACAACCTCTCCACCACCCACGACCGCCGCGCCCGCCTGACGCGCGATGCGATCGGGGTCCTCGTTATCCTTGTGGTCGCCGTCCTCGGCTATCTCCTCTTTCCCAACAACCTCGCGCTGCTGACACGCATCACGGCGATCGCGCTCTTGGTCCTCTCGCTCGATCTCGTCACCGGCTACTGCGGCGTGGCAACGCTCGGCCATGCCGCGCTGTTTGGTGCAGGGGCCTATGGGGCGGGCATCGCGGCGGCCCATTTCGGCATTACCGATCCGATCGCCATGCTCGCCGTCGGCGTGGTCGCGGGTGCGCTCGCCGGCCTTGTCTCCGGTGCCGTCGTTCTGCGGGCGCATGGCCTGCCGCAGCTTGTGCTGTCCATCGCCACCGTCCATCTGGCCCACGAGGCGGCCAACAAGGCGTCCGGCTGGACCGGCGGCAGCGACGGTCTTGCCGGCATCATGCCGGATGCCGTCTTCGGCCTCTGGCAATTCGACCTGTGGGGCCGCACGGCCTATGTCTTCGGCATCGTGCTGCTGGTCGCCGTCTTCGTCGTTCTGCGCCAGATCGTGCGCTCGCCCTTCGGCATGCTCTGCCGCGGCATCAAGCAGGACCCGCTGCGCGTGCGCGCCATGGGCGCCTCGGTGCACGGCACGCTGATCCGGATGTACGCCATCTCGGGCGCCGTCGCCGGGGCGGGCGGGGCACTCAACGCCATCTCGACCCAGGTCGTCGGCCTCGACAGCCTGTCCTTCACGCTTTCGGCGGAAGCCCTCGTCATGCTCGTGCTCGGCGGCACCGGCTCGCTCTATGGCGCGCTGATCGGCACGCTCTCCTTCCTGTGGTTCGAGGACGTCGTCTCGGCGGCCAATCCGTTCCACTGGCTCACCATCGTCGGCGCGCTGCTGATCGCCGTGGTGCTCTTCGCGCCGAAGGGGCTCTACGGCTCGCTCGCCGCCCTCCTCGAACGCCGCGGGAGGAAGGACCGATGAACGCGATTTTCGATGTCCGCAACCTGAAGCGGAGCTTCGGCGGCCTCGCCGTCACCAACGATGTGTCCCTGTCGATGGCACCGGGCGACCGGGTTGCGCTGATCGGCCCGAACGGTGCCGGCAAGACGACCTTCGTCAACCTCGTCACCGGCAATCTCCTGCCGAATTCCGGCACGGTCACGCTCGGCGGCGAGGATGTCACCCGCCTCGGGCCGACGGAGCGCGTGCGCCGCGGCCTCGTGCGGTCCTTCCAGGTGACGCGGCTCTTCTCCGAGATGACGCCGGAGGAACATGTCGCGCTCGCCATCCTGCAGCGCCAAGGCCGGTCCGGCCGCATGTTCGCCAGCCACCGCGCCATGCCTGACGTGATGGACGAGGTGCATGCGCTGCTTGCCCGGCTCGGCATCGCCCAGCTTGCCGGCCGCCGCGTCAGCGAGATCGCCTACGGCCAGCAAAGATTGCTGGAACTCGCGCTTGCGCTTGCGCTCAAACCCAGGGTCCTGCTGCTCGACGAGCCCGCCGCCGGCGTGCCGCAGAGCGATACGGCGCGCATCGAGCAGGCGATTGCCGATCTGCCGGCGGATCTTGCCGTTCTGATGATCGAGCACGACATGGACCTTGTCTTCCGCTTCGCAAAGCGCGTCATCGTGCTGGCGGCGGGCGAGATCATCTTCGACGGATCGCCAGACGCGGTGACGAAGGACGCCCGTGTTCGACAGGCCTATCTCGGGAGTTATGCCGATGCCCGCAGCGTCGCTTGAAATCGCCGGTCTTTCCGCCGGCTACGGCCCGACGCGGGTTCTGGAGGATATCTCCTTTGCCGCGGATGCCGGCCGCAGGCTCGCCGTGCTCGGCCGCAACGGCATGGGAAAATCCACGCTCTTCGCCACGCTCGCCGGCCAGACGAAGCGTTATGGCGGCGCTATCCGCCTCGGCGGAGAGGCGATCGAGGGTATGGGCAGCTCCGCCCGCGCGCTGAAGGGGCTCGGCTACGTGCCGCAGTCTCGCGACGTCTTCCCGACGCTGACGGTGGAGGAAAACCTCTTCGTCGGGCTGAAGGGCCGCCCGCGCACGGCTATCGATGAGGCCTATGCCATGTTCCCTCGGCTCAAGGAGCGGCGCAGGAACCTCGGCTCGCAGCTTTCCGGCGGCGAGCAGCAGATGCTCACGACGGCGCGCACCATTCTCGGCCAACCCTCCGTGCTCCTGCTCGACGAGCCGCTGGAGGGCCTTGCCCCTGTTATCTGCGAGGAACTGATGGCGGCGTTCGGTACGCTTGCGGCCTCCGGCGAGATGACCATCCTGCTTGTCGAACAGCGCATCCAGAGCGCGCTCGATTTCGCCGACGACGTGATCATCCTCGAGCGCGGCCGCATCGCCTGGACCGGCACTCCGGCGGCGCTCGCTGCCGACCGGCACGCGGTTGAGGCGCTGCTCGGCGTCGGCGGGCTGCACTGAGAGCAATTCATACGGCTTTCGTTATGTATCGCGGCCGGCATTTCATTTTACATCACTGTCCTGCCTGTCAGAGTGCTGCCTGAGACCTGTGCCGTCCGGTTCGAGGAAACCGGCGGCCGCGGGCAGGCTGCCGCACGACGGGGAGGTTCCGATGGGCGAAGACGATCTTGCCGGGGCGCCGGCAATGACGGCGGGCGGTGCGCTGCTCGCCCGACTGAAGGCGGTCGGCATCGACTTTATCTTCGCCAATTCCGGCACGGATTTTCCGCCAATCATCGAGGGCCTGGCCGAGGCGGAGGCGAAGGGCATCGCCCTGCCGCAAGCGCTCGTCATGCCGCATGAATCGGCGGCGATGGGCATGGCGCACGGCTATTATCTCGCCACCGGCCGTGCCCAGGCGGTGATGGCGCATACCAATGTCGGCCTCGCCAATTGCGCCATCGGCGCCATCAACGCCGCGATGGAGCATATCCCGGTTCTCCTGTTCTCTGGCCGCACGCCGGTCACCGAGCGCGGAAGAAAGGGGTCACGCACCGTGCCGATCGGCTGGGGGCAGGAGATGCGCGACCAGGCGGCGCTGGTGCGCGAGGCCTGCAAGTGGGACGACGAGCTGCGCTTCCCCGAGCATATCCCGCAGATGGTCGACCGGGCGCATGCCATCGCCAATTCCACGCCGCGCGGGCCGGTCTATATGAGCCTGCCGCGCGAGGTGCTCTGCCAGCCTTGCCCGACAGAGGACCTTGCGGCGCCGGCAACCATGATGCCTGCCGTCTCCACGCCATCGGCCGAAGCGGTTGCGGAGGCCGCGCGTCTTCTGGCAGCGGCGGAGAACCCGGTTATCTTCGCGCAGCACGGCGCCGGGTCGGCCGAGGGGTTTGCCGCCCTTGCGGCGCTGGCGGGTGACTGGGGCATTCCCGTCTGCCAGTACTGGGCGGTGCAGCTTGCCATGGCGACGGACCATCCGATGGCCGCACAGGCCGATCCGGGGCCCCTGCTGGAGGCCGCCGACGTGGTGCTCGTCCTCGATGCGCTGGCGCCCTGGTCGCCGGATGTCCATCTGCTCCGGCCCGGCTGCAAGGTCATCCAGCTCGCCCAGGATCCGCTCTGCCAGCGCCAGCCGGTACGCTACTTCCGCTCCGACGTGACGCTCGCCGGCGATGTCGATACCGGCCTGCTGGCCCTGAAGGCGGCGATGGACCTGCTGCTGCCCGCCCATCGCGCCACGGCGGAACGTCGTGCCACGGCGGTTGCGGAACGCAACCGCATGGCCCGCGCCGGCGTTCTTGATGCGGCCCGGCGCGGCGGCGGCTCGCCGATGACGAAGGATTTCGTCAGCCTGACGCTCTCCGAGGCGCTGGCGGGCCGGAATGCCACCGTGCTTTCCGAACTCGGCTGCCCGCTGGCACCGATGACGCTTTCTCATCATCAGGCCTGGTATCAGGAGCCGCATTCCGGCGGCCTCGGCTGGTCCTTTCCCGCCGCGCTCGGCATGCAGCTGGCGCGGCGAGAGCGGCTCATCGTCGCCACCATGGGCGACGGCTCGTACATGTTCGCCAATCCCGTCGCCTGCCATCAGATCGCCGAGGCGCTGGAACTGCCGATCCTTGTCCTTATCGTCAACAATGCCGAATGGGGTGCGGTGCGCCAGTCGGTGCTCGGCCTCTATCCGGACGGGTATGCGGCGAAGACCAACCGCATGCCGCTGACCGCGCTTTCGCCGGTGCCGGATTTCGTGAAGGTCGCCGAGGCGAGCCGGGCCTATGCAAGACGTGTCACCGACGGCGCCGCCCTTTCCGGTGCACTTGCCGAGGCGATCGACCATATCGAGACGAAGCGGACGCTCGCGCTGCTCGACATCGCCGTCCGCGCCTGAACCATCATACGAGGAGGAAATCCATGCCCGAGCTTGCAAAGAACGAATTCTGGAAGGATCTGAAGCCCATCGACAAGGTGTTCCAGCCGGATGCCCTGCCGGAAGTCTATCTCCAGAACGCGCCGACCGACGACGAGCGCTACTACGTGCCCTTCACCGAGACCGTCTCCTCCCGTCCGCTGTGGATCTCCCCGACGCAGAACAAGTGGTGCGACATCCTGATGGCGAAGAAGGCGGGGCTGGTGAACCGCCACTACCACCCGCACGAGGTCTTCGCCTATACGATCTCCGGCAAGTGGGGCTATCTGGAGCACGACTGGACGGCGACGGCCGGCGACTTCGTCTACGAGACGCCCGGCGAGGGCCACACGCTCGTCGCCTATGAGCACGAGCAACCGATGAAGGTGTTCTTCCAGGTCAAGGGGCCGCTGATCTGGCTCGACGACAAGGGAGAGCCCGACGGCTTCTTCGACGTGCACAACTACATTGCCCTCTGTCGTGACCACTATGAGAAGGTCGGGCTCGGGCGGGATTATGTGGAGCGGCTTTTTCGCTAGAGCTGCTCCAGCCGAAGCGAAATCGCTTCGGCGTCAGGTAAAAGGGCCTGTTTCCTGCGGAACAGCGACGGGCGCGGCGATGTGCGACCTTCTGGTCACCGGATGAGAGAGGCTCATCCCAAAGAAATCAGGAGAGACCCCATGCGCAAGATCATCGTTTCCGCTGCCATCGCCGCCGTCGCTGCCGTCTCCTTCGCCGCCCCCTCGCAGGCCGGCTACTACAGCTACGGCTACAAGCCGCATTGCTTCATCAAGAAGGTAAAGTCCTACGACTACTACGGCAACGTCATCATCAAGAAGATCAAGGTCTGCAAGTAAGCACCTCCCCATTGACCTCCCCGAAGGCCCGGATGTTCCCTGCATCCGGGTCTTTTGCCGTGCTGCGGTCAGATGCTCATGCCGCCATCGACCATCAGCATCGTGCCGGTGATGAAGCTTGCCTGGTCAGAGGCGAGATAGAGCACCGAGCGGGCGATTTCCTCGGCGCTGGCATGGCGGCCCATCGGGATGAGCCTGTTGAAGAAATCCGTGCCGTCCATGCCGGTCGCGGCGCCGAGGCCCTGTTCCACGGCAAGCTGGAAGCCGTTGTCGACAGGCCCGGGATTGACCGTGTTGACGCGGATGCCACGTGGGGCAAGCTCCTTGGCAAGGCAGCGCATCAGGCCGGTCTGGGCGTGCTTGGCGGTGATATAGGCATAGACGCCGGGATCGCCGCGCGTCGCCGCCACGCTCGACGTGATGATGATGCTGCCGCCATCGCGCATATGCGGCACGGCGTGTTTGGCGGCAAGGAAGGCGCCGCGCACGTGCACCGCCTGCACGGCGTCGAAGATGTCGAGCGGATAGTCGGCGATGGGTGCGACCGTGCCGAAAGTGCCGGCATTGGAAAACAGCACGTCGATGCCGCCGAAGCGCTCGACGGCAAGGCCGATATAGGCCTGCGTCGAAGTACTGTCGGTGACATCGGCTGCCGCGCAGGCCACACGCTCCTTCGGCAGGCCCGCAACGGCCCGTTCAAGCGCCGCGCGGTCGTTGTCGACGAGCACGATATTGGCACCCTCGGCAAGGAAAAGCCGGGCGACGGCAAGGCCGATGCTGCCGGCCCCGCCCGTCACGATGGCGGTCTTGTTGTGGAGGAGCGCCATGGGTCAGATCGGATAATGGATGGCGCCGTCCTGCACGGTGATCCAGCGCAACTCGGTGAATTCGGCAATGCCGGCCTTGCCGCCGAAACGTCCGTAGCCGGATTCCTTGACGCCGCCGAAGGGCATCTGCGCCTCGTCATGCACGGTCGGGCCGTTGATGTGGCAGATGCCGGATTCGATACGGCGGGCGACCTGCATGGCGCGGTTGACGTCCCTGCCGAAGACGGCGGCGGAAAGGCCGTATTCCGTGTCGTTGGCGACGCGCACCGCCTCGTCGATCGAGCCGACGCGGATGACGCTGACGACCGGGCCGAAGCTCTCCTCGCCGTAGATGCGCATGGCGGGCGTCACCCGGTCAAGCAGGGTGGCGTCGACGATCGTGCCCCGCACGCTGCCGCCGGCCGAGAGCGCCGCGCCCTTGCCGACGGCGTCGCGGATGAGCTGTTCCAGCCTCTGGGCCGCATGGGCATCGACGACCGAGCCAAGCGGTGTGTTGCCCTCGCGCGGATCGCCGGCGACGAGGGTTGCCGCCTTCTCGGCGAGCGCCGCGACGAAGCGGTCGGCGACCGTCTCGTCGACGACGATGCGTTCGGTCGACATGCAGATCTGGCCCTGGTTCATGTAGGCGCCGAAGGCCGCGGCGGCGACGGCCGCGTCGATATCGGCATCGTCGAGCACCACGAAGGGCGCCTTGCCGCCGAGTTCCAGCAGCGCCGGCTTCAGGTAGCGCCCGGCGGTCTCGGCGATGATGCGGCCGACGCGGGTGGAGCCGGTGAAGTTGACGCGGCGCACGGCGGGATGGGCGATCATCGCCTCGACGATGGCGGCGGCATCGTCAGGCGCATTGGAGATGGCGTTGAGCACGCCTTCCGGCAGACCGGCCTCGTGCAGCGCGTCGACGATCAGCCGGTGGGTGCGCGGGCAGATTTCGGAAGTCTTCATCACCACCGTGTTGCCGCAGGCAAGCGGGGTGGCGAGCGAGCGCACGCCGAGGATGATCGGCGCGTTCCACGGCGCCATGGAGAGGACGACGCCGGCCGCCTGGCGCACGCCCATGGCGAGCGAGCCGGGGCGGTTGGAGGGGATGATCTCGCCGGTGATCTGCGTCGTCAGCGATGCGGCCTCGCGCAGCATGTCGGCGGCAAGGCCGACATTGAACATTGCCCAGCCGGCCGTCGCGCCCGTTTCGGCGGCCATGGCGGCGACGAAATCGGCGGTTCTCGCCTGCAGCTTGTCGGCGGCGGCAAGAAGCAGCTTTCGGCGCTGGCCGGGCCCGGTCGCCGCCCAGGCAGGGAAGGCCTTCGCCGCGGCATTGACGGCCTGGCGTGCATCCTCCAGCGAGGCGGCGGCGACCTCCGAAGCGACTTCGCCGGAAATCGGGTTGATGCGGGTGAAGGTGCGCCCGTCAGAGGCGGCCTGGTCGAGATTGTTGATCTTCAGTCCAAGGACGGACATGGTTTGCTCCCTGCTTGACATTCAGACGGTTGCGCCGAGGAACGCGCGTTTTACCGCGTCGTCGTTCATCAGTCCTGTTGCGGTATCCTCGCCGACGATGCGGCCTGCCTCCAGAAGGTAGCCGCGGTCGGCGATCGAAAGGCTCATCTTGACGTTCTGTTCGACGATCAAGAGCGCCAGCCCGCTCTCGCGCACCCGGCCGAGCGCGGCGAAGAGCTCGCCGACGACGACGGGGGCAAGGCCGAGGCTCGGCTCGTCGAGCATCAGGAGGTCGGGCTTCGACATCAGCGCGCGGCCGATCGCCACCATCTGCTGCTCGCCGCCCGACATGGTGTTGACGAACTGCCGGCGCCGGTCCGCGAGTTTCGGGAAGAGGCCGTAGACCAGCTCGCGGCTCGCCTTGCCATGGGCGCGGGCGCGCCTGGCATAGGCGCCGAGGGCAAGGTTCTCCTCGACCGTCAGGTCGCCGAAGACGCCGCGGCCCTCCGGCACCAGCGCGATGCCGGCTTCGAGCACCAGATGCGCGGGCCGGCCGGCAATGTCCGCGCCGACAAAGCGGATATCGGCGCCGGGATCGGGCCGGACGAGGCCGGCGGCGGCCTTGAGCAGCGATGACTTGCCCGCACCGTTGGCGCCGAGCATGACGACGGTTTCGCCTTTGCCAACGGTGACGGAGATCCGGTCGAGGGCAAGGTGCGGGCCGTAGTGGAGGGAGAGGTCGCGGATCTCAAGCATGGCCGTCTCCGAGATAGGCGCGCACGACCTCCGGATCCCGCAGCGTCTCGGCGGTCGGGCCGTCGGCGATCTTGCGGCCGGCATTCATCACGATGGCCCGCCCGCAGAGCGCCCGGATGGCATCCATGACATGCTCGACAAGGAGCACCGTGATGCCGCGCTCCCTCAGCGACAGGATGAGGTCGATGCCGGTGCGAAGCTCCGTCGGATTGAGGCCGGCGAGCCATTCGTCGAGCAAAAGCAGTTCCGGCTCGGCGGCGAGCGCCCGGGCAAGCTCCATGCGCTTCTGGTCGATATAGGTGAGAGAGCCGGCCGGCTGGTCGGCGCGTCCGGCAAGGCCGACGGCGGCAAGATGGGCCTGGGCTGCCTCGTGGGCTGCCTTGCCCCAGAGCGTTCGGCGGCCGAAGGCTAGTGCGGTCACGACGTTTTCGGCCACCGTCAGCGAGGGAAGCGCGCGCACCAGCTGGAAGGTGCGAGCGACACCTTTCCTCGCAATGCGGTTCGGGCCAAGGCCGGAAATCGCCTCGCCGTTGAGGGCGATCCGCCCGCCGGTCGGCGGCAGGAAGCCGGAGATCATGTTGAGCACCGTCGTCTTGCCGGAGCCGTTCGGGCCAAGCAGGCCGACGACCTCGCCGCGCTCCAGCGAGAAGGAGACGGCGTTGACGGCGGTAAGCCCGCCGAAGCGCTTGGTAAGGCCGCTCAGCGCAAGAAGTTCGCTCATCGTGCACCGCCTTTCCTTAGCCGGCTTTCAACGGCTGCCAGCACGCCCTTCGGCAGGAGGAACACGATGGCGATGAAGACAAGGCCAAGGATGATCGGATAATGGTTCGGAAAGTTGGCGGAAAGCCACTCGAAGAGCAGGAAGAGCGGAATGGCGCCGAGCAGCGGGCCCCACAGTCGGTCCGCCCCGCCGAGCAGCGCCATGATCAGCGTCAGGAAGGAGATGGTCGGGTTGAAGACGATGCTCGGCTCGATATAGGTCCAGCGCGGCGCCTGGATGGCCCCGACGAGCGTGATGATCACGGCACTGACGGCAAAGAGCGCGAGCTTGAGCTTGGTAATGTCGATGCCGCAATGGCTCGCCACCACCTCGTCGTCACCGATGACCTTCAAGGCGAGGCCCCAGCGCGTGCGGCCGATGCCCCAGGAGAAGAGGAAGGTGGCGGCGGCGAGCGCCAGCAGTTGCCAGTAGATCCCCTCCGGCGTCACGGGCAGGAAGATGTAGCGACCAAGCGTGCCCGTCACGTTGACCTCGTACCAGGTGACGAGCTGGCGGATGAGCTCCGCAAGACCGAAGGTGAAGATCACGAAATAGACGCCGGCAAGGCGGAGCGTCGAGAGACCGACGACCAGCGCCACCGCAAGGCCGATCATCGCCGCGACGAAAAGGACGAGCGGATAGGGCAGGGTCTCGCTGAAGACGCCGACCGTATAGGCGCCGATGCCGAAGAAAGCGACGGTGGCGAGCGAGACATAGCGCGTCGGGCCGGAGAACAGGCCCCAGGCGGTGGCGAGCACCACATAGCCGGTCATGCCGATCATCAATGTCACCGCATAGGGTCCGGCGAAGAAGAGCAGGGCGGCGAGCGCGGCGAGAACGAGGCCGGCGACGAGGAGGCCGAAAAGCGTGCGTGCCGTCATCGTGCGCTCCTCCCGAAGAGGCCGGCGGGGCGCCAGAGCAGGATGGCGAGGAAGATGAGGTAGGTGGCGGCGAGCGTCAGGCCCGGATCCACATAGGTCGCAACGAAGGTCTCGACGAGGCCGAGCAGCAGGCCGGAGAACAGCGCGCCGAGAATATTGCCGACCCCGCCCATGATGACGACGATCAGCGCCTTCATGGTGAAGACGACACCGGCCGTGGCGGTGAAGGTCTGGTACATGGAGATGACCACACCGCCGGCGGCCGCCAGCGCTCCGCCGATGGCGAAGGCCGTGCGGGCGGCACGCTCGACATCGATGCCGACGAGTGGCGCGGAGGTCGGCGAGACGGCGACGGCGCGCAGTGCCGTGCCCCAGAGGGTGCGGGTGAGGAGCAGGTACAGCCCGCTGCCGAGGACGATGGCGAGCGCGAAGGCGATCAGACGGTTGGCCGCGATGGTGGCCCCGAACACGCTGACGCCGATGTTGAGATAGCTGTAGCTCGTATAATTGCTGCCGAAGAGCACCAGCATGCCGCCCTGGATGACGAAGAGCAGGCCGAAGGTGGCGAGGATGGAGTCGATCTCCAGCGTCTCCCGGTTCTTCGCACGGCGCACCAGCGGGCGCATCATCAGGCCGTAGACGAGGTAGCCGAAGACAAAGCCGAGCGGCACGGCGGCTAGAAGACCGAGCACCGGATTGATGCCGAGACCGTTGAACAGCACATAGGCAAGGAAGGCTGCCGCGATGATCGTCTCGCCATAGGCAAGGTTCATGATGCGCGCGATGCCGTACTGGAGCGTCAGCCCCATCGCGACCAGCGCATAGGTTCCGCCGAGCATGAGCCCGGACAACAAGGCCGTGACGAGCATGGCCGCTCCTTACATTTGCCGGCCGATGGCATGCACCGCGCCGTTTTCAGTCGATGACAGAATGCCCCTCATCCGGCCTGCCGGCCACCTTCTCCCCGTGAACGGGGGGAAGGAAACCTGGCTATACCGTTGCCATCCCCCTCTCCCGCTTGCGGGGAGAGGGCCGGGGTGAGGGGCAGTCGTGCCCGTTCCGGTCGTGAGCGAGGGAAAGCGCCGGTCCGCCAAAGCGCCCTTCGATCCCGCGTGACGAAGGCCGCTACTTCTTCCACGCTTGCCGCGGCAGGATCGGCTGGCTGGCGCCGGTACGGTCTGCAGGGGCGATGCCAACGAACTGGCCGTTCTGCCACTGGCCGGTCCACCAGAGCGTGCGAAGCTGGTTGTCTTCCATCTTCGTCTCGCCGAGCACGGTCTGGAATGTACCGGTCGACAGCTCCGCGGACACGGCCTCGCGGTCGAGGCCCTTGCGCTTGATCGCCTCCTGCAGCATCTGCAGCGAGGCATAGGTGATGACGCTGCCCCAATAGTCGGGACCTTGGCCGGTCACCTCCTCGTGGCGCTTGCGATAGGCGGCATTCGCCTCGTTTGCCGGATCGATGCCGCCCAGGCTCATGATGCCGGTGGCATTGTCGCCGTTGTTCTTGCCATAGACCGGAAAGCCCGTGCCGACGCCGAGATAGAGCAGCTTCGGATTGAAATCGGCGACCTGCGACTGCTGGGTCAGCGCGAACGTATCCGGCGGGTAGGAGAAGGCGACGAAGCTGTCGGCGCCGCTCGCCTTCGCCTCGTTGATCATCGGCGAAAAGTCCGACGTGCCGACCGGATAGGTCTTGTCGTAGACGAGTTCGATGCCGGCTTCCGCGAAGGCCGGCCGTGCGGCGTTCACGAGATCGATGCCGAAGCCGTCGGCGACCGAGACCATGGCGACCTTGTTGTTGAGCGTGCCGTCGGTGACGGCCTTCTTGATGAGGCCGGCGAGCGCGCCGGCATAGTCGTGACCGCCGCCGAGCATCCAGAAGCTCTTCTTCCAGCGCTTGACGAAATCCGGCGCCTTGTCGGTAACGGAGGAGACGGCGAGCTGGGGGTAGCCGTAGCGGTCGAAGAGCGGCGCGGCGGCAAGGTTGAAGCCGGTGCCCCAGGGCGCGAGGATGAAGTCCGCTTCGTCCTGCGTCGCCAGGCGTTCGACGGCGCGTACCAGCTCTTCCGAGGTGGACCGGTCGTCATATTCGATCACCTCGATCGGCAGTTTCTTGCCGTCGGGCAGTTCGAGCCCGCCGGCGTCGTTCACGTCCTTCACCCAGAGCTGGTAGTTCGGCAGCGTCGTGATGCCGGCGCCGCCGGCATTGGGGCCGGTCTTGGAAATGGCGTAGCCGATCTTCACCGAGCTGCGGTCCTGTGCCAGCGCGCCCGGCGCGATGCCCGTCGCCAGGAGGGCGGAGGCAGCCGCCATCACGCGCAGGACGTGCCTGCGTTGCAGAGATTTCATCGTCGATTCCTCCCAAAAGGCCTGCTCTTCCGGCAGGCGTCGCGCCAAGGCGGGCAGCGGCCGCATTCTCCTCCGGGCCTTCTGTCGCCTCTTGACGAATGAAAGGTTAGCCGGACGCGGGGCGGGGCGGAATAGACTTTTACAAGAGATACTTGTACTTTTCACGGCAAGGAGACCGTCGCCATGCCCTTCCAGGATGCTCTTGCGCAGCAGCATCGCGCCGCCGGCAATATGCCGCCGCTGCCGACGGAGGCGCGGCTCTTCCGTGGTGCGCTGTCGCAGTCCGGCTGGACCTTCCGCGGCGGGCGCAACCGCGTCTTCCTGCTCCTCTCCGGCAGCGGCCGGGTGTCGCTCGGTCCGGCCGATCTCGGGCTCTCCGGTCCCTCCATCGTCTGGGCGCCGGCCGGCGAGCGGGGCACGGTGCTCTTCGATGCCGGCGCGGAGGGGGCGGCGCTGGCGATCCCGGAGCTGGCGCTTGGCCCCGCCATGCCGACGGGAGCGATCTTCGCCGAGGTGCGCGACGCCATCGCCCGGCCGATCCTCGGCGCCAAGCTGGCGCTGGCGGATGCGAGAAAGATGCTCCAGACGGTGGAGACGATCGAGGCGGAGCTGCGCGAGAACGCGGCGGGCATGCAGGAGGTGGTGCGTCATCACCTTGCCCTCTTGCTGATCGCCATCTGGCGCCGCGCCAATCCGGCGACGGAAAAGCCGAAACCCTCGCCGCGCGCCACCGTGCGCAGCTTCCTGCATCTCGTGGAGCTGCATATGCGCGAGCAATGGTCGCTCGCCGACTATGCCGCCGTCCTGGGCGTGACGCCGGACCGGCTGAACACGGCGGTGCGGCGCGCCACGGGGCGTTCGCCGATGGAGCTGATCCATGCCCGGTTGATGATGGAGGCGGAGATGCTGCTCGATGGGTCGAGCCTGCAGATCGCCGAGGTCGCCGAAGCACTCGGCTTTCGCGATGCGGCCTATTTCAGCCGGTTCTTCAAGCGACTGGCCGGGGTCTCGCCGCGCGCCCGGCGGGCGGGGCTTGCCAGCCGGCAGGTGCGCGCGGAAACCTCCTATGCCGCCTGGCCGTAGATCTCAGAACAAGGTTTCGTAGATTTCCGGCTTGAAGCCCGCTGTCAGGGCGCCGTCGCGGTCGAGCATGGGGCGCTTGATCATCGAGGGCTGGGCGAGCATGAGTGCGATCGCCTTCCCGGCGTCAAGGGCCTGCTTGTCGGCATCCGGCAGGGCGCGGAAGGTGGTGCCGGCACGGTTCAGCACCGTCTCCCAGCCGAGCGCATCGACGAAGCGCGTCAGGCTCGCGGCATCGATGCCTTCCGCCTTGTAGTCGTGGAAGCGATAGGCGACGCCCTTGGTGTCGAGCCAGGTCCGGGCCTTCTTCATCGTGTCGCAGTTCTTGATGCCGTAGATCGTGACGGTCACGCCGGTCTCCTTCGTTTTATGGTCGCCGCCTTCATAGAGCGATTCCGGCAAAACTGCGCAGCGGTTTTGCGTCCGGACGTCACGTCACTCCGAGATAGCGGCCCGGACGATGGTTGATGGCGAGCGTCATGTTGACGACGACGGCACCGAGCACGGAGAGCGCGAGGCGATCGGGCGGGATGACGAAGGCGGCGGTGGTAAGGATGGCGAGATCCACGGCGAGCTGGAAGTAGCCGGCCCGGATGCCGAAACGGTCCTGCAGATAGATCGCCAGCACATTGATGCCGCCGAGGCCGGTGCGGTGGCGGAAGAGGATGAGCAGGCCTGTTCCGGACAGCGCTCCGCCCATGACGGCCGCATAGAGCGGGTCGAGGTGGGAGAAGGAAATGAGGTCAGAAGTTAGCCGGGTAAAGATCGAGACGAGCGTGACGGCCGCGAAGGTGCGCAGCGTGAAGGCCCAGCCGAGCTTTTTGACCGCGAGGACATAAAAGGGCAGGTTGATGGCGAAGAACAGCCACCAGAAGCCGACCCCACTGGCGTATTGCAGGAGCAGGGCGAGGCCCGCCGTGCTGCCGGCGAGCAGCACGGCCTTGGTATAAATCACCACGCCGAGCGCCATGAACATCGTGCCGACGACGATGGCGATGGCATCCTCGTAGGCGGAATGGCGCTCGGGCCGGGCTGCTGTTTCGACAGACATCGTTTCCTCAGAGGCTCAGGAACTTCTCGATCACTGCATCGACCTCGGCCGATTTGAGGCCGGCAATGTTGATGCGGCCGGAGGTCGGCATGTAGATCGCGTGTTCGGCGCGCAGCTTCAGGACGTCCGCCTCCTCCAGCGGCAGCAGGGAGAACATGCCCTCCTGCTCGCGGACGGCCGTCAGCACCTGCCAGCGGCCGGAGAGGCCGGCAGCGAGGCGTTCGCGGATCGCGGTGATGCGCAGCCGCATGGTCTCGATTTCCGCCATCCAGTCGGCCTTCAGCGCGTCGTCGCCGAGGATCGTCGCGACGATGGCCGCGCCGTGGTCCGGCGGCATGGAATAGCTGGTGCGGGCGAGGGCCGCGAGGTTGGTGCGCACGGACAGCGCCGTCTCCGCGCTGCTGCAGGCGGCATAGACCGCCCCGGTGCGCTCGCGGTAGAGGCCGAAGGACTTCGAGCAGGAGACTGCGACCAGCGCTTCCGGCACGGCGGCAAGCAGCGTGCGCAGCCCGGCGGCATCCTCGTCAAGGCCGCGGCCATAGCCCTGATAGGCGATGTCGACGAGCGGCAGCAGGCCGCGTGCGGCGATGAGCTCGGAGACGGCGCGCCACTGTTCTGCGGAAAGATTGGCGCCCGTCGGGTTGTGGCAGCTGGCATGCAGCAGCACCGCATCGCCCGGCGCGGCGCCCGAAAGCGCCTCCATCATGCGGTCGAAGAGCACCGTCTGCGAGGGGATGTCGAAGAAGGGATAGGTGACGACCTCGAGGCCGGCCGCCTTGAAGATGCTGGCATGGTTCGGCCAGCTCGGCAGGCCGAGCCAGATGCCCTTGACGCCCATGCGGGCCATCAGGTCGGCGGCAAGGCGCAGCGCGCCGGATCCGCCCGGCGTCTGCAGCGCGGCGGTGGCGCGCCCGCGGCCGGCTTCGCCCGTCGTCAGTGCCCACAGGCGCTCCAGGAAGACCGGATCGCCCTCCGGGCCGACATAGGCCTTGGTCGGCTGCGTCTCGACCAGGCGCCGCTCCGCTGCCTTAACCGCACGGAAGATCGGCGTCGCACCCGTTTCGTCGCGATAGACGCCGACGCCGAGGTCCACCTTGCCGGCGCGCTCGTCTGCCCGGAAAAGGCCGATCAGGGCAAGCAACGGGTCGTCGGGCTGGCGGGTGAGGGCGTCGAACATGGCCGGGTTCCTTGTGCGGTGGGTCTGCAAGCGGTGTAGGCCAAAGCTGCCGCAAAATCGACCATGATATTGCGGAGAAAGCGCAAGAAGCTTTTGTCTTCTTGCTTTCCGCTGCTAGATTGGTGCAGGTTTTTGCGTGGAGCGGGACATGGGCAGGAAGCCGGACGATGAGCTGACGCTGGACCAGACGGATCGGCGCATCATCCGCCTGCTCGTCGAAGATGCGGGGCTCTCCAACAACCAGCTCGCCGAGAGGGTCGGCCTCTCGCCGGCCCCGCTGTCGCGACGGCTGGCGCGGCTGGAGGCGAACGGCGTCATCCGCCACACGGTGATCGTCGATCCGCGCGCCGCCGGCATCGGTTTTCAGGCCTTTCTGGAGGTGACGCTGGAGCGCACGGCCCCGCGCGTCGGCGAGCGCTTCATCGATCTCGTGCGGCGCATGCCTGAAGTGGTGGAGTGCCACACGGTCGCCGGCGATTTCGATTTCCTCCTGAAGATCGCCGTGAAGGACGTCGCCGACTATCGTCGGCTGCTTTGGAGCGAGTTCGAGCGGATCGGCGAGATCAAGACGCTGCGTTCGACCATCCTGCTCGACAGCCCGAAAATGCAGGTGAGTGCGCTTCCCTAGCCATTTTCACGGAACCTTCTTGGTCGTGAAAGGTTGCCGATCGGGGCGAAGCGCCCATATGATGGAGGCGCCACAAGGAAGGACACGTGGACAGGAAACTGAACGACAAGATGATGTCGACCGCATTGCTGTCGGCTATCCGCAACCGCCGCGGCCATCGGCCGCCGGAAAACAATCGCCCCGGCGATACCGTGATCGCGTCCTACAACGTGCACAAGTGCGTGGGCGTCGACCGGCGCTTCGATCCGGAGCGCACGGCAAGCGTGATCGCCGAGATCGACGCCGACATCATTGCCATCCAGGAGGCGGACAAGCGTTTTGGCGAGCGCTCCGGCCTGCTCAATCTCGATGTCCTCGAACGGGACTGTGGTCTCCTTCCGGTGCCGATCACCGCGCTGTCGTCGACCGGCCATGGCTGGCACGGCAACATGATCCTGATCCGCAAGGGCGCTGTCGGCGGGGTGCGCCAGCTGAAGCTGCCGGGCGTCGAGCCGCGCGGTGCGCTGGTCGTGACGCTCGACCTGCCGGTGGGCAAGCTGCGGTTGGTCGCCGCCCATTTCGGTCTCCTGAAACGCTCGCGCGAGCAGCAGGCCATGGCGATCCTCGCGTCCGTCGCAGAGGAGGAGGAGATGCCAACCCTGCTCGTCGGCGACCTGAATGAATGGCGCATCGGCCGTAGGTCCTCGCTCTCGCGCCTGCAGCCGACCTTCGACCCCGCGTCCGGCGCGGTGCCGAGCTTTCCTTCCCGTTTTCCGGTCCTCGCGCTCGACCGCGCGCTCGGCCATCCGCACGATCTCGTCACGTCCGTCGAGGTGCACGACACACCGCTTGCGCGCGTTGCGTCCGATCACCTGCCGATCAAGGCGCATATCGACCTCAAGGTCGTCTGGGAGCGCTCGTTCGACCCTACAGATAGGGTGAGCCAAGCCATGTGATGCGCTCGACGAGGCGCTGGGCGAAGGGACGCGCCCGGAGCTCATCGAGCTTGACCTCCTCGGCTTCGGACAGGGCGGCGGCGATGCGCTGGCCGATGAGATCGGCGAAGTCCGCATCGATCACCTCGATATCCACCTCGAAATTCAGCCGCAGCGAGCGCGGGTCGATGTTCGACGAGCCGATATAGGACCAGGCGCCATCGATGACCGTGAGCTTGGAATGGTTGAACGCGCCGGAGGCCCGCCAGATGCGGCAGCCGTGTTTCAGCATCTGGTCGAATTGCGCCGTCATGGCGAGATCGACGAGCTTCAGGTTGTTGGTCGATGGCACGACGATGTCGATTTCCACACCGCGCCGCGCCGCCGTGACGATCGCGCTGATCAGCTCGCGGTCCGGCAGGAAATAGGGCGACATGATGCGGATGTGCCGCTTGGCGATGGAAAGTGCGCCCATCAGCATGCGGTGGTTGGTTTCAAGGCTCTTGTCCGGGCCTGACGGCACGACGCGGGCGAGCATGCCGCTTTCCGGTGCGTCCGGCGGCGGGGCGATCTGCCAGGCCTCGCCCGCCAGCTCGTCGCCGCCGGAAAAGCGCCAGTCCTCGTAGGCGATGCGGAAGAGATCGCTGACGGCGGGGCCGGTCAGCCGGAAATGCGTGTCGAGCGCTGCCGCCTCGCCGGAGAATTCGGCGCAGAAGCCGGCGCGGATGTTGAGCCCGCCGGTAAAGGCGACGCTGCCGTCGACGATGAGGATCTTGCGGTGGGTGCGCAGGTTCGCATAGGGCAGCCGCAGGCCCATGACGATATTGCCGTTGAACACGTCCACAGGCACGTTCGCCCGCTGCAGATCGGAGACGATCGACGGGATCGAATAGCGCGCGCCGACCGCATCGATCAGCACGCGCACCTGTACGCCGCGCGCCACCGCGCCCGACAGCGCGGCAACGAAACGCTCGCCGGCGGGATCGCGGTCGAAGATGTAGGTTTCGAGCAGGATGGAGCGTTCGGCGGTGGCGATGGCGGCCAGCATGGCCGCATAGGCCTCGTCGCCGGTCGACAGCAGATGGATGCGGTTGCCGGATGTCAGCTTGCAGCGGCCGACCGTATCGCCAAGGTGCTGCATGGCGGCGAGGGCCCGACCGTAGGCCACCTGCATATAGGCATTGGAAACGTCATATTCCGCCATATGGTGCCAGCCGGCGGCAAGCAGTCCCTCGCGGCTGAGATTCAGCGTCTTGCGCCGGATGCGGTTCACCCCGCCGATGGCGTAGATGAGCGGGCCGACGACTGGCGACAGCATGATGACGCCGACCCAGCCGATCGCCGCACGTACCTCTTCCTTCGTCATCGTGGCATGGATGGCGGCGGGCACGCCGAGAACGATCGACAGGGCGACGAGGATGTGCGGCCAATAGGCGGAGAGCGTCTCAAACATGATGCGTGCGGATCATCCCAAGGCGGCTTCGTCTTCGCGTGTGCAGATGTCACACCCGCTTGCGGCGGTTGCGCGTCACGCTGGTTTCGCACCTATATATTGCTTCGGGTGAGGTGATTGCGAGGGGCGGGACCCGCCCTTCGCAGGTTTCTTTCCGGGCCTGCGGTTCAGTCCTCCAGCGTGCCGGGCTTGCGGTTCCTGCGGGTCGCCTCGTGGCAGGCGATCTTCATCAGGTCGTCGCCGCGCCGCGCATAGCGGGCGGAGCTGCGGGTGGCGATCAGCCCGTCGTGGCCGGCGGTCACCGCCAGCGTGCCATCCGGCGCGCCGGGCCGGGTGATCAGCGTCGCAAGCAGATCGCCGGCTTTTACCGTCTCGCCGATATCGCGGTGGAAGAGCACGGTGCCGGGCTCCGGCGCCCGTACCATCTCGATATTGTCGAGCGGCACGGCGGAGCCGGCATAGGCTTCCGCTGCGTGGGTGGGGTCGGCGACGACGCCGCGGCCGGCAAGGAAGCGCCACAGGCCAGCCGCATCCGCCTTCGCCATGTCGGGAAAGACATCGCGCTTGCCGCGCAGCTCCACGGTCACCGAGAGGCGGCCGGGCACGCTGCTCAGCTTTTCTCCGCCCTGGCGTTTGAAGGCGTAGCCGACCGCCTCCTCGAAGGCGGTGCTCTCGCCATCGGAAAGGAACACGGCTGCCATGTCGAGCGCCGCCGCGAGATCGGCCGCCTCCGGCCAGAAGGCTTCGTCGATATAGGCGTATTGCAGGGATTCGTCGTCGCAGTGCAGGTCCAGCACGAGGTCTGCGTCGAGCGCGGTGTGCAGCAGCGTACGCTTCAGGCGGTCGACGGCGCTGCGGCGGTCGATATCCTCGAGCAGCGTCTCCCGCTCGCCAAGCGCCACCAGCGGAAAGTCACGGTTGAAGTTGGTGCGCGTGCCGAGATCGAACCGGCCTTCCATCTCGCCGAAATGCGATTGCGCAAGACCGATCGGATTGGCCTGCGGGATGACGGTGATGTCGCCGCGGATTGCCCCGTCTTCCTCTGCCTTGCGCAGCCGCTCCAGGAGGAAGTGCAGGAGCGCGGTGCCCGGCAGTTCGTTGGCATGCAGGGCGGCCTGGATATAGACGGAGGGCGCCGCGGCATCGTTGCCCTTGAAGCGGTAAACGGGAATGCGCCATTCGATGCCTGCCGTATCGCCGCCGATGATGATCTGCGAATGTTCCACGTCGTCTCCTCGCTGCTTCGCTTTTGGGAACGGGTTATGCGAATTGGCGCAGACGGGCGCAAGTCCCCGGTGACAAACCCGCCGTCGCGCAGGAAACGGGTTGAAAGCAGTCGGGCAAAGCCCGATCTTGTGACAAACGGGAACAGGAGCCGCATATGACCGGCAAAACCCACTATCTGATCTTCGACACCGCGGGTGGCCCCTGTGGTATTGCCTGGACCGCGTCCGGCGTCGTGCGCTTCCAGCTTCCGGGCGCGGATGCGGATACGACGCGCCGCTTGCTTCTGCGCCATCTGCCTGAGGCGGAAGCGGCCGAGCCGCCATCGGCCGTCGCCGGGGCGATTGCCGCCGCGCGGCACTATTTTGCCGGCGAGGAAGCGGATTTTTCCGACGTGCCGCTCGATCTTGCCGGCCAGAGCGATTTCTTCCTCGCGGTCTACGATGCCGCCCGCCGGGTGCATTGGGGCGAGACGACGACCTACGGCGCGCTTGCCCGCGAACTCGGCGCCGGGCCGGAAGCCGCGCGTGAGGTCGGTCAGGCCATGGCGAAGAACCCGGTCGCGCTCATCATCCCCTGCCACCGCGTTCTTGCCGCGGGCGGCAAGGTCGGTGGCTTTTCTGCACCGGGCGGTTCGGTGTCCAAGCTGAAGATGCTGGCGCTCGAAGGGGTTTCCTTTGCCCCACCGGAGCCGGCGCAGCAATCCTTCGGGTTCTGAGCACGGGCCAGCAACGCTCGCCCGTGCTCATTTCAGGCGTCAGGCCGCCCGGTTTTTCAAGCGGGCATGGACGCCAAGCGTGATCGTGGCCATTGAGGTGGCATAGCCGACCAGGGGCCAGGCCGTCGTGCCATCGAGCAGGATGACGAAGGCGGTGCCTGCAAGGCCGGTGATCAGGCTCTGGATGCAGAAATGCAGGGCAACCGCCGTGCCCGCCGTCTTGCCAAAGGCTCGGAGCGCACCATTGGCGGCGACCGAGGCCGTCAGCACGATACCGACGGCCATCACCCACACGGGCGGCAGGACGGTCCAGAAGGACGGTGCCGCCAGCATCTGCCCGAGCGCCAGCAGGCCGGCACCGGCCAGCAGCAAGGTCATGCCGCGCACCATGCAGCCGGGGATACCCCAGCGGCCGACAATACCCTCCGCAAACCGGGCCGTCGCGATCATCACCAGCGCCGCGCTGGCAAAGGCCAGGCTGAAGCCGAACTCGGAAAACCCGGCCTCATCCATCAGGATACGCGGCGCCGTCGAAAAGAAGACGAAGAACGTTCCCATGGCGGCGCTGAAGGCGAGCGTGTAAGTCCAGAAGGCGCCGCTTGCCAGCACGGGGCGGAAGGTGCGTGCCTGTGCCATCGCCGCGGCTGGCCGGGTTTCATGCCATTGCGGCAACGCCCAGAGCAGCATGATCACGGCGGGAATGCCGAGCGTGACGAAGAGTGCCCGCCAGCCGAAGGCACCCGCGATGAGGGCGCCGGCAATCGGTCCGAGGGCGGGAACGAAGGCCAGCATGGCGTTCATCAGGCCGTAGATGACGGCGTTTTCCGGCCGCTCGGCATAGACGTCGCGAATCGTGGCGAAGAGCGCCACCAGCGTCGCCGAAGCGCCCACCGCCTGCAGCAGCCTGAGCGACAGGAAGAGAGGCGCGGAGGTGGTTGCCGCAAGGCCGAAGGAGGCCGCAGCGAAGATTGCCGCCCCCGCAATCAGCACCGGCCGCCGGCCGATCCGGTCGGAAAGCGGGCCGAAGAGCACCTGCCCGACGCCGAGCACGATCATGTAGACCGTCAACGTCAGCTGCACCATTTCCGGCGTCGTGTGCAGGATCGCGGGCATGGCGGGCACCACCGGCAGGTAGATGTCCATGCCGAGCGAGGCAAGAATGTTGAAGGGGGCCAGCAGCAGGAGTGCCGCCGGAAGGCTTTTGGTCCACGGGCGTGGATCTTGAATACGCATGACTGTTCATCCGCTAAATGAAAACATTCGGCGGCGTCTGCGCTGTCGAAAAAGATGCGCCAGCAGAACGCCGCAACAACCAAGGTGTCGTTGCGGCCTACTTCACTGCTGTCTTGGATCCCCGCATGCGGTCTCCTATTCCCACTCGATCGTGCCCGGCGGCTTCGACGTCACGTCGTAGACGACACGGTTGATGCCACGCACCTCGTTGATGATACGGGTGGCGGCGCGGCCGAGGAAGTTCATGTCGTAGTGGTAGAAATCGGCGGTCATACCGTCGACCGACGTGACGGCGCGCAGCGCGCAGACGAACTCGTAGGTGCGCCCGTCGCCCATCACACCGACGGTCTGGACCGGAAGCAGAACGGCGAAGGCCTGCCAGATCTTGTCGTAGAGGCCTGCCTTGCGGATCTCGTCGAGATAGATGGCGTCGGCTTCGCGCAAGATCTCCAGCTTGTCGCGGGTGATGCCGCCCGGGCAACGGATGGCAAGGCCCGGCCCCGGGAAGGGGTGGCGGCCGATGAAGCTATCGGGCAGGCCCAGTTCGCGGCCGAGCACGCGCACCTCGTCCTTGAAGAGTTCGCGCAGCGGCTCGACGAGCTTCATGTTCATACGGTCGGGCAGGCCGCCGACATTGTGGTGCGACTTGATGGTGACCGAAGGACCGCCGGTGAAGGAGACGCTTTCGATGACGTCGGGGTAAAGCGTGCCCTGGGCGAGGAATTCCGCGCCGCCGAGCTTCTTGGCTTCGTCCTCGAACACTTCGATGAACAGGCGGCCGATGATCTTGCGCTTGGTCTCCGGGTCGGAGACGCCTTCCAGCTCTCCGACGAACCGATCGACCGCATCGACATGGATGAGGTGCAGGTTGTAGTGCTCGCGGAACATGGCGACGACATCGGCCGCCTCGTTCTTGCGCATCAGGCCGTGGTCGACGAGGATGCAGGTGAGCTGCGCGCCGACCGCCTCATGGATGAGGAGCGCCGCGACGGAACTGTCGACGCCGCCCGAGAGGGCGCAGATGACGCGCTTGTCGCCGACCTGCTCGCGGATCGCTTCCACGGCGCGGGCGCGGTAGGCCGACATCGACCAGTCGCCCTTGATGCCGGCGATTTTGTGCACGAAGTTGGAGAGCAGCTTCGCGCCGTCGGGCGTGTGCACCACTTCCGGATGGAACATCGTCGTGTAGTAGCGCTTCGCCTCGTCGACGCAGATGGCGAAGGGGGCGTTTTCGGAAACGCCGATGATCTCGAAACCCTCGGGCGCGACGGTGACGCGGTCGCCGTGGCTCATCCAGACCGGATATTTTTGGCCAACTTCCCAGAAACCCTCGAAAAGCGGGCTCGACTTCAGGATCTCGACATCGGCGCGGCCGAATTCGCGGGCGTGCCCGCCCTCGACGGTGCCGCCGAGCTGGGTGGCGAGCGTCTGCTGGCCATAGCAGATGCCGAGGATCGGCAGGCCCGAATCGAAGACGACCTGCGGTGCGCGCGGGCTGCCCTGGTCGAGGACCGATGCCGGGCCACCGGAGAAGATGATCGCCTTCGGCTGCATGCGGTGGAAGGCTTCTTCCGCCGACTGGAAGGGAATGATCTCGCAATAGACGCCTGCTTCGCGCACGCGCCGCCCGATGAGCTGGGTCACCTGGCTGCCGAAATCGATGATGAGAACGCTGTCGGGATGAGCTGTCTGGGTCATGGCGAGCCTTTAATGAAAATCCTGTCGCCGCGCAACGGGGAAATGCCTGATTTTCAGCCCTTCAGCACGACGGTCCCGTCGGCGATGGCCGCTTCCAGCCGGTCGACGGCCTCGGCGAGCTTCTCGTCGATGACGTGGAGATACTCCGTCCAGTCGCCGATATGGCTGAGTTCGGCCTTGCCGTCGGATATGCCGCGCAGGCCGACCAGCTTGACGCCGAAGGCCTGGCAGGCGCGCAGTTCCGCAAAGGTCTCCATCTCCACCATGTCCGCGTCGATATCGGCATAGGCGGTGCCGGAGACGATGTTGGCGCCGGTCGAAAGCCGTGCCTCGGATATGCCAGGAATGCGTACGGGAAGCTGCACCTCCACCGGCAGGTCGAGGAAGGGCGTCGCGCCGCGGGTGAAGCCCAACGGCGAGGCATCCATGTCACGATAGGAGACGGAGGTCGCCTGGTAGACCCCGGTCTGCTCCAGCACCGCCGATCCGGCCGAGCCCAGCGAGACGACGAGATCAGGAAGATCGCCCTCCGCTTTCAGGCGACAAAGCGCGAGCGTCAGCTGCACGGCTGCCTCCACGGGGCCAACACCCGTCATGAAGGGCGTGATGCGGGTTTTCAGGTGGGGGCCGTATTCGGCATCGACGGCCATCACATAGAGGATGCGGTGCGGGCCGACGGTCTTGAGGGAAACGCTCATCCGGCAATGTCCTCGCGCCCGCGCACCACCATCATCGTGCCCGTCATCGAGGCGATGAGCTTTGCCGGGCCGTCCGAGATGGCATAGCCGCGCCCGTCGGCGACGATGATGTTGGAGCCCGGCTTGGTGACCTCGCCGCGGAAGAGGAAGCGCTCGCCGCGCCCCGGCGACATGAGGTTGACCTTGAACTCGATGGTGAGGATCGCGGCATCCGCGTCGATCACCGAATAGGCAGCATAGCCGCAGGCGGTGTCGAGCGCGGCGGAGATGACGCCGGCATGGAGGAAGCCGTGCTGCTGCGTCAGCTTCTCGTCGAAGGGCAGCTCGATTTCCACCGTGCCATGCTCGATACGGGTGAGCTCGGCGCCGATGAGCCGCATTGCCGGCTGCCGGGCGAAGCTTCGGGTGATGCGATCGGCGAAATCGGCCGGTGGAAAATCGGTCATGGTGCACACAGGTCTGCCGGCGCGCCGGCGGGATTGGCGAAGATGGCCGAACGTTTGCACGGGGCATGCTGCACTGCAAGCGCCTTTCCGTTCCCAGGGAAGATTGCGGCGCCCATGACCGCCCTGGGCACGTTCAGCGGCGCGGCATCAGGCTGGCAATATGCTGGTCCCAGGCGACAGCCTCCCGGCTGCCTGCGAAGCGGCCGTCATAGGAGGAGACAGCAAAGCCCCGCGGCGCTGCGGCGATGCCCGCGGCGTCGGCGACCGTTTCCTCCCGCAGCACCTGGCCGCTTTTGGCCTCCAGAACGACAAAACGTCCGCCATTCGGCGAGGTGAGGCCGACAAGGCCTTCGCGCCGGTTGACGGCGATGGCGCCGACATAATTGGCAAGGCCGATCGTGGTCTCCTCCGGCAGCGAGAGGAAGGTCAGGTCTTCCCCTCGGCCGAAATGGCCGACGAGCGGCGGCAGGTCGTCACGCGGCCCCTCATACTGGCAGGCGAACCAGATACGTCCCGTGACGTCGAGGTCGATATGGCGGGTGGAAAGCTGGCGCAGCTTTTCCGGCAGCGCATGACGCTCGACAAGCGCGCCCGACGTGGCGTCGATCAGGGCGAGCGAGGGCTCCATGTGGTCGAGGTTCAGCTTGGTGCGGCCGAAATCCGGATGGGTTTCGATACCGCCGTTCGCGGCGATCAGCAGGCGGCCGTCATCGCTGACGGAGAGATCGTGCGTGCCGATACCGTAGGTCGAATATTCTCCGATGCGGCGGTAGCGGTCGCCGGCGTCATAGAGGCCGATCACGCCGCGATTGGCGTCGAAGTCGTTCTCGCTGGCATAAAGGATCCTGCCGTCCGGGGAAAAGCAGCCGTGGCCGAAGAAGTGCCGGTCCTCGGCGGCGGCGATGGTCACGGGTGCAGCCCGGCCGTTGCGGTCGGCGATCAGGGCGAAGGTTCCGGGGCGCCGCGCAAAGGCGACGAGATGGCCGGTTGCGGGTGAAAAGGCCATGCCGTGGCTGCGGGCCGGCAGCGGCGTCCTGTCGATGAGCGTGCCGTCTTCAGCCAGGACTGCGATGCCGAAGCTTCCATCGCGTTCCATATAGCCGGAGGCGAAAACGGCGTCGGTCTGCGACAGTGCGAAGGACGGTCGAGGTCCAAGCGCCGCAACCCAGGCGGCACCCGCCATGCGCAGGAAGGCGCGACGGTCGACAAGCGTGCTTGCGGCGCCCGCGGCCCGCATC
This sequence comes from Shinella sp. JR1-6, assembly GCF_004284735.1. Classification (NCBI taxonomy): domain Bacteria; kingdom Pseudomonadati; phylum Pseudomonadota; class Alphaproteobacteria; order Hyphomicrobiales; family Rhizobiaceae; genus Shinella; species Shinella sp. JR1-6. The sequence continues at coordinate 26,250 of NZ_SHMI01000012.1, read as the reverse complement.
AGTCGCCGTCCGCGAAGGAGAAGCCGGCGCCGAGCCCGATTGCCCCGCCATATTCGGTGTTGAGGCGCAGGATGAGGTCGCGCGTGTTGACGAGGAGGAAAGCGATCTTCTCTTGTTCCTCCGGCGTCGAGACGGCCTTTTCGATGTCGGGATCGATGGTCGGTGCAACGCGGTGCAGTGATTTCAGCACGAAATCGATATTGCCGGCGATGGACATGAAGTTGGGATCGATGAGGTCGGCCATGCCGGATGTGTCGAACAGCGCCTGCAGGCCTTCGATATTGGCGTTGATCGAGGTCCAGCTGTTGCCCGAGCGCCAGAAGACCGCCGATTTCGGCCGCGCCGTGCCGCCATTGCGGTAGAAGGTCTCGATGCGCTGGTCGCGCACCGCCTCCGCCCCGTGCACGAGAATGCCGAGGAGGGCGGTGACCGCCTCCTTGCCGGTGCGGAACACCGGGTTCCGCGGGCCGGGATGTTTCCAGTCCTGCTGCACACCGCCGGGGGCGTCCCACGCGGCAACGAGCTGGCCGGCCGTCGTCTCGATGTGGCGGGCGACGGCGGCGGCATAGCGGCAGCGGAAACCGTTCGGTGCTTGCATCAGGGTTTCCGCGCCGGTGCCGTAGAGCGCGAATTCGAGCGCGCCAAAACCCTGGATCGCAACGCTCTTGCCGGCCATGGCCGCTGCGTTCGTATCGGCTTCGTCGGCTTTTTGCAGCAGGGCCTGCACCTGTTTCAGGCCGGTGCTCTTGCGGTCGGGATAGAAGAGGATGCGCTCGAAGCGGTTGTCGTCGATGACGGGGCCGATACGGACGATCTCGATGCGGCCCCAGTCGGCGACCGCCTGCCGGAAGGCATCGTCGACGGCTGTCCGGCTGCCTTCGGAGGGCGCCTTGCAGAAGGCGGCGGTTGTTTCGGCGAGCATGCCGGCGGATGCCTGGAAACGACGGTAGCCAGGACGGATGACCTCGTCGACCGCGCGCGTCATGACGCCGACCACGCTCTCGTCCGTCAGCGCGGGCGGCACGGGCGCCTCGCCCTCCTGTGCCAGCGCCGGCAGGGTGGCGGAAAGCATCGCGAAGGCCGTGAGAACGACGGGAAAGCGAAAGAAGGGACGGGGCCGGCTTGGCATCAGAGGCTCTCCAGGAAGGTCAGAAGGGCGTCGCGGTCCTGTTTTTCCAGCGCGGCGAAGCGGTCTCGGGCCGCCTGAGCCTCCCCGCCGTGCCACAGAATGGCCTCGGTCAGGTTGCGAGCGCGCCCGTCATGCAGGAAGAACGTATGACCGTTGACGGTTTTTGTAAGGCCGATACCCCACAGCGGCGGCGTGCGCCATTCCCGCCCGGTCGCCACGCCGACCGCCTGTCCGTCCGCAAGGCCTTCGCCCATGTCGTGCAGCAGGAAATCGGAATAGGGCCAGATGAGCTGGAAGGCATGGGCCTTGTTGCCGGCATCGCGCCGGGTGACGAATTTCGGCTGGTGGCAGCGTGTGCAGCCCGTCTCGTAGAAGACGCGCTTGCCGTTCAGCGTTTCGGCGAAACTCGCCTTGCGCCGGGCCGGCACGGCAAGGTTCTCCGCGTAGAAGGTGACGAGGTCCATCACCGGTGGCGGTGCCTCGGCATCGCCAAGCCGCGTCTGCACGCCATTCGGACGTTCCAGGCAGGCGGTCTGGGCAGGCGTACAGTCGCCCTGGTGCAGCGGCACTTCCGGCGTCGAAAGGCCGATGTCGAAGGCGAAGGCGTCGGCGCTCTGCTGGCGCACGGTGGCCGATTGCGCCTTCCAGCCGAAGCGGCCGAGCGCCTTCTTGCCCGTTGCCGGATTGATGGCGACGGCGGCCTTGCCACTGATGCCGTCGCCATCCGCGTCGTCGGGGTCGGCAAGGGCGAGGATGTCTGCTTCGTGGATTGCCTGGATAAGGCCAAGGCCGAGCATCGGCTGGGTGACGCGCGGAGAAAGCGTCGTCGTCGCGTCGAGATCGCCATATGCGAGACCGGCGACGGAATATCTTGGGCGGCGCAGCGTGACGACCTCGCCTCCGGCAAGCGTTACCGGCTCCTCGGTATAGTCGATCACCATGCGGCCCTCGGCCTTGAGGCCGGGTATGGCGAGATCCTGGAGCTGCCGGCCATAGATCGGGTCCGGCAGGCTCATCTCGCGCAAATCTTTCAGCGCCGTCTCGTCCTCCGGCGTCCTGGCCGCACGGGCGAGCCGCAGGAACATCGATGTCGCCTCGGCGGCGCCTTCCGGCGGATGGCCACGGCCGTCCTTGATGTGGCAGGTCTGGCAGGAGCGCGCATTGTAGAGCGGCCCTAGCCCGTCGGAGGCCTGGGTGGAGGAGGGTGAGGAGACCCAGAGTTTCTGGAAGAGCGCGTTGCCGAGTTTGAACGTCTCTTCTTCCTCGAAGGTGATGTTCTCGGAAAAGTGGGAGAAGCTGTTGATGTTGACCGATGCGAGCGAGGTCGCCGCCCCGCCGGACATCGCCTCATATTGCTCGGCCTTGGAAAAATCCGTCGCGAGCGCCGTCACCGCGGCGACGCGCTTGCGATCCTTTTCGGAGAGATCGTCGCGCCTGCGGTCGGTGGAATGCGCATTTCCCAGAACGAAAACGCCCGCCGCGACGGAAATCGCGGCAGAGACCGCGAGCAGGCGACGGGCGGGGCGTTCTGTCATTGCTGGGATCGGGCCGCCGTCCCACGGGGAGGCGGCCCGCCTTCTATCATTGGAAGACAGCGTTAGGATTATCCAGGCTGTCTGAGCCTTCAAGCTCGATCTTGCCGAGGTCCAGCGACCCGATGACGCGCTCGATCGTCTTGGTCTGGTCGATCAGGCTGTCGACGGCGGTCTGGACGACCTTGTTGCCCTCCGCGTTGCCTTCGCCGATCATCTGGTCATAGGCTTCGCCACCTTCCGCACGGTCCACCAGCGCCTTGAAGGCGGTATGGCTGGCGTCGAGCTTGGCCTTCATCTCGGTGTCAAGCGCGGCGTCCTTCTCGGCGACGAGTTCGGAGAGCGACGGGCCGGTCAGCTTCGACCCGTCCGGGCGGGTATATTCGCCCGTATAGACCGTCTGGATGCCGACGACGTCGTAGTAGTGCGAGTTGTGCGTGTTGTCGGAGAAGCAATCGTGCTCTTCTTCCGGATCGTGCAGCAGGAGGCCGAGCTTCATGCGTTCGCCGGCCAGTTCGCCATAGGAAAGCGAGCCCATGCCGGTCAGCATGGCGGTGATGCCGGCCTTCGGATCTGACGTCACGTTCTTGGTGGCGTCGCCGTCGGCGGCCCAGGCCTTCACCATTTCTTCGAGGTCGGTGACCAGCAGCGAGGAGGCGGCCTTCAGGTAAGCGGCGCGGCGGTCGCAGTTGCCGTTGGTGCAGGCGGCCTTGTCATAGTCCGTCGCCGGGCGGTTGCCGGCCCCCTTGCCGGTCCCGTTGAGGTCCTGGCCCCACAGCAGGAATTCGATGGCGTGGTAACCGGTCGCGACGTTGGCTTCCACTTCGCCCGCCTCGTGCAGTTCCTGCAGGACCGCCGGCGTGATGGTGGTGGCGTCGATCGTCTTGCCGCCGATCTCCAGCTTCGGGTTGGCGATGACATTGCCGACGAAGAGTGCGTTCTCGTCGCTTTCCGTGCCGTAGCTGGCATCGACATAGTCGATCAGACCTTCGTCGAGCGGCCAGGCGTTGACCTTGCCTTCCCAGTCGTCGACCAGTGGGTTGCCGAAGCGGTAGGCTTCCGTCTGCTGGTAGGGCACACGGGATTTCAGCCACGCCTCGCGCGCGGCCTTCAGCGTTTCGTCGCTCGGCTTGGCGATGAGGGCGTCGACCGCCGCGTCGAGTGCCTTTGCGGCGTCGAGCGAGTCGGAGAATTTGGCATGCGCGATTTCAGCATAGTGCTTGACGATCGCCGCCGGGTCGGCCGCCGCATGGGCGGAGCCAATGGCAAGCCCCGAAGTCGCGGCAGCGAGCGCAAAGGCGGCCGTGCGGAGGAAGAAAGTGGTCATGACGTCTCCTGGTGTCCTGTTCGATGTGTCCCCCGACACCGGACGTCACGGCTTGCCTCCCTTGGCCGCCGCCGCCCGGATGGTCCGGCGTACCGCCGGGCCCGGGATTATTCAGGCATTGCTGTCATGGACCAAATAAAAACTGGTGTCAAAGTGTATAGTTTAGAATGGTTTCAAGCTGTTCCGGCACATTTGACAGAGCGCAATCGCCTCAGGCCCTACGGCCCATCGCGCAGAAGAAGAAACCGTCCGTATCGGTCGAGGCCGGCGTCAGGGTGACGGTCTTGCCGTCGCGTGACCACGGCTGGGGCTTCTCAGCACCGAACAGCGCCTTCCAGGTGTCGGTCGCGGACAGGATCTCGAAATCCGGATTGGCTGCGCAGAAGCTGTGAACCTGCTCCTCGTTCTCCTGCGGCAGGATCGAACAGGTCACATAGAGCAGGAAGCCACCCGGGCGCACGAAGGCGCTGGCATTGGCGAGCGCTTCCTGCTGCTGGGTGAGGCGCTCCTCGAGGTTCTTTTCGGTAAGGCGCCATTTGGTGTCCGGCCGGCGCCGCCAGGTGCCGGTGCCCGTGCAGGGGGCATCGACCAGCACGCGGTCGAAGCGGCCGTTCAGCGGCGAGAGGCTGGAAATGCTCTCGTGGACCTGCACGTTTCGGGTGCCGGCGCGCTTCAGCCGCTCGATGATCGGGGCGAGGCGCTTGCGGTCGGTGTCGTAGGCGTGGACCTGGCCCTTGTTATGCATGGCGGCCGCCATGGCGAGCGTCTTTCCGCCACCGCCAGCGCAAAAGTCCAATACCTGCTCGCCCTCCTGCGGGACGACGAGATCGGCGACGATCTGCGAACCTTCGTCCTGCACCTCGAACCAGCCCTTCTGGAAGGCGAGGTCCGCGGTGACGTTCGGCAGGCGCGAGGGGCCTTCGCCCGCGGGAATGCGGATGCCCTCGCGGGCGATAGTAGAGGCGACGGCGGCGTTGCGTTCCAGTGCCTTCAGCACCTTGTCGCGGCCGGCCTTCAGCGTGTTGGCGCGCAGGTCCAGCGTCGGCCGTCCGGCAAGCGCTTTCGCTTCCGCCAGCCATGCTTCGCCGAAATTGGCCTCGAAGGCGGGCTGGATCCATTCGGGAATGTCGCCCTGCACATGCGGCGCGGCGTCGTCGAGATTGCGGGTGCGCAAAGCGGCGAGCTTCTCGTCTGAAAAGGCTTCGGGCGCAAAGCGGTCGCCGTCGAACTCGGCGGCAAGCGCCTCGGGGGCGAGGCCCCACTGGCGCAGCAGTACAGCATAGCCGAGTGCGGCGGGGCTGTCATCGTCCATGAGATAGGCATGCGACAGTTTCATGCGCAGCGCGTCATAGACGATATTGCCGATCGCGGCGCGGTCGCCGGAACCGGCGAACCGGTGGGAAAGGCCCCAGTCCTTGAGCGCATCGGCGACGGGGCGCCGCCGCGTCTCGATATCCGTCAGAACCTCGATGGCTCCCGAGAGCCGCCCACCCAATCGCATCCGCATACTCCGTTTTGCGTCGTGGTAGCGGCGGAATGCGCGAAGGGCAAGCCGGGAGCCGCAGAATAGCGGTCGTCAGCCGATGACTTCGTAACAGATCTTGGCGTGGCCGGAGCGGATCATGCCGATGTTGGAGGCGGCAGCCTTGGAGAGGTCGAGCACCCGGCCGCGGATGAACGGACCGCGATCATTGATGCGTACCACGACACTCTTGCCGTTGTTGGCGTTGGTGACCTTCACCTTGGTGCCGAAGCGCAGGCTGCGATGGGCGGCCGTCATGAGGTTCGGGTTCATGCGCTCACCGGAGGCGGTGCGCGAGTGCAGCGCATACCAGGAGGCGCGACCGCAACCGGCGGCCTGAGCCTCCGAGAACGTAACGAAGGATGAAGAGGCGGCAACGAGCGAAGCAAGCGCGAGGCTGGAGAGCTTGAGCATCATGTATCGGATGACCTTCCGGGAAAGTTGTGAATTTCCACTGTGTTGATCGCCGTATGAGGAAGCAAAAATGGCAAAAACGTGCCTCAACCCGCCGCAATTGCTGTCGGGGGCCGGCAGGATATACAGTCCATCGCCAGCGATGGAGTTTTAATCTTCGTTAACGTGACAGGAAAGAGTCTTGCGAATCAGTCACTAAACTGGATCGACTTGCGGACTGGAATAGTCATCCGGTAATCGCGCAAATTTTCGGAAAAAACTTTCAATATTAGCAATTTGTGCGCAGGAATTCGGCGGCAAAAATGAGGCAGATAAATTCAAGGTTGTGCAAAATCGCAAAAGCCGGCCGGCAAGGCCCGGCCTCTCAGCCTCGCCAGCGGCCAGTCGCGTGGAGTTCGGCGAGCGACTGGCGATAGTCCGGGAAGCGGAATTCGAAGCCGGCAGCGCGCAGCCTGGCATTCGAGACGCGCTTGTTCTCCCCATAGAAAGACCGTGCCATGGAGGAAAGTTCCGCCGTCTCGAAAGGAATATCCGGCGGCACCGGCAGGCCCATCAGCCGGGCAGCTTCCGCCACCACGTCCTGTGGCGGGCCGGGCTCGTTGTCGGTGATGTTCCAGACGCCGCCAAGGGATTTCTCCGCAAGGAAGAGAGCCGAGCGACCGATATCCTCGACGCGGATGCGGTTGAACACCTGGTCCTTCTTGACGAGGCGCCGTGCGGTGCCCTCGTCCATGTTGCGCAGCGCATTTCGGCCCGGGCCGTAGATGCCGGCAAGGCGCAATACGGCGACGGGCAGGTCCGAGATCCTGCCGAAGTCGAGCCAGTGGTTCTCCGCCTCCACCCGCTCGATGGAACGGGCGGAAACCGGGTTCAGCGCGGTGTCCTCGTCCACCCAGCCGCCCTTGTGGTCGCCGTAGACGCCGACGGTGGAAAGATAGCCGGCCCAGGCAAGCTTCGGCATCAGGGCAGAGAGGGAGGGCATGCCCGCGCGGAACAGCGGATCGCCATCCTTGCCGGGCGCGATGGACTGCACGACATGGGTGGCGCGTGCCATGTCGGCGGCGAGGGCTTCGGGAACCGGGCCACCGTCATAGAGGATCGGTGCGATGCCGAGCGCGCGAAGGTCGTCCGCCTTCTCCGCCGAGCGCGTCGTGCCGGAAACGGAAAAGCCGGCCGCCTTGAAGGTCTGGCCGATGGCCTTGCCGGAAAAACCGGCACCGAGGATCAGGAGGTGCGTCATCGACAGTCTGCCTTCGCTCTTTCATATTCCGCGCGCACATCCGTGTCCGCGTCGTCCGTCCTTCCTGCCGCAAATTTCCCGAATTCGGAAGCCGTCATCAGCCGGGAAAGCGCCCATGCGGCCATGCCACGCACCACGGCTGACGCATCGTCGGCAAGGTGAACGCATTCGGCGATCAGGCTGCGGTCGCCGGAATTGCCGGCGGCAATCAGCACGTTGCGGATAAAGCGGTCGCGGCCGATGCGCTTGACCGGCGAGCCGGAGAAATGCGCACGAAAGGCGGCATCGTCGAAGGTCAGAAGATCGCCAATCGCCGGGGCCTTCAGGTCTTCGCGGGCGATGAGCTTCATCTGCGAAGCGGCAGCGGCGAACTTGTTCCAGGGACAGGCGGCAAGACAATCGTCACAGCCATAGATGCGGTTGCCGATCCTTTCGCGGATGTCCGGGTCGATCGGCCCCTTGTGCTCGATGGTGAGGTAGGAGATGCAGCGCCGCGCATCGAGCTTGTACGGTGCCGGGAAGGCGTCGGTCGGACAGGCGTCGAGACAGGCGCGGCAGGAGCCACAATGGTCGCGCTCCGGTTCGTCGCGGACAAGCTCGGCCGTGGTGAAGAGGCTGCCGAGGAAGAGCCAGGAGCCGTGCGTGCGGCTGACGAGATTGGTGTGTTTTCCCTGCCAACCGAGCCCGGCGGCGGCCGCGAGCGGCTTTTCCATCACGGGAGCCGTATCGACGAAAACCTTCACATCCACCCCGCCGCGGGCGGCAAAGCGTGTCGCCACTTCCTTCAGCTTGCCCTTGATGAGGTCGTGATAGTCGCGGTTCTGTGCATAGACGGAGATCGCCGCCCGATCCGGCATGGCGAGCACGGCGCGCGGATCGTGCGCCGGGCCGTAGTTCATGCCGAAGAGAACGACGGAGCGCACTTCACTCCACAGGACGCGCGGATCGGCCCGTCGCGCCTCGGTCTCCGCCATCCAATCCATGGTGCCGTGATAGCCGGCGGCAAGGAAATCAGCGAGCCGGGGCGGCGCCTCCGGAATGGAATCGGGGCCGGTGATGCGGCAGAGGTCGAACCCCTTGTCCGCCGCTTCCGTCTTGAGGAAGTCGGTCAGGCGGCGCCGGATCCTGTCGTCGCCCGACATCGTCTCGTCCTCAGAAATCGAGGTCCGCGTAGTGCGAAACCGGGGTGACGCCGCGCACGCGCTCGGCGAGCAGCGGGCGGAAGGAGGGGCGGGATTTCAGCCGCTGGTACCATTCCTTGGCCTGCGGTGCATCCGTCCAGTTGATCTCGCCCATATAGTCGAGCACGGAAAGACAGGCCGCCGCGGCAAGGTCGGCATAGGAGAGGCGGTCGCCGGCAAGATAGGTGCGCGAGCCCGCGAGCCAGGAGAGATACTTCATGTGCTGGCGGATATTGGCGCGCGAATTGCGCAGGATCTTGCTGTCCGGCGGGCCGCCGCCCTGGTCCGGTGTCATCTGCAGCTTGAAGATGCGCTCGCGCACCAGCGGGCGCGTCACGTCCTGCTCCATCTTCTGCAGGAACCACTCCGTCAGGCGGCGGATTTCCGCGCGCTGGAACGGGTCTTCGGCGAGCAGCCGGCGGTCGCGCTTCAGAACGCCATGCGTCTCGTCGAGATATTCGGAGATGATGCTCGCGCCACAGAGCGCCCGCATGCTGTCATCGACATAGACGGGCAGCGTACCGGCCGGGTTGAGGGCGAGGAAATCACGCCGGTTCTCCCAGGGCTGCTCCTCGGCAAGCTCCGTCTGAAACCCGTATTCCGCCAGGATTAGGCGGACGAAGCGGGAGGCGGCGGACATCGGGTGATGGTAGAGTGTGGGCATCAGGCTGCTTTGCTGGTCTTGCGGAAGGGGCTGTGGCCGGGTCGAGCGCGCATGCGGGCTGATTTGACCATGGCTGATTTGACGAACCTATAGAAATTTGGTGGTACAAACACAAGCGAATCGGGCTTTTTGCCGTATGTCCGCTTCATTTCGTGGCTTTCTTCCCCTTTTCCCCAAGGAACCTACATGGCAGACCAGTCCATTGTCAGCGCCCTCATTCTCGGATTGATCGAGGGCCTGACCGAATTCATCCCGGTATCCTCCACCGGTCATATCCTGCTTGCCGGGCACTTTCTTGGCTTCAAGTCGCCGGGCAACACCTTCGCCGTGCTCATTCAGCTGGGTGCGATCCTCGCCATCCTCTCGGTTTATGCGGCCAAGCTGCTGAAGATCGCCTTCGCGCTGCCGTCGAGCCCGGAGGCGCGCCGTTTCGTCATCAGCGTGCTCATTGCCTTCCTGCCGGCGGCCGTCATCGGCGCGCTGGCGCATGACTTCATCAAGACGGTGCTGTTCGAAACGCCCATGCTGATCTGCATCGTGCTGATCGTCGGCGGCGTCATCCTCTATGTAATCGACCGCCTGCCGCTGCAGCCGCGTTATACGGATGCCATGCAGTATCCGCCGTCGCTGGCCTTCAAGATCGGCCTCTGCCAGTGCCTTGCCATGATCCCCGGCACCTCGCGCTCGGGCGCGACGATCGCCGGCGCCTTGCTGATGGGCACGGACAAGCGTTCGGCGGCAGAATTCTCGTTCTTCCTCGCCATGCCGACCATGGTCGGCGCCTTCACGCTGGACCTCTACAAGAACCGCGATGCGCTCTCGTCCGATGATCTTCTCGTCATCGGTGTCGGCTTTGCCGCAGCTTTCGTGGCGGGTCTCTTCGTCGTGCGCTCGCTGCTCGATTTCGTGTCGCGCCGCGGCTTCACGCTGTTCGCCATCTGGCGCATCGTCGTGGGAACACTGGGCCTGATCGGCCTTCTGATCTTTGGATGAACGTTCTTGGCCGGCTCTCGAGCCGGCCGGCCTTACTTGACCGAGGCGGTCGTGCAGGGATCGACGCCGTAGGCCGGCGAACAGCCATGCTTGCCGGCGGAGACCGTCGACGGCGCGGCAAAGGATCCGGCCACGATGATCAGAGCCGAAAATCCGAAGAAGATTGCAATTGCCTTGCCCATTGCGCCGAAAGCCTCTCAAAGTCCTGAAAATACGCCGCAGAACTGTCATCAGTACGACGCGACGGGGGCGGTGTTTATTCGCTGGCCCGAAGACAATCAATATCGCGACATGCTGAATCGCGCGTAAATGCCGCAGCGATTTTTTTAACCGCTGCATAAGTGCAACAGCCAGCCCAAAGCGCTTTCACAAAACGCGACCGGTCGCCGCGGGAAAGCCCCTGCGGCGGCCGGCTTCGTTCACGAAAAATGGCTCAGGCCGTACGGTCGATCCGCGTGAACTGGCCCTGCGGGCGGTAGCGCACGAGGTAGCTCGGCAGGATCGCTTCGGCAAGAATGGGCTCGATGCCGATCGCTTCCAGCGTGCGGCCTTCATTGCGGGCCGCATCCGAGACGATGTTGTCGGATCGCAGCAGCGTCACCTGGTCGGCCGTCAGCGGCGGCTTGATGAAGGGCACCAGCGACGCGACGGAGCCCATCAGCGATGCGATGCCGAAGGGCAGCGAGACGAGCGGGTTCTTGCGGTCGACGATGCGCAGCATCAGCTCGAGACACTGGCGGAAGGTCAGCACTTCCGGGCCACCGAGTTCGTAGACGCGGCCGCGCTCGATCGTGCCGTCCACCGAGCGGGCGACGGCTTCCGCGACGTCGGCGACATAGACCGGCTGGAACTTCGTATGGCCGCCGCCGATCAGCGGCAGGACGGGTGCATAGCGCGCCATGGTGGCGAACTTGTTGAAGAAGCCGTCTTCCGGGCCAAAGACGATGGAGGGGCGCAGGATGACGGCGTCGGGAACGGTGCGCAGAACCGCCGCTTCGCCGCGGGCCTTGGTGCGGGCATAGGACGAGCCGGAAGCCTCGTCGGCGCCGATCGCGGAAATGTGCGTCAGCTTGGCGCCGATGGCGCGGGTCGCCTCGGCGACGGCGCGGGCGCCAAAATCCTGCACGGCGTCAAAGTTGTTGCGGCCGCTCTCAAAGAGGATGCCGACGCAGTTGATGACGTGGTCGGAGCCTTCGACGGCGCGATCGACCGACTGGCGATAGCGCAGGTTCGCCTGCACGAAGGAGATCTGGCCGACGCCGCCGATAGGCTGGAGGAAGCCGGCGAGATCCGGCCGGCGCACGGCGACGCGGATGCGGTAGCCGCGACGCGCCAGCGCGCGCACCACATGACGTCCGACGAAGCCCGAGCCGCCGAAAACGGTGACGAGCGGCGGAAGGTTGGACAAGGTCATGAGGCTGCTCCTGAAGAACATTGTAGGTAGGTAGCGCCTACATAGCCCAAACCGTTCGCAAGGTGAAGCGCGGCGAAGCGTCTCTAGCGCCGGGTTTTTCCGCGGTCTGGATCGGTCGGCTCAAAAGCCTTCGACAACCACCATTTCCGCATCCGCCACTTCCTGGCGGATGGCCGCGGCGATCTGGTATTCCGGCGAATTGTAACAGTCGACGGCCGCCTGCAGGGAGGGGAACTCGATGATCACGTTGCGCGCACGCACGCGACCTTCCAGCCGTTCGAAGGCGCCGCCGCGGGCAATGAAATTCGCGCCGTACTTTTCGAAGGCCGGCTTGGCGGCGGCAACGTAGTCCTTGTAGCGCTCGGTGTCGCGCACGTCGACCTGTGCGATCCAGTAGCCCTTGGGCATGTATCTCTCCCTCTTTGGTGTTTATGCTGTGAGCGCGCCGTCCATTTCGGCAAGGATCGCCTTGGCTGAGGCGAGCGGATCGACCGCGTTGACGATCGGACGGGCGACGACGAGATGGCTGGAGCCGGCCTTCAGCGCATCGGAAGGCGTCATGACGCGCTTCTGGTCGCCCAGATCGGCCCCCGCCGGGCGGATGCCGGGCGTGACGATCGCCATGTCCGGGCCGACGATCTTGCGCACGGCTTTGGACTCTTCCGCAGAACAGACAATGCCGCCCATGCCGGCGATACGGGCCTGTTCGGCGCGGCGCAGCACCAGCGTATGCGGATCGTATTCATAGCCGGCATCGATGACATCCTTGGCGTCCATCGAGGTCAGCACCGTGACGCCGAGGAGGCAGAGGTCGGAACCCTTCGCCGCGGAAACGGCGGCGGCCATAGCCTTCGGATAGGCGTGCAGCGTCAGCATGGACATGCCCATCTTCACGATGTTCTCGACGCCCTTGGCCACCGTGTTGTCGATGTCGAGCAGCTTCATGTCGAGGAAGACCTTCTTGCCGTCCTTGGCGAGGTCGCGGGCGAATTCCAGGCCGCCGGCGAAGACGAGCTGGTAGCCGATCTTGTAGAACAGGGTGGTGCTGCCGAGTGTCCGGACCACCTTTTCCGCCTCCGCGATGGTCGGAACATCGAGGCCAACGATCAGGCGGTCGCGCGCGGACATGGTCAAAACCCTTTCCAAGATTCCATTGGCGTCCACTCGCATGCGACGGCCCGGTCCGCAAGCCGGAATGCGAAAAGATTGCCGCCGCCTGCCGGCTGGTCGCCATCCCGGCGGATGGGCGTGCCTTTGAGGTGGCATTTCAGCAGCGTGCCGACGCCGCCATGGCCGACAAAGGCGATGGGAACGTTCTGATCATGCCCAGCCAGCGCACGCTCGATGGCGCCAACGATGCGCGCCTGCGCATCCACCGCGCGCTCCCAGCCGCGAAAACTCGTCTCTGGATGGGCGAAGAACGCGTCTGCCGCCGCTTCGAAGGCATCGGGCGCGAGGTAGCCTGTGGCGGAACGGTCGTTCTCGCCCATGGCGTGGTCGGTCTCGATGGCAAGGCGGCCGCCGGCAAGAATCTCCGCCGTCTCGATTGCCTTGCGCTCGCCGCTTGCCACGAAGCGGCCGATCTGTCGCGCCCAGCCGGCGGAGGCTGCGAGCAGCGCTCGCTCGCGGCCGCGCTCGGACAAGCCCCAGTCGGGCACCGGTACGGCCGGGTCGATGGCGACCTGCGGATGGGTGATGTAGAGCGCGAACATTGCCGCCCCTCAATGGGTGCGGCGGTAGGTCCAGAGCTGCGCCGGCGGAATGTTGCGCACGACGAAATCGAGATGGGTGATCTGGTAGCGATCCGGCATGGCGACGACGGGAGAGAGCGGGCCGTAGGAGATCTGCACGACGGGGCGTCCGGCCGGAATGCGGGAGAGCAGGTCCTCGATCAGCGACACGCGCTTGTGCATCGGGAAATTGAGCAGCGGCACGGCGGAGACGACGCTGTCGAAGGTGGCATCGCGGAGGTCGCCAAGCGTCTTGTCGAGGTCGAAGGCATCACCGTTGATGAAATTGACGCCGTCGAAACGGGCGACAAGGTGGTTGTAGAAATCCGTGGAGAATTCGACCGAGGTCAGCTTTTCCGGCGCAAGGCCGGTCTCGAGGATCGCCTTGGTGATGACGCCGGTGCCCGGACCGAGCTCCAGCACGGGAAGGCCGGAAGCGGGATTGACGACGCTCGCCATGCGGCGCGCGGTGATCGAGGAGGTGGGGATGATCGAGCCGACGGCCCGCGTATTGCTCATCCAGCCCTTGAAGAAGCGGATCTCGTCGTCGAATTTCTTGCCGAGCCGTTCCTTGACCTTCACACGCAACGTCATGCCATCCCCCTTCATGGTACGCTTCCGGCCGGCGGCAGGCTTCATTCCCGTCCGCTTCGTTCGGCCACGCCAAATATGTGACGCGGTTTGCGTCAAAAACAAGTCTGATTGCGCCGCCGCCCGCAAGTTTCCCCTGCCGGCGAAAGCACTTCCTAAAAAAGAACCCGCCGGCGGGCCGGCGGGTTCCAGAACAGTTTCCCCAATACGGGAGGCCTATACGCGCATCGGCATGAGCACGTAGAGCGCGTCGTCACCGGCGAGATCGCGCACCAGCGTCGGCGAACCGGGATCGGCCAGCATGAACACGGCTTCCGTGCCGGAAAGCTGCGACGTGATATCGAGAAGGTATTTTGCGTTGAAGCCGATTTCGAGCGGATCGTTGTCATACCCGACCGGCAGTTCTTCCGTCGCGCTGCCCGAATCCGGGTTGTTGACGGTCAGCGTCAGCTGGCCCTCGCCAAGCGCCAGCTTGACGGCGCGGCCGCGCTCGGAAGAAATGGTGGAGACGCGGTCGACGGCCTGGGCGAAGGACTGGCAGTCGATCTTCAGCTCCTTGTCGTTGTTGGTCGGGATCACGCGCTGGTAATCCGGGAAGGTGCCGTCGATCAGCTTGGAGGTCAAAACGATCGAGCCGATGGTGAAGCGGATCTTCGCGTCCGAGACCTCGACGGTGACGGTCAGCTCCGGGTTGTCGACCAGCTTCTGCAGTTCCCCGACCGTCTTGCGCGGGATGATGATGCCGGGCATGCCCTCGGAACCCGAGGGCGCTTCCACGTCGGCGCGGGCAAGGCGGTGGCCGTCGGTGGCGACGGCGCGCAGCTTGAGCTGGCCGTTGCTTTCGATCGTGTGGATGAAGATGCCGTTGAGGTAGTAACGGGTCTCCTCCGTCGAGATCGCGAACTGGGTGCGATCGATCAACATCTTGAGGTCCGTCGCCTTCAGGCGGAACGTGTGCGAGAAGCTGCCGGCGGTGAGATCCGGGAAATCGGACTGCGGCAGGCACTGCAGCGAGAATTTCGAACGGCCCGAGGTGACCGTCATCGAGGAACCGTCGGTGCTGGTGGCGAGCAGCACTTCCGAACCGTCCGAGAGCTTGCGCACGATGTCGTACAGCAGATGTGCGGGAACGGTCGTCGCGCCGGCCTGCTCGATCTGGGCAGGCGTCGCTTCGGTGATTTCGAGGTCGAGGTCGGTCGCTTTCATGTCGAGGCTCGCGCCGTCCGCACGCAGCAGCACGTTCGAGAGGATCGGGATCGTGTTGCGCCGTTCGACCACGCGATGGACGTGATTCAGCGACTTCAGAAGATTGGACCGCTCGAGAGTAATGCGCATGGAACTGTACCGCTTTCGACCGCTAGCACGCCGGAGGCCGGCGCGGCATTGCCTTGAAATCCCGGCGGGCGCCGGACGATGTGGACGGGCAAAATGGCAGAAACATGCGGAACTTTGCAAGTGCTAACGGCAGAGGACACAGGATAGTCAACGCCCGGACCTTGCGAGGGCCTGTCCGCTCGCCCATAAGGATGAGGACAGGCGGCCGCCCAGCGGCTGGAAAGGCGACGGGCGATGCGGGATGACGATGCGGCAAACGGCGGTGGCGGAGGCGCGAAGACCTTTCGCCTGCACAATGCCGTGATACCCGCCCGGCCGCTGGAGCCGGCGCTTTATCTCGTCGCGACGCCGATCGGCAACCTCTCCGATATCACGCTGCGGGCGCTAGAGACCCTGGCGGGCGCTGATGTGCTGGCCTGTGAGGACACCCGCGTCACCCGCGTCCTGCTCGACCGCTACGGTATTGTAAACCGGCCCTACGCCTATCACGAGCACAATGCAGACGAGGCGGGTCCACGCCTCATCGCCGCGCTGGAGCAAGGCAAATCCGTTGCTCTCGTCTCCGATGCCGGCACGCCGCTTGTTTCCGATCCCGGATACCGGCTGGCATTGCTCGCCATTGCTGCGGGTCACCGTGTCGTGCCCATTCCCGGCGCCTCCGCCCCGCTTGCTGCGCTCGTCGGCTCGGGCCTCTCCAACGAGGCCTTCTTCTTTGCCGGCTTCCTGCCGTCCAAGGACAAGGCGCGGCGGGATCGTCTGGCCGAGCTTGCCGGCGTGCCGGCGACGTTGCTGTTCTTCGAATCCCCGCATCGCATCGCCGCGACGGTGGCGGCGGCGGCCGAGGTGCTCGGGGAGGAGCGGGCGGCCTGCGTCTGTCGTGAACTGACCAAGACCTTCGAGGAGTTTCGCCGCGGAACGCTCGGCGAGCTTTCGGTATTTTACGGCGACGGCCACACCGTCAAGGGCGAGATCGTCTTCGTCATCGGCCCGCCCGGTGAGGCCGCCGCACCGGAGGCGGAGGATGTCGACCGGTTGCTCGCCGCGCTCGTCAGGGACATGCCGGCCGGCAAGGCGGCGACCGAGGCCGCGCGGCAGACCGGCCTGCCGCGGCGCGATCTCTACCAGCGCCTCATCGACCTGAAGGGCGGCGATGGGCAATAGGCCGGCGGATCCGGGCCGGCTGAAGGCCTTTCGCCGCGGGCACGTCTCCGAATACATCGCCGCGCTCTACCTTGTCGCCAGGGGTTTTCGCATCCGTGCGATCCGCTACCGCACGAAGCTCGGCGAAATCGACATCATCGCGCGACGGGGCGATCTGGTCGTCTGTGTCGAGGTGAAGGCCCGCCGTGATGTCGACAGCGCTGTCTTTGCCGTCACAGGAACCGCGCAGCGGCGCATCCGTGCGGCAAGCGAAATCTGGTTGTCGCAGCAACCCGACGGCCACCGCCTTTCCCTCAGATATGACATCGTCGCCGTACGCCCCTGGCGGCTTCCCCGGCATCTGCCGGATGCGTTTTGATCAAAAGGAAAATGTAACGAAACTGACACGAAACCGTAACGCGCCCGTCACGGTGGCCCCTTAGTGCACCCCTCACACCAAATCCGGTGAAGAGGAGCAACCCATGTTCAAGCCGCTTTCCCTCGCAGGTTTCGCACTCGCGTTTTCCGCCTCGGCGTCGATGGCCGCCACCAACATCACCTGGTGGCACGGCATGGCCGGTCGCAACGGCGAAGTCATCAATGAAGTTGCCAAGAAGTTCAACGAGGCCCAGTCGGCCTGCGCGCTGACGCCGGTTTCGAAGGGCACCTATGAGGAAGCGCTCGCTTCCGGCATAGCCGCCTTCCGCTCGGGCGAGCAGCCGAACATCCTGCAGGTCTTCGACGCCGGCGCGGCGACGATCATCAACGCTCCGAACGCCGTCATCCCGGCCGAAGACCTGATCACCGGCGCCGGCCACAAGTTCGACCGCGAAGCCTTCATCGAGGGCGTGCGCTATTTCTACGCTGCGCCGGATGGCAAGTTCGTCGGCATGCCGTTCAACTCTTCAGCGCCGATCATGTACGTGAACACCGAAGCCCTGGAAAAGGTCGGTGTGGAAGCGCCGAAGACCTGGGAAGAGTTCGAGGCGATCGCGCCGAAGCTGAAGGAGGCCGGCTACCTGCCGCTCGTCCAGTCGCAGCTGACCTGGCAGTTCACCGAAAACTTCTTCTCGCGCCACAACATCCAGTTCGCAACGAACAACAACGGCTACGACTCGGTCGTTGACACCAAGATCAACATGACGGACCCGAACCTCGTCATGATGTTCACCAAGCTGAAGTCCTGGGCCGACGAGGGTTACTTCGGCTACTACGGCGCCGGCTGGAACGACAACCAGAAGCTTTTCGAAGAGGGCAAGGCCGCCTTCTGGATCGGCTCTTCGGGTTCCTTCGGTGGCCTGACGAAGACCGCGCAGAAGCCGTTCACCGCGACCTTCCTGCCCTATTGGCAGAGCGTCGAGGGCGCCGGCACCAACTCCTTCATCGGCGGTGCTGCGCTGTTTGCCATGTCTGGCAAGTCGGACGAAGAGAACAAGTGCACGGCCGATTTCTTCCAGTTCCTGACCTCGCCGGAAGTGCAGAAGTTCTACCACCAGGCCACCGGCTACGTCGCCATCACCAAGGCGGCCTACGAGCTGGCGAAGTCCGAAGGCTACTATGAAAAGACCCCGGTCGCCGAAGTCGGCATCAAGCAGCTCATGCTGCCCTCGGGCGACTGGTCGAAGGGCTACCGCCTCGGCTTCTACCCGCAGATCCGCGAGATCATGGAGCGTGAATACGGTCGTATCTTCGCCGGCGAAACGTCGGTCGAAGACGCCCTGAAGACGATCGAGACCGAGGCGAACGACCTGCTCGCCCGCTTTGCCAAGACCGCCGGCTGATAGGTTCAGCTCCGGCCGGCCCCTCATCCGGCCTGCCGGCCACCTTCTCCCCGCAGGCGGGGAGAAGGGACCAAGCCGCGGCGTTTCCTCCCCCTCTCCCCGCTTGACTAGGGAGAGGGTTGGGGTGAGGGGCAGTCGCCCGCCGCCTCCGCTCTTTCAAAGGCCACGACATGAAGCGCGTCCAGTTCTCGTCGCCCTACCTGCCCTATCTCTTTATCGCGCCGCAGATGGCGATCATCTTCGTTTTCTTCTACTGGCCGTCCGTCCAGGCGATCCAGTCGTCCTTCTATCTCGAGGATCCCTTCGGCTTCGGTTCTACCTTCGTCGGCCTGGCGAACTATTCGGATGCGCTCGGCTCCACACAATACCAGGCGATTGCCCGCTTCACCGTGGTCTTCACCGCGCTCGTCACCTTCCTGTCGCTCGGCATCGGCATGCTGCTCGCCGTCAAGGCGGATGCGGTGCTGAAGGGAAGCGCGACGTACAAGACGCTGCTGATCTGGGTCTACGCCATCGCCCCGCCGGTCGCGGGCCTGATGGGCATGATGTTCTTCGACCAGCATATCGGCCCGCTGGTCAAGCTCGCGGCCTTCTTCGGCTGGGACATGAAGGTCGGCCTCAACTACACCGACACCGCGATCGCCATGATCATCGTGTCGGTGTGGAAGCAGATCCCGTACAACTTCATCTTCATCCTCTCGGGGCTCCAGAGCATTCCGGCCTCCGTGCGCGAGGCGGCCGCCATCGACTGCCGCTCCGGCTTCCGACGCTTCTGGACGATGACGCTGCCGCTGCTCGCACCCACTGCCTTCTTCCTGCTCATCATCAACATGACCTACGCCCTCTTCGACACCTTCGGCGTCATCGACGTGATGGTGAAGGACAAGGCCGCCAACAACCCGATCACGCTGGTCTACAAGGTTTACATGGACGGCTTCCGCGGCAACGACCTCGGCGGTTCCTCCGCCCAGTCCGTCATCCTGATGATCGTCGTCTTCGTGCTCACCATCTTCCAGTTCCGCTTCATCGAGCGGCGCGTGCACTACAATTGAGAGGCCGCCCGCCATGAACCGTACCCGTCTGTTCGATCATCTCATCCTCATGCTCGGCGTCTTCGTCATGGTAGCGCCCGTGGTGGTCGCCTTCATGACCTCGACGCACGATGCCGCCGACATCCACAGGAACGGCCTCTCCATCACCTGGGGCGGCAATTTCACCGAGACCTACAACACCGTTTTGACGCGCGAAGGCGGCTTTACCGGCGAGATCACCGGTGCGCGCATGATCTGGAATTCGCTGATCCTTGGTGTCGGTTTCGCCGCAGGCAAGATCATTCTGTCCATGCTCGCCGCCTATGCCATCGTCTATTTCCGCTTCAGGCTCGGCACGCTGTTCTTCTGGATGATCTTCACGACGCTGCTGCTGCCGCTCGAAGTGCGCATCGTCCCCTCCTACGAGGTAATGAACAAGCTCTCGCTCACCAACACCTATACCGGTCTCATAGTGCCGCTCCTGGCATCGGCCACCGGCACCTTCTTCTTCCGCCAGTTCTTCAAGTCCGTGCCGGAGGAATTGCTGGAGGCCGCGCGCATCGACGGGGCGGGGCCGGTAAAATTCTTCATCGATGTGCTCGTGCCGCTCTCGCGCACCATGATCGCCGCCATCTTCATCATCATGTTCGTCTATGGCTGGAACCAGTATCTCTGGCCGACGCTGATGACGACCGACGAACGCTTCTTCACGCTGGTGCGTGGCATCAAGCAGATCCTGCTCGTCTGGGTCGGCTCCAACATTCCCGATTACAACGAGGCCTTTGCGCTGGCGATCCTCGCCATGCTGCCGCCGGTCATGATCGTGCTGATCTTCCAGCGGTGGTTCATCAAGGGCCTCACCGAAAGCGACAAATAGGAGGGTCGTCCCATGGCATCGATCGGTATCAAGGACGTGTCCAAGATCTACAATGGCGGCGTGACCGCCGTCAGCTCCGTCTCGATCGACATCGCCGACGGCGAGTTCATCGTGCTCGTCGGTCCCTCCGGCTGCGGAAAGTCGACGCTTTTGCGCATGGTCGCGGGGCTGGAGACGATCAGCGAGGGTGAAGTGACGATCGGCTCACGCGTCGTCAACGATGTCGATCCGGCCGACCGCGACATTGCCATGGTCTTTCAGAACTATGCGCTCTACCCGCATATGACGGTCTACGAAAACCTTGCCTACGGCCTCAAGAACCGCCGCACGCCGAAGGCCGAGATCGACGCGCGCGTGGCGGAAGCCGCCCGCATGCTCGAACTCCAGCCCTATCTGGAGCGAAAGCCCCGCGCGCTCTCCGGCGGCCAGCGCCAGCGCGTCGCCATGGGCCGCGCCATCGTGCGCAAACCCTCCGCCTTCCTCTTCGACGAGCCGCTCTCCAACCTCGACGCGAAACTGCGCGTCTCCATGCGCGGCGAGATCAAGCGCCTGCAACGCCGCGTCGGCACGACCTCCATCTACGTCACCCACGACCAGCTCGAAGCCATGACGCTGGCAGACCGCCTCGTCGTGCTCTCCGGCGGCAGGATCGAGCAGATCGGTCGTCCGCTCGACGTCTATCATCGCCCGGCGACGACCTTCGTCGCCAGCTTCATCGGTTCGCCGGCTATGAATCTCGTTTCCGGCGAAATCCATGGCAACAAACTCGCCCTCGGCCCGGCCCTCATCGACCTCGGCGCCACGGTCCCGGCACAGGGCACTGTGACCGTCGGCCTGCGTGCCGAGGACCTGCGTCTCCATCCGGGCGGGGAGGGCAGCCTGCCTTTCCGGATCGATTATGTCGAGGAACTGGGCGCCCAGCGTCTTGTACATGGTTTCGTCGGCGACCAGCCGCTCGTCGCCGCGGTCTCCTCGGAAAATCTGCTGCCGGAAACCGCGTCGCTCTCCATCGCACCCTGCCGGCTGCATTTCTTCGACAGTGCCAGTGGTCGGCGGATCGACTGGTCGGGCGAGGAGCGGTCGGAAACCCATGCCGCCGGCATCCCGGCGCTGGAGCCCGCGTCATGATCCGCACGGTCGTCGACAGGTTGACCGCTCCCACTCCGGCGGAGCGTGCGGCGATAGCCGATCTCGAAAAGTCCATTCCGGCGCACGATGCCCGGATGGCGGAGCTTGCCTGCATGAACGCCGTGGAGAAAGGCGGCCGTGCCGAGCGCGCCGAACCGTTGCCCTTTCCCTTCACCGTCGCCGCGTGGAACCTCGAGCGTTGCCTCTTTCCGCTCGAAAGCGCCGAGCATCTCGGCGCGACCGGTGCCGAGATCGTGCTGCTCTCCGAAATGGACGATGGCATGGCCCGCACGCGCCAGCGTCACACCACGGCCGAGGTCGCCGGCGATCTCGGCATGGCCTATCTCTACGGCGTCGAATTCATCGAACTCGGCCTCGGCTCCGACACGGAGCTGGAATTCTGCAAGGATCCGTTCAATCGCCGCGGTCTGCACGGCAACGGCCTCATGGCCACCGTGCCGCTGCACCAGCCTTTCCTGCTGCGGCTGGAAGGTGAACGGTTGTGGTTCATGGGCGAGGTCGACCAGCCGCGTCTTGGCGAGCGCATGGCGATCGGCGCTGTCGTCAACACGGAGGCCGGCCCACTCGTCCTTGCCTCCACGCATTTCGAAAGCGCCACGACGGCCGCCTATCGCGAGCGCCAGATGATCGGCCTGATCGACGCGCTCGACGCCGCTTTCCCCGGCCATCCTGTCCTCATCGGCGGCGACCTCAACACGGGCAACCACGCCGACGGCGATTTCGAGGCCGAGGGGCTTTTCGCCCGCGCGGCTGAACGGGGCTTCATTCGCCACGGCGGCCCGCTGGACGGGATGACGACACGCCCGAGCCTCATCACGCGCTGGCCCGAGCGGGCGATGAAGCTCGACTGGTTTCTTGCACGCGGCCTCGCCGTCTCGCAGACGGAGATCGTCTCCTCGCTCTGCCCCTCCGGACGCCCGCTTTCCGACCACGACCTCATCACCTGCCAAATCGATGGCTTCGCCTGACCCCGTGCGAGGCCCGTTGCCATCGCGCCGCCCGCACCCTAAATGTGTCGGGCATTCCTGAGGGGACTTTCCATGGCAAAGATCAAGAACGTCGCGGTCCAGATGGACCATGTGTCGACCATCAACATCGCCGGCGATTCCACGTTCGCCATGAGCCTTGAGGCGCAGAACCGCGGCTACAGGCTTTTTCACTATACGCCAGACCGTCTGAGCCTGCGCGACGGCAAGGTCTACGCCACCGCCGAGCCGATGGAATTGCGCGACGTCAAGGGCGACCACTATACGCTCGGTGACCCCGAGCGCATCGACCTCTCGACGATGGATGTGGTGCTGCTGCGCCAGGACCCGCCCTTCGACATGTCCTACATCACCTCGACGCATCTCCTGGAGCGCATCCACCCGAAGACGCTGGTCGTCAACGACCCGGCCTGGGTGCGCAACTCGCCGGAAAAGATCTTCGTCACCGAATTCGCCGACCTCATGCCGGCAACGCTCATCACCCGCGATCCCGCCGAAATCCGCCGTTTCCGTGAAGAGATGGGCGACATGATCCTGAAGCCGCTCTATGGCAATGGCGGCGCCGGCGTCTTCCATTCTACCAAGGACGACCGCAATCTCTCCTCGCTGCTCGAGATGTTCGGCCAGATGTTCCGCGAACCCTTCATCGCCCAGCAGTACCTGCCGGACGTACGCAAGGGCGACAAGCGCATCCTGCTCGTCGATGGCGAGCCGGTCGGTGCCATCAACCGCGTGCCTGCCGAACACGACGCCCGCTCCAACATGCATGCCGGCGGCCGGCCGGAGCCGACGGAGCTGACGGCGCGCGAAAAGGAGATCTGCGCCCGGATCGGCCCGGCGCTGCGCGAGCGCGGCTTCCTCTTCGTCGGCATCGACGTCATCGGCGACTATATGACAGAGATCAACGTGACCTCTCCGACAGGCATCCGGGAGGTGCGGAAGTTCGGCGGCGCAGACATCTCCGCCCTGCTTTGGGACGCCATCGAAAGCAAGCGGTGAGCCGCTTGCCACCCGCGGCAAGGACCGTTGCGGGGCGTTCCGTTCGCGAACGTCCCGCCTTCGTTCCGTCCTTGCAACCGAGTACAACCGATGCGCGGAAAATTCCCTCACAAGTTCTATAATTGTTCTTGTTTCATTCCGGATTCCATGCCAGATTTGCGCCTGCAACCAGAAGGGGTTGCGGCAATCGTTTTCGGCGAAAACGTGTCGCGGTGCCTTGCGCGAAATGAAGCGCGGCGCGGCGGGAGCGGGCGGGGGCAATCATGGTGGCGCGGGTCGGTACGATTGCATTTCAGGGCATCGAGGGTGTGCCCGTCGATGTGCAGGTCATGGTCGCACCCGGCAAGGTGGGCATGCAGATCGTCGGCCTGCCGGACAAGGCGGTTGCCGAAAGCCGCGAGCGGGTGCAGGCCGCCCTGCACGCGTCGGGCCTCTCGTTGCCGCCGAAGCGCGTGACGGTCAATCTCGCTCCGGCGGATCTGCCGAAGGAAGAAGTCTGGAAGCCACATTGGCGATCATATTCGTGGTAAATCGAGAAAATTTTACAACACGTTATCGTCACTGTTTTTACGAATATGGATATTGGTAACCGAGCGCGGAAGATGCGCGAGGCTGGTCGAACCGCGGATGTCCATAGACCCGCATCCCGATACCGCAATCAGCCTCTTGTGTCGGTGAGCTTCGTAGCGTTCGAACCTGCTGATCGATGCCATTTGCGATACCATCCGTAACGGTGCCTGCAGGATCGCCGTCAGGGCTGTTTTTGCAAATTTGTCGTCGTCTGCAGTCGCGGGCCCTCGGCTTGCCTGCCTAGCGCGATGGCGTACTGCATGCTTCCACCATCATCAGGTCGCTGCGCGGCCGGCCACTAACCGACGGCCTGTTGGCACTGTCTCTCGACGCCGGCTGGGAGCATTTGCGCATCCTGCCGATTGGCGACGTCGCAATCGCAAGCTCATAGCCGCGACGTTGCCGTACAGTCGATCAGAAAAGTCTTCCTCAGCCAAATCTCGAGCGGTGCAACTTGCCTTCAGCGCCCTATCGCTAAACACAAGTACATCTCGTCGATCAAAAATTTAACGATCGACAAATTGACTCTGTTTATGTAAGAGAATCAATAGTTCTCACAAACAGGCAGAGGATAATGCATTGGCACACTTCGTAGGGTCTTGAATTATTCTGAAGTTAAAAGTCTTGTTGTTCAATTGATAGGCGAAAAGGCGCTTAAAAGCAAGACTTCAACTTAATAATTATTTCGGAAAATCAAGACGCCAGATCGCTATTTATTCAGACTGGTGGGAGCCGTCGTTGATTGAAATTGAAGACTTCGGGATCACCGAATATAGCTTCTCGATAAGCGGGCATCGCAAGCGCTATAATTTGACCACAGTGCTGCATCTGTTCGGTGAAAAGTTTTGTAGAGGCTTAGAAGCGGCATGGCGCAGGGCCGCCACCTTTAAGGCCGGTGATACGGCGCACGGGTACTTCAAGAAGCTCCGTCTTCTCCTGCAGGGTCTTGGGGCAGCAGGATCGCTAGGAAAGGACGAGGTCGCCACGCGGGTATTTCAAACCCTTCAGGGCGGCAGGACGCCGACACAAAAAGACTGGCAACACGTCACTAACGAGTTTCTTCGTGTGATGGGCGATGTCGACGACCGATCGCTCACCATCTCCACGAAACGCAAGGTACGTGACAAGTATGTCGAGGCCGCCCGCAGTGCGCTCAATTGGCTGGTCGATGCAGGGTTTCTCCCCGCCGTTCAGATGAGGCAGAGAACAGCGTCAAAATTCAGTACTGAATCCGGTACGGACTCGCTCGCGAGCCTTCTCTACAAAGCGGGACGGCTTGACCTCACAAACAAAACCGAACTCGAAGCTTCGAATGAGTTCATCGCAACGAACGCAAAGGCCCTGGCGGAGCTACGCAGTTGCTACGTTGCAGAATTCCTATCCGAATATGAGAACTTTCAGCGTGGTCAGGTATTCCTGGGCGAGCAGCCTAAGATGTCTATCGATAAGTTTGAAGCAATAATATTGCGCAGACCCGGCGACCGGATTGGAAATCCGATATTTGGCGTCGAAATCGGCCTAAGTGACGGCGATTTATTCTCAGTTATCATCAGATATTACAAAGATGTATATCACAATAGTCGTGATATTGTGTTTGGCTTGAAAAAATTTCAAAAGCTCGTCGCGTGGGCGGGCGGTCACGCACACCTCCAATCCTTCATTGAAGCCACGACCAAAGCGCTCAATGCCGCATTTCATATTATCTTGATCGACACGGGATTGAATGCGCAGCCGACAAAGGACCTCGGGGAGGACCCATACGTCGGGACTTCTAAGCGTGGAAGGCGACAGATCGCCACGATTGCCGAAAAGAAGAACCGAGCCGGCGGCAAGGAGGTTATACCAACGAGCATTGATCATGACCTGTGTGCCCAGTCTCGTAGGCCGATGGACATAATCTTCCAAGGTTGATCGATGAGCCTGTTCCAGGCTCGGCAACATTGATCGACGATGTCGTCATAGTCCCGGAAGACCCGGTTCGAGAGCCAGTTGTCACGCATGAACTGCCAGACGTTCTCCACTGGGTTCAACTCCGGAGATCGCGGGGGCAGGAACATCAATGTGATGTTTTCGGGAACCTTGAGCTTCGGCGTGACGTGCCAGCCAGCCTGATCGAGGATGAGCACTGCATGCGCGCCGGGATCGACGGCCTGGCTGATTTCGGCGAGATGCTCTTGCATGGCCCCGGTATCGCAATAGGGAAGAACAAGACCTGCGCCTTTGCCTTTCTTCGGGCAGATCGCGCCGAAGATATAGGTCCACATGGTCCGCTGATCGGCAGGTGCAGATGGTCGTGTTCCTCGCCGTGCCCATCGCCGGGTGATCTTGTTCTTCTGTCCTATTCGGGCTTCGTCGGCCCACCAGATTTCGATATCCGTGCCGGGCGGGCATTTTTCCCTGATCGCTGCCAGAGCGGCGGGGAAGTCTTTTTAAAAACGTCGCCTTCCAGTTCGTTCTGCGCATAATGACGAGGACGGGCCGAAAGCTTGGCAAAGCCGAGGGCCTTGAGTTCGCGGCCCACCGTCGTCTCGTCGATGGAAATGCGGAACTCCTCGAACAGCCACTGGACCAGGTCCTTGCGCCGCCAGCGCACCACGCCATGAATGGCCGGAATTGGGCCGCTTTCCACAAGTTGAGCCAGCGCC
>NZ_SHMI01000127.1:0-820 GCF_004284735.1 Shinella sp. JR1-6 | reverse complement strand
TATGTCCGGGATGACCGGCCGTTCGGAGGGCTATCACCGCCGGCGGCACTCTACTATGCATCGCGAGACCGGCGGCAGGAGCATCCGGAACGCCATCTGAAGACCTTCACCGGCATTCTGCAGGCGGATGCCTATGGCGGTTACAATCCGCTGTTCAAGGTAGACCGCGATCCCGGTTCCTTGACGCAAGCACTGTGCTGGGCGCACGCGAGGCGCAAGTTCTTCGTGCTCGCCGACATTGCGGCAAACGCCAAACGTGGAAGGAACGCCGCGCCGATCTCGCCCATGGCCCTGGAAGCGATCAAACGGATCGATGGTCTGTTCGACATCGAACGGGAGATCAACGGGCTTGCCGCCGACCAGCGCCTGGAGCGCCGGCGCAAGGACAGCCAGCCACTCGTCGAAAAGCTGCACGGCTGGCTCCAAACCGAGCGGGCAAAGCTATCGCGCAGTTCTCCCGTCGCAGAGGCGATCGACTACATGCTCAAGCGTTGGGATGGCTTCACGTCATTCCTCGAGGATGGCAGGATTTGCCTGACGAACAATGCGGCCGAGCGAGCCCTGCGAGGCTTCGCGCTCGGCAGGAAGTCCTGGCTCTTCGCCGGATCGGACCGTGGTGCTGACCGTGCCGCGTTCATGGCGACACTGCTCATGACCGCCAAGCTCAACGACATCGATCCGCAGGCATGGCTTGCCGACGTTCTCGCCCGCATCGCCGACACGCCGATCACCAGGCTGGAGCAATTGCTTCCGTGGAACTGGCAGCAAGACACGCTGAACGCTCAAGCGGCATAACCCGCGGCCTCCACCGGAGGATTAC
>NZ_SHMI01000126.1:0-941 GCF_004284735.1 Shinella sp. JR1-6 | reverse complement strand
AGAGTCGGTCCGGAAAGTTATTCAGTTTGAACAGAGCCTTCTCAGCATGAGGCGAATGGATGCCAATTTGAGGAAGGCGAGTGCGTTGCGTGACATGTTTTCGAAGTCCTTGGCCAGCCTGCGGCAACGTCCCAGCCACGCGAAGGTCCTCTCAACCACCCAACGTCTCGGCAAGACCTCGAAGCCTTTGGCAGTATCGGAGCGCTTGACGATTTCGGTCGCAAGGCCCGGCATGGCCTTCTTCTGCCCCTTGGCAAAGACAGGTCCCTGATAGCCGCCATCGGCGAACAGCCTTTTCAGGAACGGGTACCTCCCAAACAGCGTCTTCAAGACCAGCACGCCACCGTCACGATCCTGGATGTCGGCCGGGTGAACCAGGGCATGAAGCAGCAGCCCTACCGTATCGACGAGGATGTGGCGCTTCTTGCCCTTGATCTTCTTGCCCGCATCATACCCGCTCGGGTCGATGCAGATCCCCCTTTTTCGGCGCTTTTAACGCTCTGGCTATCGATGATGCAGGCGGTGGGACTGGCCTCACGATCCATCGCCTCGCGGCATTTCACATAGAGTTCATCGTGAAGACGGCCGAGTGTGCCGTCCCAGTTCCAAAGGTCGAAATAGTCGAACAACGTGCTCTTGGCCGGCAGGTCTTTCGGAACGGCGCGCCACTGGCAGCCCGTGCTCAGCACATACAGCAGGCCGTTGACGACCTCGCGAACATTGACCTCACGTCGGCGCCCGCCACGCTTGGCTGGAGGGATCAACGGCTCCACCAGAGCCCATTCCGCATCCGTCAGATCACTCGGATAGCGCAATCCATCGCGCTTGTATTTTCCACGGTTCGCTGTCGTCCACATCGCTGCCTTGCCCGAAAAGAATCATCTCAAAGCCAGGGAATCATAACCGACTCAGATTACGCAACTTCTTTCCGGACCGACACT
>NZ_SHMI01000125.1:0-962 GCF_004284735.1 Shinella sp. JR1-6 | reverse complement strand
CCCGACCCCATACGGCATAGCCGTAACGCCGGCTGATCACCGGTATGAAGCGACGAGCCTCCGGGCGGTCAAGCTCTGAACGTCGATAAAGAAACCAGAGTGGCATGCCGGCTCTGCCTCAGTAGGAACCGGCTCCTATCCGTAAGCCTGTAGGCAGGCATGTATCCCCCACCTGTCGCTTGTCGGCAGGCTCAGGACGAGGTGCCAGCCAATCCGTCACCTGACGACATAGGGCAGGCTGGTTAAATGCGGGGCATGCGCCAAGCCCGTCCTGCTTCATCACCACCAAGGATCGAGACAATGACGCTCCAGGAATTCAAGGCATGGTTCGAAGGCTTCTCCGAGGTCATGGACGGGCCGCCGGACGCGAAGCAGTGGAAGCGCATCAAGGCCCGCGTGTCGGAGATCGACAGCAAGCCGATCAGCTACCCGGTCTATATCGACCGGTACGTGACGCCCTATCGCCGCTGGTGGGGCGACATGGTGTACGGCGCTGGGGCGAACGGCGGCGGCTACCCCATCCTCGATTGCGTCTCCACCAAGGAGATCGGCTCGTCCACGACGTTCAACCCGCTCGATGCTCTTACGGATGCCGGTCGCGCTGAATACCGCGCCAGTCTTGCGTCCTGAGTAAACCGGAAAATCCGGTCTATTGCCCACCCCGGTTTCATCCCCGGCGGTGGGCTTTCGTTTCAGGAGAGTGCGATGAGCGACGAATCCCAGCGGTTCTTCAAGATCAACTCCACGACTTGGATTTCAGTCAGCAGCATTGCGTCAATCGAAGAGCGGGGCTTTGGAACAACGCAGGTGTGGTTGGTCTCTGGCAATTCGTACCAGTTTGGGGCTGACGACCGTGAGCGCTTGTTTGAGGCGGCAGGGATCAAAGATTACTACGGCGCTGAGGCCGCTGCCTAACCCGCCGCTCGTCCCGAGCCATGGAGTGCTGATGTGAGCGTGGTGCC
>NZ_SHMI01000124.1:0-1005 GCF_004284735.1 Shinella sp. JR1-6 | reverse complement strand
ATCGGCGTAAGCAACCAAATCCTACGTCATTTCAACGGTTTGAACCATATCCGCCAACCCCTCGTGAATTATTCGGGCTAACTCCCTGGAATTAAGCTCGGGTCTGTGAATGGAAGAGGTCCTCGGCCGCTCGGCTGGCGTCTGTCCGCGATGGTACACCCGGGGCAAGCCGGAACTGCAGGATGACAGATTCCGGAAAAATGGGCGCAATGCGGCGAAGCCGGCTGCAAGCGCAAGGCTTGACGGGCTGCCGGTTTACTCGCTTCGTTTTACGACTTTGGAGGGTGTGGGATCAGATAATACTGGTTCTCGAACCGCAGCTGCACGGGAAGGATGAAGGCAAGCTTCTCGCATTCCTTACGTTCGTTCAAGTCGACATATGCACACGGCTGCCAGTTCCGAATATGTTGGTCGGCATCAGATACAGCCAGAACCTTATTCTCGGGAGAGAGCCTGCTTTCGTCGGTGTTCACCGCAACCACGATTTGCGCAGAGGAGCGTTCGATATACGGCTTCGAAAAAGCATTGCCTGAGACGACCTGCAAAGAGATCATCAACAGAAAAATCACGATTTTCCGGCCGACCGACATCATGCTGCATGTCTGCTCATAGTGATAAAACAAGCCGAGCATCTACCAAAAAAGCCAACTCAAAAAAAGCAGGATATCTCGCGTGCGCCAATTTGTCCGAAACATGTTGCCGGGATCCGGAAACCATTGCTCTACCTTGGCTGCCGATTGATCGTTCAAAAGTCTCCCGGCGTGAACACGACGCATAGCAGGTGCTGTCCGTGCCGTAGAAAATCGTATCAGTGGGTCCGGACACTTCTTCAACGGGTTGAGGTCGTGAAGATCGCATCGCGGATTCCAGCAATGGTGGGGGCAGTAATTGCGTGCCCAGTTGGCCGTCGAGCGACCGTGCGGCGACTGTTATACCAACGAGCATTGATCATGACCTGTGTGCCCAGTCTCGTAGGCCGATGGACATAATCTTCCAAGGTTGATC
>NZ_SHMI01000123.1:0-1059 GCF_004284735.1 Shinella sp. JR1-6 | reverse complement strand
AAGACCGAAGAGGAGATGGAGACCGTCATCAAACGAAAAGCTGCTGAAATCTCAATCGCTATGGCGATTTTGCACGGTGGAGACTGGCGGATTCAGGTTGATCATGAGGACGGTCTGGTGGTGATTGCCCGTCGTCGGTCTCCGAAACGAAGCCGCTGATAGCCTTCATCACGGCAGGCAGATCGGTGTGATCAACCCCATGAGCCAGGAGCGCAGATCTAAGCTGCGCTCCCGTGTCGTTCAGCGCGCCGGAAATCACGTAAATTGTAGCGCGCGGTCCGAGAACTGATAGAACCTTGGCGAGGCGAGTGAACGACGGCTCTTTGTCGTCCTTCAGGATTTGTTGGACGTAATTTTCTCCATACCCCGTGGCTTTGCCGAGGGCGCGCTTGCTGCGTCCATCCGCATCAACCATCTCACGAAGCCGTTCTTTCCACTCTTCACTCATCCTCATTTCGTATCACGCGCCACAAATCTGCGCTCGAACGTTATGGCGTGTATTGCAATGCACGCGATAGCGTGTATACTTCCTCCTCATGAACAACGAACTCCTTTCCGATATCGACCGCTTTCTGCAGGCTGAGAAAATCGGCGAGCATCGCTTCGGCATACTCGCAGCCAGCAATGGGCGCCTCATCGAGCGTCTGAGGTCCGGCGGCAGGATTTGGCCTGAAACTGCGGAGCAGGTGAGGGTTTTCATGGCTGTGAGACGCCCAGATCTGTTTGGGAATAGCCGCAAACCATCCAAGAGAGCGGAAGCTCGGGAGAGCACGGTATGACCTCAGTTCACCGAACCTTTGTCGGCTGGCTGAAGGGCGCTGTTTATAAGCTCGCCAAGTACGCCATGGAGCGCCTGGGCAAATCCCAGGTCCATTCTCAATCTGGTCGAGACTTCGACGATGGGTGGATTTGCGGCATCGGTATGCAGGGCTCCCAAGGATACGCAAACAGTTCCATTGCTGACCCGGTTTTCCGTGAAAATGTCGACAAATACAACGCGCGCCTCGTTGTCGCGAACTTCGCACGGGGTCCCTCCAAGGTTGATTACCTTGGCAGATT
>NZ_SHMI01000122.1:0-1076 GCF_004284735.1 Shinella sp. JR1-6 | reverse complement strand
AAGACCGAAGAGGAGATGGAGACCGTCATCAAACGAAAAGCTGCTGAAATCTCAATCGCTATGGCGATTTTGCACGGCGGCGAATGGCGAGTTCAGATTGATCACGAGGACGGCCTGGTTGTGGTTGCTCGACGTCGGTCTCCGCGACAAAGCCCTTGATAGCCTTGAAGACGGCGGGCAGGTCACCGCCGTCAATTCCATAAGCTATGAGAGATGAACGTAGTGCTGATTCAGGCGTTTGGGACGCCTTAGCCTTGTCGCCCGGGCCGTCGCCAACGCCATGCACCAGCCAATCAAGCGAAACTTTGTAACGCTTGGCATATTCGATCGCGGCATTCAGCGTATATGGCGTCGTGCCATTTTCGTGAGCAGCATAGGTCGAGTACGCCGCGCCGAAGGCTATACTGGCCTCCTCGACGGACAGGCCGATTGCCTCGCGCGCTTGGCGAAGGCGTTCTCCCCGCTTCTTCAGTAACATTTTGTCCGGTTTCATGGATTTGAGCATGGCAGAAAAAATTATGAGAAACTCATTGACTTGAAATTATGAGTAAATCATAATGACGTCATGGAAAACGAGATCGACATCAAAGAACTCAGAGCATCCCTTGGTGTTACGCAGTCTCAGCTCGCGGAAGCGCTGGGTCTCGACCAAAGCACGATCTCCAACTGGGAAAATGGCCATCAGAACCCTCGCGGCCCGGCGAAGAAGCTTCTCAAGTCTCTGACCAGGGATGACTTCTTCGTATCCCCAAGCAAACCATCCAAGAGAGCGGAAGCTCGGGAGAGCACGGTATGACCTCAGTTCACCGAACCTTTGTCGGCTGGCTGAAGGGCGCTGCTTATAAGCTCGCCAAGTACGCCATGGAGCGCCTGGGCAAATCCCAGATCCATTCTCAATCTGGTCGAGACTTCGACGATTGGTGGATTTGCGGCGTCGGTATGCAGGGCTCCCAAGGATACGCAAACAGTTCCATTACTGACCCGGTTTTCCGTGAAAACGTCGACAAATACAACGCGCGCCTCGTTGTCGCGAACTTCGCACGGGGTCCCTCCAAGGTTGATTACCTTGGCAGATT
>NZ_SHMI01000121.1:0-1080 GCF_004284735.1 Shinella sp. JR1-6 | reverse complement strand
AGTCTCTCGGGATAAATCCGCAAGCTGACAGGCCGGTTCGCAAACGATGCAGGCACGCTATAGCGGTTCCGCTCGAAGGTGATCAGGCATGTCGGAGAGACACGTTTGCCCTGCTCGACGAAGCCGTCAAACGCAGCGGGGAGCGCCATCAATGCTGGCTGTTCCGCGGACCAGACGTCCGCGATCGTGCCGGGCAAGGTGCCGTGTGCTGTGTCGCGCCACAGGTCCTGGCAATGCTGTTCCAGCCAGGCATTCAATGCCGCCAGATCAGGAAAGTCCGGCATCTGTTGCCAAAGTCGCGGCCGGGCATCCTGGACATTCTTCTCGATCTGGCCCTTCTCCCAACCCGCGGCGGGATTGCAAAACTCAGGCGCAAAGACGTAGTGGTTCGTCATCGCGAGGAAACGGATATTGACCTGTCGCTCCTTGCCACGACCGACGCGATCGACCGCGGTTTTCATGTTATCGTAAATGCCGCGACCCGGCACACCGCCAAACACACGGAACCCGTGCCAATGAGCGTCGAAGAGCATCTCGTGCGTTTGTAGCAGGTAGGCCCTGACCAGAAACGCCCGGCTGTGTGATAGTTTGATATGGGCGACCTGCAGCTTCGTGCGCTCGCCGCCTATCACGGCATAATCTTCGCTCCAATCGAATTGGAACGCTTCGCCTGGGCGGAAGGACAGAGGAATGAATATGCCGCGGCTCGCTGTCTGCTGCTCAGTCCGCCAGTCACGAGCGAACGCGGCGACCCTACCATAGGAGCCGGTAAAGCCGAGAGCCATCAGATCGGCATGAAGCTGCTTCAATGTTCGGCGCTGCTTGCGCGACCTCCCGGCCTCGGTCTTCAGCCAGCCAGAGAGTTTGTCTGCAAAAGGATCAAGCTTGCTCGGTCGTTCCGGAACCGTGAACGTCGGCTCGATCGTGCCGGCACTCAAATACTTTGCGATAGTGTTGCGTGACAGCCCCGTGCGCCGGCTGATCTCCCGGATCGACTGCTTCTCGCGCAGCGCCATCCGACGGATGATGTTTAAAAGTCCCATGTGGATCACTCCGTTGCCCCCGTCGCTCACCGCGTTG
>NZ_SHMI01000119.1:0-1139 GCF_004284735.1 Shinella sp. JR1-6 | reverse complement strand
GCTCTCAAAACCGCGGGCCTTTACAAGGCCGAGCGGGTGATCACCTCCAGGCAGGCCGGCGAGATCGCCGTTGCCTCGGGTGAGCGCGTGTTGAACTTCTGCGCCAACAACTATCTCGGCCTTGCCGACAACGCGGAACTGGCCGAGGCCGGCAAGAAGGCGCTCGACCGCTACGGCTACGGCATGGCCTCGGTGCGCTTCATCTGCGGCACGCAGGAGGAGCACAAGGAACTCGAGGCCCGCATCTCGTCCTTCCTCGGGCTGGAGGATACGATCCTCTATTCCTCCTGCTTCGATGCCAATGGCGGTCTCTTCGAGACGCTGCTCGGCGAACAGGACGCCATCATCTCCGATGCCTTGAACCATGCCTCGATCATCGACGGCGTGCGCCTCTCCAAGGCGAAGCGCTTCCGCTATGCCAACAACGACATGGCGGCGCTGGAGGAGGAACTGAAGAAGGCGGAAGGCAGCCGCTTCAAGATGATCGCCACCGACGGCGTCTTTTCCATGGACGGCATCATCGCCAATCTCGGCGGCGTCTGCGACCTTGCGGAAAGATACGGCGCCATGGTCATGGTGGACGACAGCCATGCGGTGGGTTTCGTCGGCAGGCACGGCCGGGGTTCGGCCGAACATTGCGGCGTGGAAGGGCGCATCGACATCATCACCGGCACGCTGGGCAAGGCGCTGGGCGGGGCGTCCGGCGGCTATACGTCGGGCCGGAGGGAAGTGGTGGAGTGGCTGCGCCAGCGCTCGCGGCCCTATCTCTTCTCCAACACGCTGGCTCCTGTCATCGCGGCGGCCTCGCTGAAGGTGTTCGACCTGATCGACAATGGCGATGCGCTGCGCCGGCGGCTCTATGCCAATGCGGATCTGTTCCGCACGGAGATGACCAGGCTCGGTTTCACGCTTGCGGGCGAGGGGCATCCGATCATCCCGGTCATGCTGGGGGATGCGGCACTGGCGCAGGAGATGGCCTCGCGCATGCTGGCGCGGGGCGTCTATGTGATCGGCTTTTCCTTCCCGGTCGTGCCGCGCGGCCAGGCGCGCATCCGCACCCAGATGTCGGCGGCGCACGGCGAGGCGGATGTCCGCAAGGCCATCGACGTCTTCGCAGAGGTCGGGCGTGAGCTCGGCGT
>NZ_SHMI01000118.1:0-1140 GCF_004284735.1 Shinella sp. JR1-6 | reverse complement strand
ATAGGTCCAGATGCGGCCCGTATCGGTCTTTCCCTTCGCCAGGATCGGCACGGTGGTGTCGTCGCCATGCAGCCGCTCGGCCGCCAGAACATGCGCCTCGATCAGCGAATGGATGGGCTTCAACGCCGCGGCACAAGCACCAACCTGGTCGGCCAGCGTCGACAAGCTGAGGTTGACGCCCTCGCGGGCATAGCGTTCGCTCTGGCGATTGAGCGGCTGGTGCTGAGCGAACTTCTCGAAGAGGATCATCGCCAGCAGGTTCGGCCCGGCAAAGCCGCGGGGCGTCACATGGAAGGGGGCCGGCGGCTGCGCAATCTTCTCGCACTCGCGGCAGGTGAACTTCTCCCGCACCGTCTGGATGACCTTCCACTGACGCGGAATGACCTCCAGGGTCTCGGTAATGTCCTCGCCGAGCTTCGACAGCTTGGCCGAGCCGCAGCAAGGGCAAGCCGTCGGGGCGGCGATGACGACGCGTTCGCGCGGCAGATGTTCGGGAAACGGTTTGCGTGATGGCCGCTTGTGCTCGAAGGCTTTGACGGCTGAAGCTTTGGCTGCGATCTCCGCAGCCAGTTCATCTTCACCGGCGTCCGCTTCGAGCTCTTCGAGCTGCAGCTCCATCTGCTCAAGGAGCCGCGCCTCGCGCTCGGACCGGCTGCCGTAAAGTTCACGGCGAACCTTGTCGATCTCCAGCTTCAGCCGCGCGATCAGCGCCTCGGAATGCGACACGAGTGCCTTTGCGCTGGCGGCTTCAGCCTTGGCGGTCGCCGCTTCTGCTTCGGCTGCAACACGTCGAGCGCGTTCCTGGGCCAGCAGTGCAAGCGCACTGGCAAGGTCGTCCGGAAGCTCTTCGGTCGCATCGCTCATGACAGGATGGAATCATATTCGACCCCGCCATTCCAGTGCTTTCGCTCACCCGGCGGACGTCGGCCGCCAGGTCTTTTGCGGCATTCGCCAGTCGATGCCTTCCAACAGATAACCGAGCTGCGCAGGCGTGATTACCACCGTGCCATCGGCTGCCGATGGCCAGATGAAGCGTCCACGCTCAAGCTTTTTCGTGAACAGGCAAGCTCCCTGGCCGTCATGCCAGATCACCTTGATCAAACCGCCGCCTCGGCCGCGGAATACGAACAGGTGCCCGCA
>NZ_SHMI01000011.1:0-198604 GCF_004284735.1 Shinella sp. JR1-6 | reverse complement strand
TCGATACCCTCGACGAGGTCACATACATGAACAACGGAGGTATCCTGCAAACCGTCCTGAGAGACCTCGCAGCTTGACGACATAAAGGGCACCGGGTCGTGATCGATCCGGTGCCCAACCCTGAAAGGCGGCGCCGCCGCTGCCGAACGATGCCGCGCCGGCCCTTCGCCCGGACAATTCCGAGCTCTCCATGACCGTTGTACTCTTCGCCGGCATGACCGTCACGGTGTTCCTGACATCGCTGTTGTCAGGCATTTTCGGCATGGCCGGCGGGATGATCCTGCTCTGGGTCCTCCTGTTCCTTGTGCCTGTCGCCACCGCCATCGCCGTGCACGGCCTGGTACAGATGGTATCGAACGGGTCGCGGGCCTGGTTTTCCCGCGACTACCTCGACTACCGCATCCTCGCCGTCCTCACCGCCGGCCTGTTCAGCGCCGCGATCCTGCTCCTGCTCGTCGCCTACCGTCCGAGCCTCATCGTCGTCTCGATCGTCGTCGGCCTGCTACCGATCCTCGTCTGGCTGCCGCTCGGCAAGCTGGAACTCGACGCGTCGAAACCGCTGCACGCCTTTGTCTGCGGTTTCGTGTCCGGCGGGCTGGCGATTGGCGTCGGTGTTTCCGGGCCAAGCATCGACGTCTTCTTCATCCGTACCAACATGGACCGCCGCACGGTCATCGCCACCAAATCCGCCATCCAGTTCTTCACCCATGCGACCAAGGTGATCTTCTACTGGGATGCAGCCATGACGCTTTCATCGGAGGGCTGGCTGGCGGTCGCCGCGGCCGTGCCCATCGCCGTGCTGGGCACACGCTCGGGCAACATCATCCTGCACCGCATGACGGATGCCAATTTCCGCGCCTGGACGCGCTGGATCGTGACCGGGATCGGCGCTGTCTACTTCGTTTCGGGGATCATGCAGCTCGCCTGAGGCAAGGCCCGGGCGGGAAGGAGGGACGATGACACAGACGTTCATACCGGCCGTCTTCTATCGCGGCGGCAGCAGCAAGGGCCTCTTCTTCCATGCCCGGCACTGTCCGCCGGATCATGCAGTGCTCGAACGGATGCTGCTCTCAGCTCTCGGCAGCCCCGATCCCAACGGCCGCCAACTCGACGGCATGGGCGGCGGTACCTCGTCGCTGTCGAAGGCCGTCATCATCGGCCCGCCGACGCATCCGGACGCCGATGTCGACTATACGTTCGCGCAGGTCGCCGTCGACCGCCCGGTCGTCGACTGGGGCGCCAATTGCGGCAACCTCTCCTCAGCCGTCGGCCCCTTCGCGGTGGACGAAGGGCTGGTGTGCGCGGCGGACGGCGAGGCGCTGGTGCGCATCCATCAGGTCAACACGAAGAAGATCATCCATGCCCGCTTTCCGGTTCGCAACGGCAAGGCCGTAACGACGGGCAATGCCACCGTGGACGGCGTTGCGGGAACAGGAGCGCCCATCGCCCTCGACTTCCTCGATCCCGGCGGCACGGTGACATCCGGTCTCCTGCCGACGGGGCAGGT
Source organism: Shinella sp. JR1-6 (assembly GCF_004284735.1). Taxonomy (NCBI): domain Bacteria; kingdom Pseudomonadati; phylum Pseudomonadota; class Alphaproteobacteria; order Hyphomicrobiales; family Rhizobiaceae; genus Shinella; species Shinella sp. JR1-6. The sequence goes on along the minus strand of NZ_SHMI01000011.1, from coordinate 197,097 downwards.
TATCGAGACGATCGAGATCGATGGCCGCGCCTTTGACATGTCGCTGGTCGATGCCAGCAACCCCGTCGCCTTCGTTGCGGCGAACGATGTCGGCCTTGCCGGATCGGAGCATCCCGACACCATCGAGGCGGACCGCGCCGTCATGGCACTGCTCGACCGGCTGCGCCGTGCCGCCGCTGTGCGGATGGGGCTTGGGCAGACACCCGACAGTGTTGGCCTGGCCAATCCCAAGATCGCCGTCGTCTCGGCGCCTGCCACCTTCGTAACGCTCGACGGCCGGACCGTCGAGGGCGCGGCACAGGACATCGCGATCCGCATGCTCTCCATGGAACGCGCGCACCGGGCGGTGACGCTGACCGGCGCCATGTGCCTTGCCGTCGCCTGCCGGATCGAGGGGTCGCTGCCGCATCGGCTATGCTCCGGACACGCGGACATGCAAGCCATCCGGGTTGCCCATCCCTCCGGCATCGTCGAGGCCGGTGCGACCGTGTTTCAACGCGGCAACGGCTGGCATGTCGAGAGCGGCCGGGTCTACCGCACGGCACGGCGCCTGATGCAGGGCGAGGTGGCCATCGCCCCATTTGAAGGGGAGGGGGACCGATGAGCCTCGGCGCCGCGGAAAGGCCGCTTCAGGACCTCCTCAAGGCTGCCAGGTGGGACGACGCGCCCCTCGAGCGTCTCACTTTCGAGGAGCGGCCCAAGGCGCTCGCCACGTCCTGGCCCATCGCGCCGCTTGCCACCGCGGTGCTCGGCGCAGTGGGGCTGGCGGCGTCGCGCATCCGCGAACTGAAAACCGGCAAGTGCCCACACGTTTCGCTGGACACGCGAGAGGCGGAGCTTGCCATGGCAAGTTCCAGCTACCTGCTGGTCGATGCAAAGCCCGCCAAATTCCGCGATCCGTTCACTGGCTTCTATGCGGCGGCGGAAGGGGAATGGGTCTATCTGCACGGCAATTTCCCCCATCTGCGGGACGGCCTGCTCGCTCTCCTGGGCGTTGCCAACGATGGCGCTGCGGTGCGGGCGGCGGTGGCCAAGCGCCGGGCAGAGGACATCGAGAGGGAGGCAATCCGGCGCGGCCTGTGCGCCGCCCGGGTGCGGGGGCGAGTCGACTGGCTGCGCGAACCGCAGGCCGCAGCCATCGCGGCGCAGCCTCTCGTGTGTCTAGAACAAGGCGGAGCCACGGCCATGCCGCTGCCGCCGGGCGGCGAACGGCCGCTTTCCGGCCTGCGCATGCTGGATCTCTCCCGCGTCATCGCCGGCCCCATGGCCGGCCGCACGATGGCCGAGCACGGCGCGACGGTCATGCGCGTCTCCAGCCCCCGCCTTCCGTCGATCCCCTCCCTGGTGATCGATACCGGCTTCGGGAAACACGCGGCCTTCTGCGAATTGGATACCGCGGAGGGGATAGCGTCCTTGCGGGCGCTCGCCGCCGATGCCGATATCGTTCTCGACGCCTACCGGTCGTCATCGCTCCGCGAACGCGGCTTCGGGCGCGAAGATTTCTACCGTCTCAATCCCCATCTCGTCCATCTCTCGCTGTCCGCCTTCTCGCTGCAAGGTCCCTGGCAGGGGCGCAGGGGCTACGACAGCCTCGTGCAGGCAACAACCGGCATGGCGATGGAGGGACGCGAGGGCAGGGGACCAGCGCTGCTGCCGTGCCAGCCGCTCGACTATCTCACCGGTTATCTCGCCGCCTTCGCCGCCATGCTCGCCCTCATCCGGCGCCATGAAAAGGGTGGGCGCTGGCAGGCGACGCTGTCACTTGCCGCGACGGCGCACTGGATGTGGCGCATGCGCGACACGCTGGGTGAGGATGCCGCGCACCCGTCCGCCAACCCGGACTTTGCCGCCGTGGCCGATCTGCTGGAGACGCATGACACCGCCTTCGGCCGCGTCACCGCCCTGCGGCCGGCGCTTCGTTTCGACGGTGTGCGCGCCGTCTGGAGCCGCATGCCCGTGCCGCTCGGCAGCGATCCCGCCTGTTGGCCACAGCCATGACGGAGGCGCAAGCGACAAGGCGCAGGAATGCTTCAGCTCTCGGTCCTGGTGATGACGAGACGAACCTCGAGCGCCGCCTTGATATGGCCGACCGCCGCCTTTTCCGCCCCCTCCGAGTCGCGCCGACGGATCGCCTCGATGATTGCGACATGCTCGTCGGTCGCCGTCGTGGTGCGGCCCGGCTGGATGAAGGTCGTGTCAGGCAAAAGCGCGATCGTCTCCTGCAGGTCCTCCACCGCCTGGCGAAGGTAGCGGTTGCGGGCGGCATCGTAGAGGCGCGCATGGAACTGCCGGTTCCACTGGGCAGCAACCTTCGGATCCTCAGAGGTCGCAAAACGGGCATTGAGCCGCTCCAGATTGGCGATCTCGGCCTCGGTCGCATGGCGGGCGGCAAAGCGGGCGACGACACCCTCCAGTTCCTCGCGCATGGCATAGAGTTCAAAAATCTGCTGCATGGAGAGGATCGAAACGGCGACCCCGCGGCCAGGGGCCGCCTCGAGAAGGCCCTTCTCCTGCAAGCGACCCAGTGCCTCGCGCACCGGCGTGCGGCTGACCCCGAGGCGGGTCGCCACCTCCTCCTCGCGCAACGGATCGCCCGGCCGATAGATGCCGTCGCGGATGGCCGTCAGAATGGCCTGATAGGTGCTCTGGCCGCGCGTCTTGGAAAGCAGGTCCTTGGATGCGGTCATGGCTGGCTCTCCCGTCCGTGTGGACTTTCCGGCTACAGAAGGAAAAAGGCGTTGTCCACGGGCTTGTTTAATTGCATGCCATTGGATGCAAAGCAAAAGCGAAATGGTACGACCTTTGTCGAAGCATGAGACCCCACCCCTGAAGGCGGCCGGGCACGGCAAGACCGTTCCGTTGCATCAGACCCTCCGCACACTGGCCATCGGTACGGTCGGCGGCTGGTGCGGCTACATGCTCGGCCTGCCGCTCGGCTGGCTGCTGGGTGCGATGGTATTGACCATGGCGCTGGCGATTGCCGGTATACGCGTGAGCGCCTCGCCGAAGCCGCGTGCGGCGATGATCGCGGTTGTGGGACTGATGGTCGGCAGCGCCTTCAAGCCTGAAGTGCTGCGCCAGGCGGCCGAGTGGCCGGTGAGCCTTGCCGCCGTCGCCGTTTATACCGTCATCGTCGCAGCGTTCGGCATCGTCGTATGCCGCCGGCTCGGCCGGCTCGATCCGGCAACGGCCGCCTTGAGCGGCATGCCCGGCGGCCTCAGCGAACTGATCTCCATGGCGCCCGCCTTCAAGGCGGATGTACGCAGTGTCAGCATGGTGCATGCGACGCGCCTCGTTCTCCTGATCACGATCGTGCCGCTGTCGCTCACCCTCTCCGGTGCGCTTGCCGCGCTCACGGGGCGCACAGTCGACAGGACGATGCACTGGGCGCTGACGATCTCGCCGCTGGATGCGGCCATTCTAGCCGGTTGCGCCGCGCTCGGCATCATCCTCGGCCGCCGCCTCCACCTGCCGGCGGCGAACCTGACCGGTCCGCTGGCGCTGAGCGCCGCGGCCCATATGACAGGCCTGACGGATGCGGCGGTACCCGACCTCGTTATCGCCGTCGCTCAGGTGGTGATCGGTGCGACGATCGGCCAGCACTTTGCCGGCGTTGCACGGCGCACGATGCTGACCGGCGTGGTGCTCGGCCTCGTTCTCACCTGCTTCAGCCTCACCCTGGCCGCACTCTTCGCCATCGCCTTCGACCGCTATCTCGATATTCCCTTCGCGCTCGGCCTGCTCGCCCTGGTCCCGGGCGGCTTGCCGGAGATGAGCCTGATCGCCATCTCGCTCGATGCCGATCCAGCCTTCGTGAGTCTGCATCACCTGTGTCGCGTGATCATCGTCGTTCTGGCCGCGCCGTCGATCCTGCCGCTCTGGTTGCGGTTGTCGGGCGGGGAGGGTAAGGGCTGAAGGCAGGAGACAGGTGTTGCCGAGGCGCGATGCCCTCCTCGCCAACCGTCGCTACCCGCCAGCAACAGGAACCGATAGGCCATGGATATCGAGCAACCCCCAATCGGTGGAACGTGCCATGATCCTGGTCATCCTTTCCAACCTCGCCTCCGCCATCGAACGCTATCTCGCCTTCGTCCGACGCTGCGGGGATTACTCGCTGCACCGTTTCGACGCGAGCCTCGTGGCGCGGGTGCGACGCGACTTCGGCCTTACCGATCCATCCCTGCCGCCGACAGCAACGGAGGCGCAGCATGCAGCCCTTCGACCCGGTAACGGCACGCCTCGTCGTCGCGGTCTCTCGGTACGGGTCCATCGGGCGGGCGGCGGAGCATGAGAACATTGCGCCGTCCGCCGTCAGCCGGCGCATCAGCGAGCTGGAAGCGAGACTTGGCGTTGCGCTGTTCGACCGCTCCCTGCAGGGCGCACGCCTGACGCCGGCGGGTGAGGTCTATGTCTCCGGCTGCCGGGAAATTCTGCGGCAGGTCGCCGACCTCAACACGCAGATGGTCGATTTCTCGACGGGCACGCGCGGTTCGTTGCGGCTTGCCTGCACCAGCTCCTCCCTGTCGGGCCGGCTGCCGGAGCTTCTGGCAATCTATGCACAGAGCCATCCCGGCATCAGCCTCGACATACAAGAGATGTCGGCGGCCCTTGCGCTTGCCGCGATGGACGATGGGCAGGCGGACATCGCGTTTGTCGCAGACAACAATGATGTCGCACGCTTCGAAACGGAGATCTTCGAGGACGACAACGTGCTCGTCCTGTGTTCGCCGGATCATCCGCTAGCGGCATGCCTGCAATCGGGAAAACCGGTCAGCTTCGACATGGTGGCCGAATACGAAATGGTGGGCATCCACCAGAGCGGGGCGCTCGACCGGCTGCTGAATGAGGCTGCCGCGCGCAGCGGCCGGGCGCTCGGCGAGCGGGTGCGCGTCGAAACCTTCCCGTCGCTGGTGCGCATGGTCGAGGCAGGTTTCGGCATCGGCTTCCTTCGCTCGACAAGCCTGCATCTGCTTGCGGGAACGGATGTCATCAGCGTGCGCCTCTCGGACGAATGGGCCAGCCGAAAGCTGCTTTCCGTGCGGCGCGGATCGAGCCCGCTCTCCCGACCGATCCGGGAGTTCCTGGCATTGGCCCGCACACGCTAGGGTCAAGATCGAGGGCAGCATGTCATCCAGATTCTCTGGATACAATAGTATACATTCGCATCTCTCACTGCTAGATCTTGCTCTCATACCCTTGGACTTCCTGCAGGAGGATCGGTGCATGCCGGGAAAGGACGACACGATCGCGCATGTGGACGCGCAACGACTGGAGGCGCTGGTCGCCGCGATTTTCGCCGGCCTCGACGTCCCCGAACAGGATGCTGCCTCCGTCGCGCGCTATCTCGTGCTTGCCGATCTACGCGGTGTCGGCACCCACGGCGTTTCACGTATTCCCGTTTATGCGGACCGCCTGCGCCGCGGCCTGGTGCGCGCCCGACCTGATATCCGCGTCACGCATCCGATGCCCGCTGCCGCGCATGTCGATGGCGATGATGGTCTCGGCTTTGTGGTTGCCCGCCGGGCCATGCAGGAGGCGATCACTGCCGCAGAGCGATGCGGCATCGGCATGGCGAGCGTCCGCAACAGCGCCCATTTCGGCATGGCCGCGGCCTATCTGCTGGAAGCGATCGACGCCGGTTATGCCGCCTTCGTTTTCACCAACGCTTCGCCCACCATGCCGGTCTGGGGCGGACGCACGCCCTTCCTCGGCACCAGCCCCTTCGCCTTCGGCGCGCCGGGTGGCGAGGGCTCGCCGCCGATCGTGCTCGACATGGCAACCTCCGTCGTCGCGCGCGGAAAAATCCGCCGCGCGATGCAGCAAGGCGAACCGATCCCGGCTGGCTGGGCGCTCGACGCGGAAGGCCGGGAAACGACGGACGCCCGCCGGGCCTATGAAGGCATCGTGCTGCCGCTTGGCGGCCCGAAGGGATCGGGACTGTCGCTGATGATGGAGGTCCTGGCCGGCGTGATGAGCGGCGCGGCCTATGGCGGCACGGTCGGCGACCAGTATCGCGATCTCGACCGGCCGCAGAATGTCGGCCACAGCTTCATCGCCTTCCGGCCCTCGCTTTTCCTCGGCGAAGCGGTCTATGGCACGCGCATGGGCGACCTCGTCACCCGCGCCCGCGCCTGTCCGCGGATCGACGACGATCAGCCGATCCTGATGCCGGGAGAACCGGAGGCGAACCGCATGAAAACGCGGCTTGCCGAAGGGATCCCGCTTACCGCAGCCGACCTTGCCATGCTGCGCGAACAGGCGGGTCTCGCCGGCCTCACCGTTGACCTCGACACGCTCGGAAAGGTTTGAACCATGCTGCGGATCGCGATCCTCGACGACTATCAGGATGTGGCACTTTCCTTTGCGGACTGGACCTTGCTCGGCGACGACTGCGAGATCGTCCGTTTCGACCGCAACCTTGCGAGCGAGGATGAGGCCGCAGCATCGCTCGCCGGATTCGACGTGCTCTGCCTCATGCGCGAGCGCATGCCACTTTCCTCCGGGCTGATCGAGCGGCTGCCGGCCCTAAAGCTGATCGTCGTCACCGGTGCGCGCGTGCGCACCATCGACATGGAGGCCGCCGTCGCCCGCGGCATCACCGTCTGCCACACCCATGCCGGCGAATCCGCCCATGCGACACCGGAAATCGCCTGGGGGCTGATTCTCTCGCTCGCCCGGTCGATCCCCGAAGAGGACGCCCGCATCCGCGCTGGCGGCTGGCAGCGCACGGTGGGAACCGTACTCGGCGGCAAGACGCTGGGGCTCGTCGGACTCGGCAAACTCGGTGGCCGCATGGTGCCGATCGCCAAAGCCTTCGGCATGGAGGTGATCGCCTGGAGCCAGAACCTGACGGACGAACGCGCCGCCGAGGCCGGCACCCGCCGCGTCGACAAGGAGACCCTGTTTCGCGAGGCTGACGTGGTCTCGCTGCATCTCACCCTTGGCGAACGCAGCCGGCACACCGTCTCCGCTGCTGAACTCGGCCTGATGAAACGGGGCGCATGGCTGATCAACACCGCGCGCGGCCCGCTGGTTGACGAGGCGGCGCTGATCGAAGCACTGCGGCAGGGCCGCATCAAGGCCGGGCTCGACGTCTTCGACATCGAGCCGCTGCCGGCCGATCACCCGCTGCGCACCCTGCCGAATACCGTGCTGACGCCGCATCTCGGCTATGTCACCGAAGGCGCCTATGCCGCCTTCTACCGCGACACGGTGGACAATATCAGGGCCTGGCGCGACGGTGCGCCCGTGCGGGTGCTCGCCGCACCGAAAACGGAGGGAAGACCGTGACAGACATCATCAAGACGGCGGATCTGGTCGACAGCCACGATGCCGAGGTGCGCTTCTGCGAGAAGCAGTGGAAATCCTACGGTCGGCGCAAGGGATTCCATGGCGAGATCGTCACACTGAAGACCTTCGAGGACAACCGCCTGCTGCGCGCCACACTTGAGGAAAACGGCACGGGTAAAGTGCTCGTCGTCGATGGCGCCGGCTCGCTGCGCTGCGCGCTGGTGGGCGACCAGATCGCCGCCCTTGGCCAGGCGAACGGCTGGCGGGGCCTGCTGATCAACGGCGCGATCCGCGACAGCGCCGATATCGACACGATGGATTTCTGCGTGATGGCGCTCGGCCAGGCGCCGAAGAAGAGCGGCAAGACCGGCCATGGCGCCCGCGACGTGCCGCTCGTCTTCGGCAATGTCGAATTCCGCACGGGGGCCTATCTCTATGCGGATGCCGATGGCGTGCTGGTGGCGGACGGACCGGTCCATTCCGCCAACTGAGCGGAGCCGGCGAAACGATCATGTTGCAGCGGCACCGGGGTTCACACCCCGGTGCCGTTTTCTTTGCCGGCTCAGCCAAGGGCCGCAACGACCGTCTCGGTGAACTGCGCCGTGCCGAGTGGTCCGCCAAGATCTCGGGTGCGGGTGGCAGCATCGGAAAGCACCCGGTCGATGGTGCCTTCGATGAGGGTCGCAGCTTCGCCATAGCGCGCATCGCCGGTGCGCTCGCCGTGCCAGCGCAGCAGCATCGCGGCCGACAGGATCATCGATGTCGGGTTCGCCTTGTCCTGCCCGGCAATGTCGGGGGCGGAACCGTGCTGTGCCTGCGCGGCGGCATGGTCGGCACCGGCATTCAGCGAACCGGCAAGACCGAGGCTGCCTGACAGTTCGGAAGCGAGATCGGACAACGTGTCGCCATAGAAGTTGGTGGTGCAGATAACGTCGTAGCGGCTCGCATCGCGCACGAGCAGCGCCGCCATCGCGTCGATCAACACCTCCTCGAGCTCCACGTCGGGATAGCCGGCGGCGACCTTGCGCACCTCCTTCAGGAAGAGCCCGTCGGTCAGCACGAAGGCATTGGCCTTGTGCACCGCGGTCACTTTCCGCCGGCGCCGGCGCGCGAGCTCGAAGGAGGCCCTGGCAATGCGTTCGATCGCCCTTGCCGTCACCTTGCGCATGGAGATCGCCACATCCTCCGTCGGCATGTATTCGCCGGTCCCGGCAAACATGTTCCGATCCGGATACATGCCCTCCGTCGCCTCGCGCATGATGACGAGGTCCATATCCGTGCCCCGGTGGAAGACGCCCTTGCGGGTGCGGGCCGGGCGGATGTTGGCGAAGAGATCGAGCTGGGTGCGGAAAGCCGCCGAGACGTTGATGCCGCCCTTGTCGCGCGGCGGATAGTCGAGATGCGAGATCGGGCCGAGCAGAGTTCCATCCATCCCGCGGGCCCGATCGAGCAGATCCGCAGGCAGCGTCGTGCCGGCTTTCTCCAGTGACGCAAAGCCGATGTCACGCGTCGTGTAGCGGAAACCGAAGGCAAAGCGCCGGTCGACGGCATCCAGCACCGCGACGGTAGCGCCAACGATTTCCGGGCCGATACCATCGCCCGGGAGAACAAGCAGTTTCATGATTCCATAAACTCCAGAAACAGAAAGCGGGGTTACCCTGCGATACCGGTGGCTCAAGCCGCAGGAGGCGCCGACAGCAGGGCCGCCGCCGGCACGAAGATGTTGCCCTGCATCAGCTTGCGCGCGGTGCGCACCACGCCGCCACTGATGATCTCCACAGCATTGCCATCCGGCTTGCTCGTCATCGCAACGTCGATGATACCCGTCGGATGCTCTATGATCACGGTACAATCGTCCCCCTCCGGCCGTTCCGCAAGGCCATCCGCCACGGTGCCCGGCACCAGCACGCAGGAGGAGACGCAGAGGCCGCCCGTCACCGCGAAGGCCGCATGGGTCTTGTGCGGCACGAAATAGCGCGCGGCGACGTTGCCGCCATCTCGCGGGGCGGCCAGCATGGCCATTTTCGGCACCACCTTGCCGGTGACGTCGCCAAGGCCCATCCGGCGGCCCGCCTCCATGCGCATCGCCTCCATGCGTGCAAAAAACGCCTTGTCGGCATCGAGTTCGGCGGCGCTCTCATAACCGGTCTTGCCGACATCGGCCGCCCGCACGATCATCATCGGCACTGCCACGTCGATAAGTGTCGCGTTGACCCCGTCGATCCCCTCGATCGGCTTGCCGGTCGGCAGCAAGGCGCCGGTCTTCGAGCCGACGATATCCATGAAATTGAGCCGGATCTCTGCAGCGGTGCCGGGCACGCCGTCAATGCGGGCGTCGCCCTCATAGTTGACGGCTCCATCGGGCGTCTCGACGATCGCCTCGATGCGGCTCTGGGTGTTGATGTCGTAGATGACGACGCTGGTTCTCTCCCCACTGACCGGCACCATACCCGTCTCAATGGCGAAGGGGCCGACGCCGGACAGCATGTTGCCGCAGGAGGGCGAGGTATCGACGATCGCCTTGTCGACGGAGACCTGGGCGAAGAGATAGTCGACATCGACACCTTCGCGGCTCGACGGACCGACCATCGCGACCTTGCTCGTCAGCGTGTCGGCGCCGCCGAGGCCATCGATCTGGCGGATATCCGGCGAGCCCATCGCCGCCAGCAGCACACGTGCGCGGATATCGGGATCCTGCGGAATATCCTGCATCTTGAAGTAGGGTCCCTTCGACGTTCCGCCGCGCATGAGAATGCAGGGGATGGGATGTTGTGCTGGCATGATGCCCTCGCTGATTGATGTAGACAATTGGACGCAATTGCACACCTTGCAAATCGGCGTGCGAAGCCCCGGCGTTGCCGCCGGGGATGAGGGTCAGCGCAGCGGCCAGACCAGCTGGTCGTAGAACTGGTTCTGCAGGAGACCGCCCGGCAGGTTCATGTGCAGGATCGAGGTCAGCAGCAGCACGAGGCCGACGGCAGCGCCAGTCAGCACCAGCGTCTGCAGCCAGCTCGACTTTCCGACGATCCTCAGGAAGGCGACGAAGAAGCCGATCAGCGCCAGCGTGAAGCCGACGAGGCCGATGGCCGCGACGAAGCCAACCAGCCAGCCGACGAAGCGCCAGAGGCTGCCGCTGGTCGCGCCGTCATCGAGATCGAAGTTCATGGTACCGGCCGTACCGCGTCCCGTGGCACCCCGGACCTGCCAGAACAATACGGTGGCGGCGGTCAACAGGCCGACCGTGCCGACGGTGATCGGGAACACCGCGTCGAGGAACGAGTTCTCCGCCCCTTCGACGATGGTAAAGACGAAGAAGGCGACAGCGATGGCGCTGAAGATGACCTGAGGCCAGAGGTTCCTGGCGGCCGCCGTCTCGTCCTCCTCGCGCTCGAAATCGATATCGGTGGTGATGCCACCGGGCACGGTTTCCTCCTTCTGGCGCATGCGCGAGCGGCTGGTGAACCAGAGCGAGGCAACGGTGACGAGCGCGATGACGATGGCGATCGGGCGCAGCGGGAAGCCGTATCCGTAGAATTGCACCGCCTGGTAGAAGTAGGTCTCGACCTGGCCGGCGAGCACGAAGCCGATGAGGAAGGCGGGGCGGGGCCAGCCGAAGCGCTTCAGGAAAATGCCCGTCAGCGCAACGATCAGCAGCGCCACGATGTCCTCGAACGACCGGGTCGACTGGAAGGCGCCGAACACGATGATGAGGATCATGAAGGGCGCGAAGAGCACGAAGCGGATGGTCGTCAGCCGCGCAATGCTCGGCGACAGGGCGATGCAGGCCGCCGTGCCGATGACATTGGCGAGCGCCAGCGTCCAGACGACCGTATAGGTGAGGTTGAGGTCACGGTTCGGGTCGGCCATGCCGGGGCCGGGCTGAAGCCCGATCAGGATCATCGCCGCGAGGAAGATCGCCATCGAGCCGGAGCCAGGGATGCCGAAGAGCAGGGTCGGAATGAGGTTGCCGCCGGCGCAGGAGTTGTTGGCCGCTTCCGGGCCGATCACGCCGCGGATATCGCCCTTGCCGAACTGCGACTTGTCCTTGGCGCTCTGCACGGTGTGACCGTAGGAGATCCAGTCGGAAACGCTGCCGCCGAGGCCGGGCATCAGACCCACGCAGGCGCCGATCGTCGAACAACGCAGCGTCAGCCACTTCTCCCGCCAGGTGTCGCGCACGCCGTCCAGCCAGCCGCGGCCGAGCTTGCCGGTACTCGAAATGCTCGAGTTACCGCGCAGCAGGTCAAGCACCTCCGGCAGGGCGAAGATACCGAGGCCGATGATGGTGATCTCGAGGCCGCTCATCAGGTAGAGCGAGCCGAAGGTCATGCGCTCGCCGCCATTGGCGGGTGCCGTGCCGATCGCACCGAAGGCAAGGCCGAGCGTACAGGCGGCGATGCCCTTCGCCAGGCTGCTGCCCGAGAGCACGCCCACCATGGAGAGGCCGAAGATCGCCAGCATGAAGAGCTCCGCCGACGTGAAGCTCAGGATGAGCGGCCGGGCGACGATGACGATGCCGGTGAGACAGAGCGCGCCGAAGAGGCCGCCGATCATCGAGGCTGAAAAGGAGGCGCTGAGTGCGCGGGCCGCTTCGCCCTTGCGGGCAAGCGGGAAGCCGTCCAGCACGGTCGCCTGCGAGGCGGACGAGCCGGGAATGCCCATGAGGATGCAGGAAAAGGTATCCGAGGTCGGAATGACCGCCAGCAGGCCGACCATCATGGCGATCGCCGCGGTCGGCTCCATGCCGTAGACGAAGGGCAACAGCAGCGACATGCCGGCAATGCCGCCGAGGGCCGGCAGGATGCCGACGATGAGGCCCACCGCGACACCGATCATCATGTAACCGAGATGGTGGAGGGTCAGCAGGTTGTGGAGCGAAGTGACGAAGACATCGATCACTGTGGCTGTCCTTTCGATAGCAACAGGTGCGAGACGGCGCGGGTGCTCCGGCCTCGTCAGTGTCGGCAGATGGCTGTTCAAGCCCGATGGCTTCGGGCGGGCGTGCCCGCCGCCCTTTCAGCGGCGGGATCGCTTCCGGTCAGAGCTTGACCTGGTATTCCGTCGTCAGGAAGTTGCGCACCCAGTCGCGCGCTTCAGGCTGGATCGACGTCGCCACGGCATAGAGCTTTTCGATATCGCCGCCGACGGCCTGCTTGTAGTCGCCGAGAACCTCAGCCTTGGCCTTCTGCAATTCAGGGTCGGCCACCGCATCGGCAAAGGCCTTGCGGTAGGTCGCAACGATATCGTCCGACGTGCCTTCCGGCAGCATGCACGGCTTCTGCGCCGCAAAACCGGAGCCGAAGAAGGCGAGATAGGCGTCGTACTCCACGCCCGACGGCTTCTTGCCGTGCATCATCTCGTAGGCTTCGACGAAATGCGGCAGGTCGGGGAAGGTCGGATCGCGCGCGACATTGCCGTCTGCATCGAGAACGCCCCAGGAGAACATCGGCACTGCCGTGCCGGCCTCGACGAGCGGGGTGACGTTGGTCAGATAGGCCGAGGAGGTCTGGTAGTCGATCGTCGCCTCGCCGCGCTCGAAGGCGAGCCGCCCGTCGCCGCGCCCCTGCATGCCGAAGACATGGCGGACGTTGAGGCCGAGCAGACGGTAGGCGAGCATCGGCACGAGGTCGAGAGAGGTGGCACCCTGGCTGCCATAGACCAGCTCCTGATCCTTGATCTTTCCAAGGTCGGCCGGCGACTTCACCTCGAACTTGGCGGGCAGATAACAGACGCCGCCGGTCGGCGAAACGAGCACAGGGATCAGCTTGGCATAATCGTAGCGCACGCGCGGATCGCCGAGCAGGAAAGGGAACTGCGTGGAGCCTGAGGTGCCGAGAATGGCAAGCCCGTCCGGCCGCGCGCGGGCGACGAACTCGTTCGAGCCGGTAATCGAGCCACCGCCCGGCACGTTGCGCACGACGACATTGGGGTTGCCCGGTAGATATTTCGACAGGTACGGTGCGAAGAAGCGGGCCCACACATCCGAGCCGCCGCCTTCGGAGAACGGCATCCACCATTCAACCGTCTTGCCGGCAAAATCGACCGATGCCTGCGAAAAGGCGGGGCGCACTCCCATAAGCCCCACAGCCGCGGCGGCCGAGCCGGCGGCAAGCAGTTGACGACGCGTAAAATCAGCCATGTTTTTTCCTCCCACAATGGCAATGCGTTCAAATGTATACAAAGGTACACATGAAAGTCGGAAACGCCAAGCCCATGATCGCCCCGGGCAGACATCATCCCTTCTTTCTCCCTTGAGGGGTATGCGCCACATGGATTATTAAGTTAAGTGCAAACTTTTGGATCAGTGATGCACAATGCGCATTAATTGCGAAATCCTCGACCTTCGGGCTTTCCTCGCTGTGGTGGAGCTGGAGAGTTTCCACCGGGCGGCAGAAGCGCTCAACCTGTCACAGCCGGCGCTCAGCCGCCGCATCCAGAAGCTGGAAGCCTCCATCGGCGCACCGCTTCTCGAGCGCACCACCCGGCACGTTTCCCCGACGGCGCTCGGCCTCGAACTGATGCCGCTTGTGCAGCGTATGCTGGAGGAGTTCGATGGGTCACTCTTCGCCGCCCGCGACCGGGGGCTAAGGCGCAGCGAACTGGTGACGATCGCCTGCCTGCCGACGGCGGCATTCTATTTCCTGCCGACCGTGATCAAGCAGTTCAATCAGGAATATCCCGATATCCGCTTCCGCATCCTCGACCTCACGGCGACCGAGGGGCTGCAGGCCGTTTCGCGCGGGGAGGTGGAATTCGGCATCAACTTCATGGGAACCTCGGATCCCGACCTCCTGTTCGACCGGATTGCAGAGGACCCGTTCGTGCTGGCGGCGCGGCGCGACCATCCGCTGGCGAAAAGGCATGAGGTCGCCTGGACCGACCTTGCCCCCTACAGGCTGATCACCGTGCACCGCTCCAGCGGCAACCGCACCATGCTGGACGCGGCGCTGGCAAGGGCCAATATCGAACTGCGCTGGTCCTACGAGGTGACGCATTTGTCGACATCCCTCGGCCTGGTGGAGGCGGGCCTCGGCATCTCGGTCCTGCCGCGCACGGCAACCCCGGGCCCCGACCATCCCATCATCGTCACGCGGCCACTGGGTGCTCCACGAATTTCCCGAACCATCGGCATCGTGCGCCGCCGCTCCGCCACACTCTCGCCCGCCGCCGAGCATTTCCGGCGCATGCTGGTCGGGACCTGGCAGGGCGCCGGGGCCGACGACTGAGGGCATCGACAGGCTCATCGCACGCAATATGCGGCAAGGTCTGGGCAGCACCACGCGCGGGCGGCTTGACTGTCCTGGCTGCGCCCGGTTTCCTCCAGGGCAGCAATGGGATACCGAAGGGTGCGAGTAGCCGAAGCAACGGGGATCGATTTGCCATCGCCATCCACAACACCAGCAAACGAGGCGAGCCTGCGCGCCGCCATCAAGATCGACATCGTTGTGATCGGCGCTGGCCAGGCCGGATTGTCCTCGGCCTACCACTTGCTGCAGCTCGGCCTCAAACCGGGCCGCAACTTCATCGTGCTCGACAGGAACGAGAAGCCGGGCGGCGCCTGGCAACACCGCTGGCCCTCGCTAACGCTGAGCACCGTCAACCGCGTGCACGACCTGCCGGGCATGGGCTTTACCGAAGTGGTGCCGGCGGGGGAGACCGAGGCCAAGGCGTCCGTCGCAGTGCCCAACTATTTCGCCGCCTACGAAGAACGCTTCCGGTTGCCCATCTACCGCCCGGTCACGGTCAAGGTGGTCTGCGACCGTTTCGAAAGGCTGCGGGTGGAGACGGATCACGAGGCCTTCTCCGCGCGTGGCCTCATCAACGCCACCGGAACCTGGGAGAACCCGCAAATCCCCGACTATCCCGGTGCCGCGCTGTTCCAGGGCAGACAGCTTCATTCGCGTGACTACCACACAGCCGAGGAATTCGCGGGCCAGCATGTCATCATCGTCGGCAGCGGCATTTCCGCACTCCAGCATCTCGACGAAATCTCCAAGGTCACGACGACAAGCTGGGTCACGCGCCGTGAACCGCAGTTTCGCGAGACGCCGTTCACGCCGGAAGACGGCCGCGCAGCCGTCGCCATCGTCGAGGACAAGGTGCGCAACGGCCTGGTCCCGGGCTCCGTCGTCTCCGTCACCGGCATTCCCTGGACACCCGCGCTGCGGGCCGCCGCCGCGCGGGGCGCTCTGGAACGCCTGCCCATGTTCAGCGAGATCACCGCGCAGGGGGTGCGCTGGCCGGATGGCACGGAGCAGAAGGCCGATGTCATCCTCTGGGCAACCGGCTTTCGCAGTGCACTCGACCATCTCGCGCCCCTGCAGCTGCGCGGGGAGAACGGCGGGATCGTCATGACCGGGCGCCTCGCCACGCAGGTGGAGAAGGACCCGCGCATCCATCTCGTCGGCTATGGCCCCTCCGCCTCGACCATCGGCGCCAACCGCGCAGGCGCGGCGGCGGCCCGGGAGCTTGCGACTTATCTCGACCTGTTGTGAACCCGGCGGAACTCCCGTCTTCCTGGTCCATCCTAAACCCGCCGATGCGGGCACTCGAAGACGGCCACTTCACCGGACGATACTTCGCCCACACCAGATTCGCCCTCGGCGAGAGGAAGGGAGACGCGGCATTGCGCTTGAGGATAGGGTAGGGCACCGTCATTCGAGCGAGATGGAGCGCCATGCCTCTTCAAAACCGCGTCACGCCCTTTGGCGAAATCGTCGCGCTGCCGCAGCGGGGCCTCTTTACCGGCAATCGGGGCATCCTTCACGATCCGGCGACGAAGACACTGCTTTCGAAGCGCTGGACGTCGAAGGCCTGGCTCATCTGCCTCTGTGATTTTCAGGATCGCCGGCGGCCGGTCATGGGGGGACGGAGCTGGACCGAACTGTTCTTCCTCGACGAGGCGGTCGCACTTGCCGCCGGCCATCGGCCCTGCTTTTTCTGCCGGCGGGGATCCGCATTGCACTTCCAGGCATGCTGGGCAACCGCGAAAGGCGAGACGCTGCCCTCCGCGGGCACGATGGACGCGGTCCTGCACGGTGAGCGCCTGGACCGCCGGCGCAAGCGCCTGCATCCGATCACCGGGCCGCTGGCAAAGCTTCCCGATGGGGTCGTCCTTGCGGCAGCCGGGCACGCCTACACGCTTCGTGGCGGTCTTGCCCATCGCTGGACGGTCGAAGGCTACGCGCCGCCGCAACACCTCGGCAAGGCGGACGCCCTCCTGACCCCGCCATCGACGGTCCTGGCGCTTGGTGCCGGCTATCGGCCCGTCTTCCATCCGTCGATTGGCTGAAAGCCCGATGCAGGCACTTTGGTCACAGCATGGTCACCGCGGTGTAATACGCCTGTCATGCTCGCTTTCTATGCGCTGGGAGGCAACGCACCGCTCAAGAGAGGTTCTCCCATGCGCAAACTCATCCTCGCCCTGGCATCGGCAACGTTCCTGGCCGGCGCCGCAAACGCTGCAACCGTCTATCCCATCGACCGGGCGACGATCCTCATCGGCTCGCCGTTCGATTTCAAGGTCGAATTCGATGCCGTGGTGAAGCCGGAGGACGTCAAGGTCACGGTCAACGGCAAGGATTATGCGGAGATTTTTGGTAAGGCCGCCGAATTCGTCGCGGAAGAGAAGGGCGCCGAGGACAAGGTGCTGGGGTCGGCGCTCATCCTGCGCGATCTCGCAATCGGCACGGCCGGCGCGTACAAGGTCGAGGTTTCCGCCGGCGGCGAAACGCAGTCGGTCAACTGGGATGTCTATGAGACTGTCGCCCAGCCGAAGGCGAAGAACATCATCTTCCTGATCGCCGACGGCCTCTCCGTCGCGCACCGGACCGGTGCACGCATCATGTCCAAGGGCATGACCGAGGGCAAGGCGAACGGCCGCCTGGCAATGGACGACATCCCGCCCGTCGCCTTCATCGGCACGTCTTCCACCCATTCGATCGCCACCGACAGCGCCAACACCATGTCGGCCTACATGACCGGCCACAAGTCGCGCGTCAACGCGCTCGGCGTCTACGCCGACCGCACGCCGACCAGCCTCGACGATCCGAAGGTCGAGACCATTGCCGAGGCCCTGCGTCGGAACACCAAGAAATCCATCGGCATCGTCACCACTTCGGAGGTCGAGGACGCGACACCCGCTGCACTCGTCGCCCATACCCGCAAGCGGGCCGACAAGGCCGATATCGTCGGCATGATGCTCGACGTCAAGCCGGACGTGCTGCTCGGCGGCGGCTCGGCCTATTTCCTCTCGAAGGACGTGCCGGGCTCCAAGCGCAAGGACGACAAGGACTACATCGCTGAGTTCCGTAATGCCGATTATGCAATCGCAACTGACAAGGCCGAGCTTGCCGCGGCCGCCGGTTCGAACCAGGAGCGCCTGCTTGGCCTGTTCCACACGGGCAATCTGGACGTGACGCTCGATCGCGAATTCCTCAAGAAGGGCACGGTCGACAAGTTCCCGAACCAGCCCGGCCTTGTCGACATGACCAAGACCGCACTCGACAAGCTCTCGAAGAATCCCGAGGGCTTCTTCCTGATGGTGGAAGCCGCCTCCGTCGACAAGATGAGCCATCCGCTCGACTGGGATCGCGCTCTCGTCGAAACGATCGAGTTCGACAAGGCCGTGGGTATCGCCCGCGAGTTCGCCGAGAAGAACCCGGACACGCTGATCATCGTGACCGGTGACCACACGCATGGCGTCGCCATCATCGGCACGGTCGACGAGGAGAAGCCCGGCGAAGAGATGCGCGAAAAGGTCGGCACCTATGACAGCGCCGGCTTCCCGAACTACGAGGACAAGGACGGCGACGGCTATCCTGATCGCATCGACGTCTCGCGCCGCCTGTTCCTGGCCGCCAACAACGGGCCGGATCACTACGAGACCTTCCGCCCGAAGCTCGACGGCCCCTTCGTCCCGGCCGTGCAGAACGAGGCGAAAGAATATGTCGCCAACGAAGCCTACAAGGACGTGCCCGGCGCGGTCTTCGTCCCGGGCAACATCCCGAAGGAAGACGACACGGGCGTGCATGCGGTCGATGACGTCGTGCTGCAGGCCGCCGGTCCGGGCTCCGAAGGGTTCCGCGGCTACATGGAACAGAGCGACGTCTATCGCGTGCTGGCCGACGCCTTTGCCCTCGGCGTGCCGAAGGATTGAGCGGCGTCTTGTGGACAGGCGGCCCGCGCCGCCTGTCCACAACCTCACAGATGAAAGAAGGAAGCCTGGTCATGACGAAGACAGACCCTGTGTCGTTCGAAAGGCGGGGCCTGCTCTTGACGCTCGCGGCCTTGCCCATGCTTGCCCTCCCCCGCATCGCCATGGCCAGCGAAACACTTGGCTTTGGCGAGCTCTACAAGCGTTTCGGCGTCCTCGGTCTCGAATTCTCGGACAAGGTCAAACGGCTCTCCGGGCAGCAGGTGGCCGTGAAGGGCTTCATGGCGCCGCCGCTGAAGGCCGAGGCGAACTTCTTCGTGCTTACCGAAATTCCAATGTCGCTCTGCCCCTTCTGCTCCTCCGATGCCGACTGGCCGGACAATATCCTCGTCGTCTATCTCGCCGAGCGGCAGACCTTCGTGCAGTACAATGCGCCGATCGAGGCACAGGGTGTGCTGGAATACGGGTCGTGGGTCGATCCCGAAACCGGCTTCGTCAGCCAGCTGCGCCTGCGCGGTGCCGCATTCGATACGGTCTGACGATGCTCGCGCTCGATATTGCCGACCTGGAGATGCGCTTTCCCGGCCTGGCTACGCCGGTACTCGCCATCGAAAAGCTGCACCTTCCCGCCGGCGACGGGCTCGCGATCACCGGCGCTTCAGGGTCGGGCAAGAGCACGCTGGTCAATGTTGTCACCGGGCTGGAGCCCGCGACGAAGGGCTGTGTCCGCTGGGGAGAGATGGAGATCAGCCGCCTGTCCACGGGTCGGCGTGATGCCTTCCGCGCTGCCAATATCGGCCTCGTGATGCAGGATTTCCACCTTTTTCCCGGCCTTTCAGCCTACGAGAATGTCGTGCTGCCGATACGGCTTGCCCGGCGCCTGAAGCCAACCGATCGCGAGCGGGCCCTTCATCTCCTCGAAATGACCGGCATCGCCCGCCCGGGTCAACCTATCGAAACGCTGTCGCGCGGCGAGATGCAGCGCGTGGCAGTGGCACGAGCACTGCTGTCGAAGCCCGGCGTCATCGTGGCCGACGAGCCGACGGCCAGCCTCGACCGGCGCACCGGCGGCGAGGTGGCCGACCTCATCGTCCAGCTCGCCCGCTCAGAAGGCGCCACGCTGCTCGTCGTGACCCATGACCCGGCCCTGGTGGAGCGCATCGGCCAGCACATCGTCCTTGACGGTGGCCGCATCCTCGAAGCTGCCGGCAAGGCGGAAGCGGCATGATCGGCTTCATCCTCGCGGACCTTCGCCGGTTCAAGGGCGGCACGTTCGCCGTCATCGTGCTGGTCGCCCTTTCCATCGCCCTCAGCGTTGCCGTCACCCTCCAGGAACGGGCCGTGCGGCTGGGCAGCGCGCGGGCGGCGGAAAAGTTCGACCTCGTCGTCGGCGCCGCCGGCAGCGAGACGCAGCTCGCCTTGTCGGCCGTCTTTCTCCAGCCATCCCCCTTGCCGCTGATGTCTGG
Organism: Shinella sp. JR1-6; assembly: GCF_004284735.1. Taxonomy (NCBI): domain Bacteria; kingdom Pseudomonadati; phylum Pseudomonadota; class Alphaproteobacteria; order Hyphomicrobiales; family Rhizobiaceae; genus Shinella; species Shinella sp. JR1-6. The sequence goes on along the minus strand of NZ_SHMI01000011.1, from coordinate 177,186 downwards.
CGCCGTGCTGGAGAAACTCGGGCGTGATCCGCGCGTCTCCTTTGCCGCCCCCGTCGGCTTCGGCGATTCCGCGGATGGCCGGCCGGTCGTCGGTACGACGACGGCGCTGGTTGCCGCCCTGTCGCCGACACTTGCAGAGGGCTCGGTCTTCACCCGCCTTGGCGAGGCGGTGGTCGGCGCCGACGTACCGATGCGACTCGGCGCAGAGATCAAGCCGATGCATGGGGCCGCCGATACCGGCGGCCATACCCATGTCGAGATCGCCTACAAGATACGGGGCCGCATGGCGCCGACCGGCACTGCCTGGGACCGCGCGATCCTCGTGCCGATCCAAGCCGTCTGGCAGCTGCATGGCATGGGCAGAGAGAACGACCACGGCCACACCGGCGAGGAAGCGGAAGGTTCTGCTGCAGAGGATCACGACCACGAAATCCACGTCGAGGCCGACGCGGCGCTTGACGAGGAGTTTGGCGCCGGGACGCCCGCTATTCCAGCCGTCCTCGTCAAGCCGAAGACCATGGGCGATGCCTATCGCCTGCGCCAGGAATATCGCAGCGAGACGACGCTCGCCGTGTTCCCCGCCGAGGTATTGACCCGCCTCTATGCGACGCTGGGCGATGCGCGCAGCCTGCTGCTTGCGATCGCCATCGGAACGCAGGCCATCGTTGTCGCCGCCATCCTGCTCGTCACGATCATGCATGTCGGCGCCCGCCGGCGGCAGATCGGCGCGCTGAGGGCCTTCGGCGCGCCACGACGAGCGGTCTTCGCGATCGTCTGGGGGGAACTGTTCCTGCTGCTCCTCGCCGGTTGTGCCCTCGGCATCACCATCGGCTACGGCGCCGCGCAGGCCGTTTCCGCCACCCTCGCCGCCGCAACAGCCGTCCACATGCCCGTGGAATTCGCCAGGGCGGATCTTTCACTGGCAATCTGGTTCATGGTCGTCGCCGTGCTGGTCTCGATCGTGCCGGCACTCTGCGCGCTCCGCCTCAGCCCAGCGGCCGCCTTGAGGGCCTGACGCCATCGACAGCAAGCGAATCCGAAAGGGCGCAGGCGCAATCACCGCGCCCGCCTCCGGAGTGGCTCTGCCAGCCGGTCAGATAGCCTCGCCGATGATCCGTGCGACCAGTGCCAGCGAGACCGCGCCGGCATCCGGATGACCGATGCTGCGTTCAGCGAGCGGACGAGCACGACCGAGTTTGGGCGTCAGCGCGGCGGTGGCGCCGGCCGCTGCCGTCGCCGCAGATGCCGCGTCGATCCAGGCGGTTTTCAGCGACTTTCCGGCAGCAAACGACGCTTCCAGCGTCTCGACGAAAGGCACCAGGGCATCGACGAGGGTCTTGTCGCCGACACGAGCACGGCCAAGCCGCGTCACGGCATCAAGCGCAAGGCGCGCCCCTTTGACCACGCCAGCATCGTCGAGAGCAGCATCGTCGGAAAGCGCATTGCTCCAGGCGCGAAGCAAAAGGCCCCAGATAGCGCCCGACGTGCCGCCCGCCCGGTCCGCCCAGGCGTCACCGGCAACAGCAAGTGTGCTCGCAGCACCCGCACCGGCAGCAAGCGCCTGTCCGGCGGCGTCCTCGGCGGCAGCGGAGCCGCGGCGCATGCCTTGCCCGTGGTCGCCGTCACCGGCCTGCGCATCGATGCGACCCAACTCCTCTTCCGCATCCTTCAAGCCTTTCGCGGCGAGGCCGAGAAGCCTTGCGACACAGGCCGCATCCTCGCGCGAAGCGGCCGAGGACGGGCCGAAAGTCGGCACGGCATCGTCATTGACGATAGCGTCGGTGGCGGGCTCCGTGCGAATACCGTTGCCGCGCCGGAGGACCGGTGCATCGCAGGCCGCAGTCCAGTAGGTTTCCAACTCCGCGTCCAGCCACATCAGCGTCAGCGAACATCCCTGCATGTCGAGACTGGTAACGTATTCACCCGTCTCGGGCGCCACGATCTCCAGCCCCGCCTCCTTCAACAGCTTGGAAATCCGGGTCCAGAGGACGAAGAGCTCCTCGTATTTCGTGGCGCCGAGACCGTTCAGCACCGTGGCGACGCGCGTAACGCCCTGCGGGCGTTCGGCAAGAAGCCTTTCGACGAGCAACGCCGCGATATCCCCGGCCGGCACGATGGCCTCTTCGCGGATGCCGGGCTCGCCGTGAATGCCGAGGCCGAGCGCCATGCGGCCCTTCGGCACGGTGAAAAGCGGACCGCCCGCGCCGGGCAAGGTACAACCACCGAAAGCGACGCCGAAGGAGACGGTTCGATCATTGGCATGGCGCGTGATGCGCTCCACCTCGTCGAGGGAAAGTCCGGCGTCCGCCGCCGCGCCCGCGACCTTGAACACGGCGAGATCGCCCGCAATGCCACGGCGCTTTTCATGCGCCTCGGACGGCGCGCTCGCCACATCATCGGTGACGGGAACGATGCGCACGTCGATGCCCTCGGCCCTGAGGCGTTCGGCAGCAACGCCGAAGTTCAGCACGTCGCCGGCATAGTTGCCGAAGCCGAGCAGGATGCCGCCACCGTGATGGGCCTGCCGGCAGACGCGCGCGACCGCCGCCGTCGAGGGCGAGGCAAAGACGTCGCCGGCAACCGCCGCGTCCGCCAAACCCGGGCCGACATAGCCGGCAAAGGCCGGATAGTGCCCCGAGCCGCCGCCAACAACGACCGAAACCTTGCCCTGCGGTACCTGCGTCGCACGTACCACGCCACCGCGCACGAGACGCACATGACGGCTGTAGAGATCGGCAAAACCGGCGAGTGCGGTGGCCGCGAAATCCTCCGGTGCATCGAAGATGGTGGTCATGGTGATCGTCCTCGTCTTGCTGGATCGTCTTGTCAGCGGCGCGGCAGGATGCGCCGCAGGTAGTCGCGGTTGGCAGCCGAGACCGAAAGGCCATCGCCGCCGTAGTGCTCGCAGAGGAAGGCGCTGCGGAAACCGTGCGCAAGCGCCATGCGGATGGCAGCGCGGTAGTTGATGATGCCGCTCTCCAGCGGTGCGGGGTGGGTGATGATCGCCCCCGTTCCCGGATCCTCCGTGCGCGTATAGTTCTTGACGTGCCAGTACTTCGCGAAGGGCGCGACCTTCGCCATCATCTCCTGCCAGTGCTCGACGGGGCGGTGCAGGCGGATGAGGTTGCCGAGATCCGCGTTGATGCCGACATTCGACAGGCCGACCGTCTCGACGAAGCGCACGCTGCTCTCGGCGGTTCCGAGATAGGTGTCCTCGTACATTTCCAGCGCCACCTCGATGCCGAGTTCCTCGGCATGGCGGCCGAGTGCGCGGATGCGCTCGACGGCCTTCTGCCAGACGGCCGGATCATCGGGATTGCGCGGGCCGTCGACCGTCCAGAACCAGAGCGCCTTCTTCTGCTCAGCCGTCAGCGGCTCGAAGAGGCCGAAGGAGACGGCGGACGCGCCGATCGCCTTTGCCGTGTCGATGACACGGTGGCCATAGGCGAGATGGGCATCGCCGTGGACCGGATCGATGACGCTGTGGCGGGAGGTGGAAATTGCCGGGATCGTCAGGCCGAGTGAACCCACCAGCGTCATGAACGTGTCGAGCCGTCCCGGCGAAAGGTCGGCAAGGCGCAGCCAGCTGTCTGTCGGGTCGAGCTCGGTGAAGCCGGCATCGACGACGTCATCGAGCGTTTCGGCCCATTCCTCGACGGACTGGTCCTGCACCGAGCGGCCGTCCGCCAGGAGGTTCGGATACTGGATCATCGCGGCCGCGATCGGCCAGGTTTCACGGGTCCATGCGGGCGCAGGAACGGTCATGGCAAACTCCTGATGGGGGATGGGTGGGGCACCGGCGGATCAGACCGTCGGGCTGCCGCCCTGCGGGGATTTGGGAACGCCGAACCGCCGCCGGCGCGAGACGCCGAGGAGCCAGAAGACGAGCGGCGAGAAGAGCAGCGCAAGGCCGATCAGCATCAGCGTCGTCACCAGCCCGTTCGACCAGAAGACCGAAAGCTGGCCGCCGGACAGGAGCATGGACTGCCGGAAGGCATCCTCTGCCTTGTCGCCGAGCACCATGGCAAGAACCAGCGGGGCCAGCGGGTAGTCGAGCTTCTTGAAGACATAGCCGACGAGGCCGAAGAGAAGCACCAGCCACATGTCGCTGACGGCGTTGCCGACCTGGTAGGCGCCGGACAGGATGATCGCGACGATGATCGGCCCGATGATGGCGAAGGGCACACGCAGGATCGACGCATAGAGCGGCACGGTGGCGATCACCAGCACCACGGCGACGATGTTGCCAAGATACATGGAGGCGATCAGGCCCCAGACGAAATCCGGCCGGTCGGTGAAGAGCGTCGGGCCGGGCGTGAGGCCCCAGATCATCAGGCCGCCCATCATGACGGCCGCGGTGGCCGAGCCCGGCACGCCGAGCGCCAGCATCGGCAGGAGGGCGGAGGTGCCGGCGGAATGGTCGGCCGTCTCCGGCGCCACGATGCCACGCGGATCCCCCTTGCCGAACTGCGACTTGTCGCGGGCCGAACGGCGGGCGACGCCGTAGCTCATGAAGGAGGCGGCCGTCGGCCCGGCGGGCGTGATGCCCATCCAGATGCCGATCAGCGTGGAGCGGGCGATGGTGAACCAGTAGCGCGGCATCTCGACCAGCGTGCGGCCGATCTCGCCGAGCTTGACGTGGGCCTTGATACCCTCGAAGCGCAGCCCCTCCTCCGTCGTCAGCAGCAGCTCGCCGATGCCGAAGAGGCCCATGACGGCGATCAGGAACGAGACGCCCTTGATGAGTTCGGGAATGTCGAAGGTCAGGCGCAGGTTGCCCGAAATCGTATCCATGCCGACGGAGGCGAGCGCGAAGCCGATCATCATGGAGACGAGCGTCTTGAACGGCGACTGGGCGCCCATCGAGATGAAGCTCGCAAAGGCGAGGAAATAGACGGCGAAATATTCCGGCGATGAGAAGCGCAGCGCGAAATTGGCAACCCAGCCGGAGAGCAGCGTGATCATCACGACGCCGGCAAGCGCGCCGAGGCCGGCCGAAACGAAGGCAAGCGTCAGCGCGCGGCTTGCCTCGCCCTTCTTGGCCATCGGATAGCCGTCGAAGGTGGTGGCGACGGAGGAGGGTTCGCCGGGAATGTTGAAGAGGATGGAGGTGGTGGAACCGCCGAAGAGCGCCCCCCAATACATGCACGAGAGCAGGATGATGGCCGAGATGGGATCCATCGAGAAGGTGAGCGGCAGGAGCAGCGACACGCCGTTCGGCGCGCCGAGGCCGGGCAGCACGCCAACCAGAATGCCGAGCGTAACGCCAAGCATCATGAGCAGGATGTGGTTGAAGCTCAGGATATGGCCGAAGCCATCCATGAGAAGACCGATATTTTCCATGTCTTTCCTCCGAAGACCGGCGCCTTCGCGCGGATCAGTAGATCCCGAAGAAGGCCTCGACCGGACCCTTCAGGAGCGGAACCTTGAAGCCGATCTCGAAAATGACGAAGAAGAAGAGGGCGACGCCGACGCCCGCGGCAAGGCTCGCCCACCACTTGTATCTGCCCTGGAAGGTCATCGTGCCGGCGATGTAGAGCGCCGTGCCGACATAGAGGCCGAGGAAGGTGGCGACCGCAGCGAAGGCAACAAGCGGCAGCAGGAAGCCGAGCACGACCTTGAAGCGCGCCATGTCGACGAAGATCTCGCCGCTGCCGCGATGCTTGACGACAGCATAGGCAAGGTTCATCGCGCTGCCGAAGACGATCAGGAGACCGATATAGAAGGGGAAATAGCCGGCATCCGGCCCCATCTCCGTCCAGCCCGCGCCGGCCTCGATCGAGCCGTAGGCGACGGCGATGCCGAAGGCGCCTGTCAGGAGTGCGACGCCCGTTTCCATGGCGAAACGGGAAAGCCCATTCGCGCTGTTCTCACGCATGGATCAGACCTTTCCGAAAGGGGTTGCGGATGCCGTGTCGGCATCCGCGCGGAACCTTGGGAGGTTCAGTTCGCAAGCCAGCCTTCGCGTTTCAGAACGGCGCTGACGGTGGCCTCGTCCTTCTTGATGAAGTCCGCAAACTCCGCGCCGCTCATATAGGTGCCGGACTGCGAGGTGTCGGCAAGATATTTCTGCCATTCCGGCGTCTCGGACACCTTCTTCAGGACATCCGCATAAAAGCTGACGACATCGGACTCGACGCCGGCGGCAAGCCACACGGTGCGGGGCATGGCGTAGTTGTCGATGGCGATGCCGCTGTCCTTGCAGGTCGGGATGTCGGCCCAGCCCTGGTCGCCGGCCACCTTCGCATCGCTCTTCAGCTTTTCCGATTTGAAGACGCAGACCGGCTTGACCATGCCGGCCTGCCACTGGCCGAGATTCTCGCTCGGATTGTTGACATTCGCCGCGACGTGATCGCCGGCGAGCTGAACGGCCGCCTCCCCGCCGCTCTTGAAGGGAACGTAGCCGATATCGGAACCGGTCGCCTCGTTGATCATGGAGGTGAGGATCTGGTCGACATCCTTGGACTGGCTGCCGGCGACCTTGAGCGTGCCCGGCGCCGCCTTGGCTTTCTCGACGAAGTCGGCAGCCGTCTTGATGTCGGACTTGCCGTTGACCCAGAGCACGAATTCGTCGGAAGCGAGCGCGGCGACCGGCGTCAGGTCGGCTGCGGTGTAGGGCACCTTGGCGCGCACGGGCAGCAGATAGGCATTGTTCGTGCCGAAGGTCAGCTTGTGGGCGTCGCCCTTTGCCGTCGCGGCATAGACGAAGCCTTCAGCACCACCGGCACTGCCCTTGTTCGTCACCACCACCGGCGCCTTCATCAGCTCGTACTTGGCGATGATCGACTGGATGGTGCGGGCGAAGATATCGGTGCCGCCGCCGGGGCCGGCCGTGACGACGAATTCGACGGGGCGCTCCGGCTCAAAGGCAAAGGCCGGCAGCGCGACCCCCGATGCAGCCGCGACGATGCAGGCAATGGTAAGGGACTTTTTCATCTTGCTCCTCCGTTGGGATGATCCCGGCACGAACCTCCTCCGTGCCGGTATACCTCAAAATTTCGATCGATCAGGCGGCCGCCGAAAGCGCGGCGGCCTTTCTCGCCATGCGCGCGGCCAGAAGCAGCGCCTCGCGGCTCGCCCCGACATCGGCAATGCCCCTTCCGGCGATATCGTAGGCCGTGCCGTGGGCCGGCGTGCAGAGCGGGAACGGCAGGCCACCCATCATGGTGACGCCCTTGTCGAAGCCCATGAGCTTCATCGCGATCTGGCCCTGGTCGTGATACATGGTCATGACCGCCTGGAAGCCGTCTTTCAGGGCGCGCAGGAAGACGGTATCGGCCGGGAACGGACCCTCGACATCGAAGCCCCGCGCCTTCGCCGCGGCGACCGCGGGCTCGATGATGTCGATCTCCTCCATGCCGAAGGAACCGCCGTCGCCCGCATGCGGATTGAGGCCGGCGACCGCGATCTTCGGATTGTCGTAGCCCGCATTCTTCAAGCAATTGCTGGTCAGCTCGATCTCGGCGAGGATCGCCTCGAGCGAAAGCGCCGCCGCCACGTCCTTCAGCGGAATGTGCGAGGTGACACGCGCATTCCAGACCTTTTCCAGCACGTTGAATTCGCGGACCTTTCCGGTGAAGCCGATGACGTCGGCGACGAAGCGGATCTCGTCGTCATAACCCGGATAGGCGTAGCGCATGGCCTTCTTGTTGAAGGGCGTGAAGCAGACGGCACCAGCCTTGCCCTGGTCGGCAAGCTGCAACGCTGTGCGGAAATTGGCGGTGGCAAAGGTGCCGCCGGCAAGCGTCGCCTCGCCGCGCACCACATCCGCCGGGTCGAGATGAGCAAGATCGATGAAGACATGGCGCTCGCCGCTCGCCGCACCGAAGGTCTCGAGCGTTGCGGTTTCCAGGTCGAGATCGATGCCAGCCGCCTTGGCGCCCTCATCGAGAATACGGCGATCGCCAATGACCACGAGATGGGCCGCGGCCTTGACATCGTCGAGCGCGATGATGCGGGCGGTCAGCTCCGGGCTGATACCGGCCGGATCGCCCATGGCGAGCGCGATAACGGGGCGCGCGTCTTTTGCGCTCTCGGTCATGATGAAACTCCTCCGCTGCATTCTGTATGCAGCTTTCATACGGCATCAAAAATGCTGCATCAAGTCTTTTGTATTCTGTATGCAGCATTTTTTATTGACGCCACCGCCCGGGCTCTTCATGCTCGCACCAAATCGCCAACGCGGCCGGCGCCCTCGGGCTGGACTTGAAAGACGCAAGATCAAAGACATGGATGAGATCAGAAGCTTGGGGCTACCGGAAGGCAGCCTGCCGGAACCGATCCGCCGCACGGCCCTGCACGACACGCTCGTCAGCCGTCTGCGCGACATGATCATCGAAGGGCACCTCTCTCCCGGAACGCGCCTCAACGAAGGTCAGCTCGGCCAGATGCTCGGCGTCTCGCGGACGCCCTTGCGCGAGGCCATCAAATATCTTGCGAGCGAAGGTCTGGTCGAACTCGTTCCCAGCCGCGGCGCGGTCGTGAAGCGTTTCGGGGCGAAGGACGTCAAGGACATGCTCTCGGTCCTAGCCACGCTGGAGGAACTGGCCGGCAGGCTTGCCTGCGCGAGCGCGCGCGACGAGGAGATCGCGGAAATCCGCCGTCTGCACGATGACATGGTCCGGCATTACAAGGCAGGAGACCGCCTGGAATACTACAAGCTCAACCAGGCGATCCACACGCGCATCGTTGCCATTTCCGGCAATGCCGCCCTCGCCGAGGTGCACGGCATGCTGCAGACCCGGCTAAAGCGCATCCGCTTCGTCGGCCATGAAGGTCCGGAGAAGTGGGCTGCCGCGGTTGGCGAACACGAGGAAATGGTGGCAGCGCTGGAAGCGCGCGATGCCGGCCGCTTGTCCGAAGTTCTCGGACGCCACCTGAAGAAGGCCTGGGAGCGCGTCAGCGAAACGCTGGAAGGCTCCAGCCGGTAGGAGCCGCACCACCTTAGCGGCCTCGGTGTTTCGCCCTACCCTGACGGCGGCGCCTCCCTTGCCGCTGCGCCCATGCGAGGCAAATCCGCGTCGAATTTTTCTTGCGGCACGCGCAACGCCGACAGCAGGTTCCAATTGCGGATCGGACCTCCACGGCACGGCTATCGCCAATCCGCAGCCCTGCCCTCCCCTCCCTCTTGCTCGACAAGACGGATCCACAAGCGGCCTCGACGTTCGATCCCCATACGCGCAGCGATTTTACGGCTGGGCCGGCGATTTCTCGCACCAGCCGGCAACGCCTTGAAACACCTCACCAAAGCCACCCCGCGGTTGCCACCCACTGGCCCTTCCGGGCAAGGAAAATCGCGGCCCCGCAAATTTGATGGTTTACAATAGTAATACAATATGATGTTTTACCCGCGCTGCTGAGGAGCAGCTTTCTTTGGGAGGACATCATGAAATTCAAAATCGCACTCGCGAGTGCCACGATCCTTGCTGCCTCGATGTTCAGCGCCGCATCCGCCGCCGAGCTGACCGTGGGCTTTTCGCAGATCGGGTCCGAGTCCGGCTGGCGCGCCGCCGAGACGACGCTCACCAAGCAGCAGGCCGAGCAGCGCGGCATCGACCTGAAATTCGCCGATGCGCAGCAGAAGCAGGAAAACCAGATCAAGGCGCTGCGCTCCTTCATTGCGCAGGGTGTCGATGCCATTCTCGTCGCCCCGGTCGTGGCAACCGGCTGGGACGAGGTGCTGCAGGAAGCCAAGGATGCGGAAATCCCGGTCATCCTGCTCGATCGCACGGTCGATGCCTCTGAGGACCTGTACCTGACAGCCGTCACCTCCGACCTCGTGCACGAGGGCAATGTCGCCGGCAAATGGCTGGTCGACACCGTCGCCGGCAAGCCGTGCAATGTCGTCGAACTCCAGGGCACGACCGGTTCCTCGCCGGCCATCGACCGCAAGAAGGGCTTTGAGGAGGCGCTGGCCGGCAAGGACAACCTGAAGATCATTCGCAGTCAGACCGGCGACTTCACCCGCACCAAGGGCAAGGAAGTCATGGAAAGCTTCCTGAAGGCGGAAGACGGCGGCAAGAACATCTGCGCGCTCTACGCCCACAACGACGACATGGCCGTCGGCGCGATCCAGGCGATCAAGGAAGCCGGCCTGAAGCCGGGCACGGACATCCTCGTCGTCTCGATCGACGCCGTACCCGACATCTTCCAGGCGATGGCCGCCGGCGAAGCCAATGCCACGGTCGAGCTGACGCCGAACATGGCAGGCCCCGCCTTCGACGCGCTTGATGCCTTCCGCAAGGACGGCAAGGCACCGCCGAAGTGGATCCAGACGGAATCGAAGCTCTATACGCAGGCTGATGATCCGGCGAAGGTCTACGAGGAGAAGAAGGGCCTCGGCTACTGATCTCTCTGGAGCCCCGCATCCGGCCACCGGCCGGCGCGGCGCACTGCCAGGCCCGCTGCCTCTCCTGGAGGCGGCGGGCGGCCATCCACATCCGGGTCGGGATCATGCAGCCTGCCAGTTCCTACATTCTCTCGGCGACGGGGATCGACAAGATCTTCCCAGGCGCCAAGGCACTGAGCCGCGTCGATTTCTCTCTGCGGCGCGGCGAGGTGCATGCGCTGCTCGGCGAAAACGGTGCCGGCAAGTCGACGCTCGTCAAGTGCCTCACCGGCGCCTATCGCCGGGATGGCGGACACATCCTCGTCGATGGCGCCGACGTCGATCCGCAAAGCACGCTGGAGGCCCAGAACCTCGGCATCGGCACCGTCTACCAGGAAGTGAACCTGCTTTCGAACCTGACAGTCGCCGAGAACCTTTTCCTCGGTCGTCAGCCAAGACGTTTCCGTCTTATCGACACCCGCGAGATGAACCACCGGGCGAGAGCGCTGCTTGCCGAATACGATCTTGACATCGACGTCACCGCCGAGCTCGCTGCCTATTCCGTCGCGGTACAGCAGGTCGTCGCCATCGCCCGCGCGGTCGACCTGTCGGGCAAGGTGCTGATCCTCGACGAGCCAACCGCCAGCCTCGACACGCACGAAGTGGCGATGCTGTTTGGCATTGTGCGTCGGTTGAAGGCCCGCGGCCTCGGCATCGTCTTCATCACCCACTTCCTCGAGCAGGTCTACGAGATTTCCGACCGCATCACCGTGCTGCGCAACGGCCAACGCGTCGGCACACGCGAGACGGCAGACCTGCCGCGCCGCGACCTGATCGCCATGATGCTCGGCCGCGAACTGGTGCAGGAAGTTTCGGCTGAACATGGCGCAAAGGCCGAGGCCCGCGCGGTCCGCTTCCGCTTCCGCAATTTCGGCCGCAAGGGCCATATCCAGCCGTTCGACCTCGATGTCGGCGCCGGCGAGGTCGTCGGCATTGCCGGCCTGCTCGGCTCCGGCCGCACGGAAACCGCCGAGATCCTCTTCGGCGCCGAGCGCGCCGACAGCGGCACGGCGGAGGGCGACGGCCGGGCACTCGACCTCTCATCCCCCCGCGCCGCCATCCGCGAGAAATTCGGCTTCTGCCCGGAAGACCGCAAGATCGACGGCATCATCGGCGACCTCTCCGTGCGCGAAAACATCGCACTCGCCCTCCAGGCCCGCCGCGGCTGGGCGCGGCCGATCAGCCGTGGCGAACAGGACCGGCTGGCGGACCACTACATCAAGGCGCTCGACATCCGCACGAGCGATCGGGAGAAGCCGATCAAGCTGCTTTCCGGCGGCAACCAGCAGAAGGCGATCCTCGCCCGCTGGCTCGCCACCAACCCGGACTTCCTCATCCTCGACGAGCCGACGCGCGGCATCGATGTCGGCGCGCATACGGAGATCATCCGGCTCATCGAATCCCTCTGCGAGAAAGGCATGTCGCTGATCGTCATCTCCTCCGAACTCGAAGAGCTGGTCGCCTATTCCAGCCGCGTCATCGTGCTGCGCGACCGGGCGCATGTCGCCGAACTCACCGGCAGCGCGGTCACCACGGACGGCATCGTCGAGGCGATCGCTACCTCCACCGGGAGGATCGACGCATGAACACGACCGTGAAAACCTACGCCATCAGGCTCTTTCCGCAGATCGCGGCGCTCGCCATCATCCTCCTGATGGTGTCGATCGCCTTTCCGGACTTCTTTCGCCTCGAAATGCAGAACGGCCGTCTCTATGGCAGCGTCATCGACATCCTCAACCGCGGCGCGCCGGTGGCGCTGCTGGCGATCGGCATGACTATCGTCATCGCCACCAAGGGCATCGACCTGTCGGTCGGCGCCATCATGGCGATCTGTGGGGCAGTGGCCGCCGCCTGCATCACGGAAGGTTACGGGCTGGTGGCGACGCTCACCATCACCATCGGCACAGGACTTCTCTGCGGCCTGTGGAACGGCGTCCTCGTTGCCGTGCTCGATATTCAGCCGATCATCGCGACCCTGGTGCTGATGGTCGCCGGACGCGGCATCGCCCAGCTCATCACCGAAGGGGCGATCCTCACCTTCAACGATGCCGGTCTCATCTTCATCGGCAGCGGCTCGTTTCTCGGCCTGCCCATGCCGATCGTCATCTGGCTCGTCTTCGGCCTTGCCGTGGCCATGCTCGTGCGCCGCACGGCGCTCGGCATGCTCATCGAGGCGCTCGGCGTCAACCGGCGCGCCTCCACGCTCTCGGGCGTCTCCACCGGCGTGCTGCTGATCGCCGCCTATGTGCTCTCGGGCCTCTGCGCCGCCCTCGCCGGCATCATCGCCGCCGCCGATATCCGTGGCGCGGATGCCAACAATGCCGGCCTCTGGCTGGAGCTCGACGCGATCCTCGCGGTCGTCGTCGGCGGCACCTCGCTGCTCGGCGGGCGCTTCTCCATCGCCGCCTCGCTGCTCGGCGCCCTCATCATCCAGTCGATCAACACCGGCATCCTCTTGTCCGGCTTCCCGCCCGAGTTCAACCTGATCATCAAAGCGGCGATCATCGTTCTGATCCTCGTCATCCAGTCGCCGCGCGCACAGTCGGCCTTCGTCTTCCTCTCCCGCGCGCAGGCGGCGGCAAGCAAGACCGGCGAGGAGACGAAATGAACCCGCGTTATCTTCCCCTCACCGCTACGATTGCGATCTTCCTCATCGCCTATGCCGTCTGCTTCGCGCAGTACCCCAACATGCTGTCGACGCGGGTGATCGGCAACCTCCTGACCGACAATGCCTTCCTCGGAATCGCGGCGGTCGGAATGACCTTCGTGATCCTGTCGGGCGGCATCGATCTATCGATCGGTGCGATCATCGCCTTCACGGGCGTGCTTCTCGCCGTGCTGTTGCAATCGACGGCGATCCATCCGCTTGCCGCCTTCGTGCTGGCGCTTCTCGTCACCACCGCCTTTGGCGCTTTGATGGGTGCGATCATCCATCACCTCGAAATGCCGCCCTTCATCGTCACGCTCGCCGGCATGTTCCTGGCGCGCGGCATGGCCTTCGTGCTGTCGATCGATTCCATCCCGATCAAGCACCCCTTCTACGCTACCCTGAAGAGCGTCTACTACAAGCTGCCCGGTGGCGGGCGCATCACCCTCATCGGCGGGCTGATGCTCCTCGTCTTCGCTGCCGGCATTCTGATCGCCCACCGCACCCGCTTCGGCGCCAACATCTACGCGCTCGGCGGCGGCACGGCGACGGCACGGCTGATGGGCGTGCCGATCGGGCGCACGACGGTGATGATCTATGCCCTTTCCGGTTTTCTTGCAGGGCTTTCCGGCATCGTCTTCTCGCTCTACACCTCTGCCGGTTATTCGCTTGCCACCGTCGGCGTGGAGCTCGACGCGATCGCCGCGGTCGTGATCGGCGGCACACTGCTGACCGGCGGCTCCGGCTTCGTCGCCGGCACATTGGTCGGCATCCTCATTCAGGGCCTCATCCAAACCTACATTACCTTCGATGGATCGCTGTCGAGCTGGTGGACGAAGATCCTGATCGGCCTGTTGCTGTTCGCCTTCATCCTGCTCCAGAAGGGCCTGATCCTCGTGGCGGATCGGCGGAGGCAACATGCCTGAAACGCATCCTGCCGCCTTCGCCCGTATCCGAAACCCCGACGGCTAGGCGGGGACGAACCGGTGCGCAAGAAGGGCCTGCTCGAAACGATGATGAACGGACCCGTGGCCAGCACCAGCCACTCGCAGGTCGTGGGCGAACTCGGCAGGGCGATCGTCGCCGGCGAATTTGCGGTTGGCGCCACGCTGCCGGGCGACGCGGAACTCGAGGCCCGCTTCGGCGTCTCGCGCACGGTGCTTCGCGAAGCGATGAAGACGCTGGCAGCCAAGGGGCTCGTCGTTCCCCGCGCCCGCATCGGCACGCGCGTCACGGCAAAGACCCAGTGGAACCTCTTCGACAGCGACATTCTTACCTGGCACTTCGCCGTCGGTGTGGACGAGCAGTTCCTCGTTCACCTCAGCGAGATCCGCCTCGGTTTCGAGCCACAGGCCGCCGCCCTCGCCGCCCGCCACGCGAGCGAGACCGACATCAACCAGATGATGCTGCTTGCCGTCGCCATGGGCGATCCGGCCCACACACCGGAAACCCTGGCGCTCGCCGATCTTCGTTTCCACCTCAGCGTGATCGACGCCGCGCGCAATCCTTTCATGCGTACGGTGGGCAGCCTCATCGAGGCAGCGCTGGCCGGCATCTTCAAGCTCTCTTCGCCCGCCGCCGACCAGATCAAGATCGGCGACGTCGCCGCGAGCCATATGCGTATCGTCGAGGAAATTCGCCGGCGCGACGAAGACGGCGCCCGGCGTGCCATGGAAACGGTTATCCGCGTCGGCCGCAACCGCCTGACGGACACGCTGGCGCGGAAGCAGCCGTAGCGCTCAAGTCCCGCCATTAGAACGTCATTGCCCCATGCGCGCTTGCCACCGCCTTGCGCAAGTCCTCGATCGCGCCGTTGGATGCCGTGGGACGCTCCTTGCCCTCCAGCTCGCGCGGCATCTTCCAGCCGGGATCGACGCCTTCCATGTTGGGCAGTTCGTGAGCGATACCCTTGTGGCAGTCGATGCAGGTCGCCTTGCCGGGCAGGAGGAACTTGGCATGGATGTCCGCCGCACGCTGGGTCTGCTTGGTGAAATCCATCGCCACGGACGAATGGCAGTTGCGGCATTCCAGACTGTCATTCGCCTTCAGCCGCGCCCATTCGTGCTGGGCAAGCTCCAGCCGCTTGTCGAGGAATTTCTCGCGCGTGTTGATCGTGCCGAAGATCTTGCCCCAGACCTCCTTCGATGCCTGCATCTTGCGGGCGATCTTGTCGGTCCACTCATGCGGCACATGGCAATCCGGACAGGAGGCACGCACGCCGGAGCGGTTGGTGAAATGCACCGTATTGGTTAGTTCCTGATAGACGTTGTCCCGCATCTCATGGCACGAGGTGCAGAATGTCTCCGTGTTCGTCAGCTCCAGCGCCGTGTTGAAGGCACCCCAGAACATGACCCCGCCGACAAAGCCGCCAAGCGTCAGGAAGGCGAGGCTGAGCGTTGCCGCGGGCGTGGTCAGCATGGTCCAGACCCAAGCGATCAGTGCCTTGATGCGCGCCACCATCACTCGCTTCCCGCCTTTGTGACACCCATCTCGCTCATGTCCTTGAACGTGTTCTCGACGAGCGGCTTCCTGTCGGCCTGCGGCACATGGCAGGCGGTGCAGAAGTAGCGCCGCGGCGAGACGTCCGCGAGCATCTGGCCCTCGCGCGTCATGTAGTGGGTGATGCTGATCATGGGCGCGCCGGCATCCTGCGAGAATTCACGCTTGTGGCAGGAAAGACAGCGGTTGGCATTGACCGACAACTGGTAGCCGTCGATCGAGTGCGGGATGACCGGCGGCTGTTCCGGGTAGGCGCGCATGCGCCTGATATCGTCGACGATCCATTTCGGCAGGGGATCGGCCGGCAGGGTCTGCATCGCGTCCCCCTGCGGGCCGGAAAGCTGCGGCACCATCTGCGCCATGGCCCCGGTGGCAAGCACCGCAACGCCGATCGCGGCGAAAATCCATCCGGGGCTCGGGGTCAGGCGACGGGTTCGATCTTGACTGCGCATTTCTTGAAATCCGTCTGTTTCGAGATGGGGTCGGTGGCGTCGAGCGTAACCTTGTTGATGAGCTGGCTGGCATCGAACCACGGCACGAAGATCACGCCCGGCGGCATGCGGTTGCGCCCGCGCGTCTCGACGCGCGAGCGGATCTCGCCGCGCCGGGAGATGATGCGGATTTCCGATCCCTGGTTGAGGCCGCGCTTGCGCGCATCGTCGGCATTCATGAAGCAGCGCGCGCCGGGGAAGGCCTTGTAGAGCTCTGGCACGCGCATGGTCATCGAGCCGGAGTGCCAGTGCTCCAGCACGCGGCCGGTGACGAGCCAGGTGTCGTACTCGTTGTCGGGGGATTCGGCCGGCGGCTCGTAGGGCACGGCGATAATCGCCGCCTTGCCGTCCTTGTTGCCGTAGAATTTCACCCCTTCGCCGGCCTTCACATAGGGATCGTAACCCTCACGGTAACGCCACAGCGTCTCCTTGCCGTCGACCACCGGCCAGCGCAGGCCGCGCACCTCGTGATAGGTGTCGTAAGGCGCAAGATCGTGGCCATGGCCGCGGCCGAAGGCGGCATACTCCTCGAACAGCCCCTTCTGCAGGTAGAAGCCGAACTGCTGCGCCTCGTTGTTGGCGTGGTCGGGACTGATCTCGCTGACGGGAAACTTCGCCACATCGCTCTCGGCAAACAGCACCTGGTAGAGCGTCTTGCCCTTGTAGGCGGGGTTGGCCGCCAGGATCTCCGCTGGCCAGACCTCGTCCGTGGTGAAGCGCTTGGAGAACTCGACCATCTGCCAGAGATCGGACCGCGCCTCACCCGGCGCTTGCACAAGCTGATGCCAGACATGGGTTCGTCGCTCGGCATTCCCGTAGGCGCCCTCCTTCTCCACCCACATGGCGGCTGGGAGGATGAGGTCCGCGCTCATCGCCGTGATCGTCGGATAGGCATCCGACACGACAATGAAGTTCTCCGGGTTGCGATAGCCCTTGTAGGTCTCGTTCGAGGTGTTCGGACCGGCCTGGACGTTGTTGTTGACCTGCACCCAGTAGAAATTGAGCTTGCCGTCGCGAAGCATGCGGTCCTGCTGGACGGCGTGGTAGCCGGGCTTTTCCGGGATGAGCCCGTGCGGCACGCGCCAGATTTCTTCCGCATGTTTGCGGTGTTCCGGGTTCGTCACCACCATGTCGGCCGGCAGGCGGTGGGCGAAGGTTCCGACCTCGCGCGCCGTGCCGCAGGCCGACGGCTGGCCGGTCAGCGAGAACGGGCTGTTGCCGGGCTCGGAGATCTTGCCCGTCAGAAGATGGAGGTTATAGACCATCTGGTTCGCCCAGACACCGCGCACATGCTGGTTGAAGCCCATGGTCCAGAGCGACATGACCTTGCGGTCCGGGTCGGCATAGAGCTCGGCGAGTTGCTTGAGGAAGCCGGCCTCGACGCCGGTCATCTCGACCGCCTTTTCCAGCGTATATTCGGCAACGAAGGCCTTGAAGGCTTCGTAGTCCATCGGTTCCGTCTTGCCCGGATCGGCGGAATTGGCCGCCTTGACCTCCACCGGGTCGTCCGGCCTGAGGCCATAGCCGATATCGGTGACGCCGCGCACGAACTTCGTGTGGTTGCGTACGAAATCCTCGTTCACCCGGCCGGACTGGATGATGTGGTTGGCGATATAGTTGAGGATCACCAGGTCCGTGCCCGGCTTGAAGACCATCGGGATGTCGGCAAGGTCCATGCTGCGATGGGTGAAGGTGGACAAAACGGCCACGCGCACATGCTCGTTGCCAAGCCGCCGGTCGGCGATGCGCGTCCACAGGATCGGGTGCATCTCCGCCATATTCGAGCCCCAGAGCACAAAGGCATCGGCATGCTCGAAGTCGTCGTAGCAGCCCATCGGCTCGTCCATGCCGAAGGTGCGCATGAAGGCGACGGCGGCAGAGGCCATGCAGTGGCGGGCGTTCGGGTCGAGATTGTTCGAGCGGAAGCCGGCGCGCATCAGCTTGGTCGCGGCATAGCCCTCGAAGATCGTCCACTGACCGGAACCGAACATGCCGACAGCGGTTGGCCCCTTTTCCTTCAGCACCTTCTTGGCCTGGTCGGCCATCACGTCGAAGGCCTCTTCCCAGGTCACCGGCTCGAACTCGCCGTCCTTGGCATAGACGCCGTTTCGCTTGCGCAGAAGCGGCGCTGTCAGGCGGTCCGTACCGTACATGATCTTCGACAGGAAATAGCCCTTGATGCAGTTGAGACCGCGATTGACCTCAGCCTGCATGTCGCCGTGCGTGGCGACGACCTTGCCCTCCTTGACGCCCACCATGACGCCGCAGCCGGTGCCGCAGAAGCGGCAGGGCGCCTTGTCCCATTTGATCTCCAGCGCGCTCACCCCGCCCGGAACCGGCTGGGCGGCAGCAGGCAGCGCGATGCCTGCCGCCGCCGCCGCAACGCCCGCCGCCTGGGCCTTCAGGATGTCACGCCGCGTCAGTTCGCTGCCCATGCACCTCGTCCTCTTCCAATTCGACATGCTCGAAAACCATGTTCGCCGCGATCACGCCGTCGAGGACGGAGATGCGCATCAGCGTATCCCCGAGCACACCGGTGTTCGGCCCCTCTATGACGACGACGATCTTGCCTTTGTCCGCACCGTGCACCTCGACATTGTCGATGGTCGCAAGTGTCGCCAACACGCTGTCAAGCGCGCCCAGCTTCGTGGCGACCACAGCGCTGGAGATATGATGGCGCCGCTGTTCAGACATGGGCGGCCTCCGCGCCTCGCGGCGCGGTCGCAACCGCGCCGACGGGACAGACGGAAATGCAGGCGCCACAGCCCGTGCAGGACTCGGCCGTCAGCTCCGGCACGAACGGCCCGCCACGCACCGGCCGAAAGCGAATGGCGCCGGTGGGACAGGCGTCACGGCAGGCCTGGCAATCAACCCCCTGGAACGGCAGGCAGGAAGGCCCGATGGCAACGGCATGATCGAAGCGGGCGGCAAGCCCATCGGTGAACACCGGCTCGGGACAGCTTTGCGCGCAGGCGCCGCAGAAAGTGCATTCCGCCACGGAAAAATCGAGAAGAGGCACCCCATCGACAAGACCGACAATGCCGGTCGGACAGTGTTCGACGCATTGCCCGCAGCCCGTGCAGGCTGCAAGCCCGCCTTCCGCAATCCCGGGCGGGCGAATACCGGCGACCGCGGCGCGCCTGCCACCGCTCAGAAACATCCGCCTGGAAAGGACTTGCTGCGTCATGACCGTCCCTCAATGACCGGGCGGACCCGGCGGGCCGTAGAGGATCTGAAACATCCAGACGAGGAAACCATAACCGCCGACCACACCGACAGCGACGATCGGCCAGATGCCGAAAGCAAGGACAAAGAACGTAACAAGCTCCCGTCGCCGTCGAGATACGGGTTGTTGCGGCGTCAGTTGTTCCGGGGCGACCTCAGACAAGGAACATGTCCTCCGATACCATTCAGTGCCGCAATACTAGCATTGCCCCCCTGAAAATAAAGTGAAATAAATATTTCTATTTTACTCAAGAATACTTTTGCGCAATATCAATTGTCGATATATTCGCACAGATATAACGATTCAAAAAATTTCTTATAAAATGAATGAAAAATACAGAATTAAATGTCACGATCCAAGGCAAATATTAGACATTTATCATTTCAGAGGAAAAACTATTCGCGGGGAAACAGGGTTTCTGGCCTGTCTTGGAGGAGCACGTCGCAGCTGCACCCCGGCAAACATCCGCCAGGCAGGGTGGCCATTCCGAATTCGCCCCCACGCATATTTCACCTCGCGGGTGCTCGTGGTGCCAGAAGGACAGGAGGCTGGACGTTGGAGCAACGCTTTTGCTGTCGCACGAATCCGCAGGCCGACTGAAGCCAGCGACGTTTCCATTCACGGCAATCCCGCTGATCGCATCGATCGGCGAGGGCACGCGCTCTTCAAACGCGAAGATCGTTCGCGAGCGTTTCGATGTCGCCGAGATACCGCCGCAAACGGGCGGGATTGTCGGGAAGCTCCGGTCGCGCGGCCGCCCAGCCGATATAGGTGAGCGCGCGCAGCAGCAGGAACAGCGGCAGGTGCTGGAAATCCGGTTCCGCCTGCGGCCGGACGGCAGTGTAGCCTTCCAGCAAGGCCCCGCGCAGCTGCGGGTAGTCCGGCTCGTGCCGGTTGCGCAGCAGCGCGGTTGCCAGATCGAACAGCCGGAAACCGAAGCCGCAGTCGTCGAAGTCGATGAAGGCGACTGCGCCATCCGCCACGAGGACGTTTTCGCGCACGAGGTCGGCATGGATCAGGCCGTAGTCCAGACCTGGCGCCAGCGCCGAAAGCCGCGGCAGCAGACGGTCCCGCAGGCGCGCAAGGTCATCCCGCTGCGTCGGCGCAAGCAGCGGGCAATCCCAGAACCGGCCCCAGAAGGGCGATTCCCCCAGCAACCCTTCGACATCCCAGGCCGGGCGCTCAAATCCCGCCGCCCGCACGAAACCATCGGCTACGTCATGAAGGCGCGCCATTTCCTGCCCGATGACGCGAAAGAGCACCGGCAGGTCGCGGCCGGTACGCGGAAGCGGAGCTCCGGTATCGCCGAGCGGCTCGCCCTCCATCCAGCCAATCAGATCGGCATAGTGCGGAGCAGAGCTCTCCGGAGAAGGCAGGACGGCGAGCAGGCTGCCATCCGCCGCGGCGATCGGCAGCGGCACGGCGATGCCTCTCTCACGCAGCACCGCCATGAAGGCGAGTTCGGAGGCAAGCGCCACGGGCGAATGATAAGCAGGGCGGTGCAGCCGCAAGGCCGCCGGACGGCCATCCCTCAGGCGGACCTTGAAGACCGCGTTCTCGCGGTATTTCAACAATTCAGGCACCTGGTCCGGCAGGTTCCAATGCGCAATGGCGCTCGCCGCCCGTGCCGTCAGGGTTGCGATCATGTCGTCCATCGCGTCACAGCCCACCCAGCACGTCGTCGAGCGCCGCCAGCATCAAATCGGCATTCTCCCGGGAGAAGGGCATGGGCGGGCGGATCTTTGTGGCGTTCTGGTGGATGCCGAGCTTGCCCATCAGCACACCACGCTCGCGCATGCCGTTGACGACCCGCGTGGCGATGTCCGAGGCGGGCGTCTTTTCCTGCCGGTCAAGCACCAGTTCGGCCCCGAAGAACAGGCCGCTGCCGCGCACATTGCCGATCAGCGGGTGTTTGTCCGCCAGCTTCTGCAACCCCGCACAGGCATAGGCGCCGACATGAAGCGCGTTCTCCTGCAGCTTCTCCTCCTCCAGCACGTCGAGCACGGCCATCGCCGCAGCGCAGGAGACCGGATTGCCTCCAAAGGTGTTGAAGTAACGAAACGCCTTTCGAAACGCATTCAGCGTTTCGGATGCGGCGACGACACCACCGACCGGATGGCCATTGCCCATCGGCTTGCCGAGGGTGACGATATCAGGGAGGATGCCGGCCTTCTGGTGCCCCCAAAGGTGGGTGCCGGTGCGGCCGAAACCGGGCTGCACCTCGTCGCAGATGACAAGGCCCCCGGCCTTCCTTGCCGCCGCGACGGCGGGCGCCAGGAAGTCTTCCGGCAAGTCCGGAAAACCCTCATTGGCGAAGAACGGATCGATGATCAGCGCGGAAAAGCCGAAGGGACTTTCCTGCAGCGAGGCGATTGCCGCCTCCACCGCAGCGGCCCAGGCCTCGGCAAAGGCCTTGCCGCCCTCCCCGCCGAGCGGACGATAGGCATCCGGCGCCGGCACATGGCGGACGTGGCCACCGTAGCCGCCGACCGGCGGCATGCGCGTCGACAGCTGCGAGACCGCCGTCGTGTTGCCATGATAGGTGAAATCGGTGGCGATGACGCCCGTCCTGCCGGTCACCGCCTGCGCCATGCGCAAGGCCACGTCGTTGGCCTCGCTGCCGGTACAGGTAAGGATGGCCGTGTCGAGGCTTCTGTCGAAGGTCGCCGTCAGCCGCTCGACATAGTCAAGAATCCCTTCATGCAGGTAGCGTGTGTGGGTATTGAGCGTCGAGGCCTGCCGGCAGATCGCCTCGACCACCCGCGGATGGCAATGGCCGACATGCGGCACGTTGTTGTAGCAATCGAGATATTTGCGCCCGTCCGCATCCCACAGAAAGACGCCCTCGCCTCTGACCAGATGCACCGGGTCGTCGTAGAAGAGCGACATGTTGCGGCCGAGCAGCTGCTCGCGGCGGGCGCGCAGGGCTTGTGCGCCGGTCATTCTAGCGCCCTTCCGCCGCACTGAGGCCGGCATCCAGCGCCGAGACGATCTTCTCTACATCAGCGGCCGTGATGACGAGCGGCGGCGAGATGATGACATTGCTGCCCGACGTGCGGACCATCACGCCCTCATCATAGGCAACATCGTAGACCTTCTGCACCACATCCTTGGCGGCTGCACTCTTCTTCTGGCGGTCGGAGACGAGCTCCAGCGCCGCCATCAGCCCCTTGCCGCGCACATCGCCGACCAGTTCGTGTTTGGCCTTCAGCCCCTCAAGACCGGCGATCAGCTCGACACCGCGTGCGGCCGCATTGGCGGCGGTGTCGACGCGGGCGGTTTCCTTCAGCGTCGCCAGTGCCGCCGCCGCGCCGACCGGATGGCCGGAATAGGTATAGCCGTGACCGATGGCGCCGAAGGAGTCCTTGTTGGCTTCGAAGGCATTGGCAACCTTGTCGGCGATCATCACCGCACCGAAGGGGAAGTAGCCGTTGGTGATCGCCTTGGCGGTGGTCATCATGTCGGGCTTGACGCCCCAGCCGCGCGAGCCGGTCCAGGCGCCGGTGCGGCCGAAGGCGGTAATGACCTCGTCAGCGATGAGGAGAATGCCGTGCCTGTCGCAGATGGCGCGCATCAGCGGCATGAAAGTCTCGTGCGGCACGATGACACCGCCGGCGCCGAGCACCGGCTCCATGATGAAGGCGGCGATGGTGTCGGCGCCCTGGAAGGCAATCTCGTCCTCGAACTGGCGGGCGATCGCCTGGGCGATTTCAGCCGGGTCGCTGGTGTTGAAGGGGTTGCGATAGGGATAGGGCGCGGCAAGATGGAAGACGCCGGGCAGCAGCGGCTCGTAGTTGCGGCGGAAATTGGCGTTGCCGTTGACCGAAGCGCCGCCGAAATGCGTACCGTGATAGCCCTTCTTCAGCGCCACGAACTTGGTGCGTTCCGGCTGACCGTTGATCTTGTGGAACTGGCGCGCGAGCCTGAGTGCCGTCTCGACGGAATCCGAGCCACCCGAGGTGAAAAAGGCGCGGGTAAGGCCGTCCTCCTTGAAAAACGCCGCCAGCTCATAGGACAGCTCTATCAGCGGCGAATTGGTGGTGCCGCGGAAGGTGGAATAATAGGGCAGTTCGTCGAGCTGGTCGCGGATCGCCTTCTTCACCGGCTCGCAGGAATAGCCGAGGTTGACGTTCCACAGGCCACCGACGGCATCCAGCACCGTCTTGCCGTGGATATCCACCACCGAAACGCCCTCGCCTGCATTGATGATGCGCGGGGGCTTGGCCTGCATTTCGGCCGGATGCGCCATGGGGTGCCAGAGATGGCGGGCGTTGTTCTCGATCAGGAAGTTGGAATCGCGCATGGGATATCCTTTCAAAGTCCAAGCATGTTCAGCGCCTGCGCGTAGCTTTCGGCAGGCCGGGTCACGTCGAAATGCACATGGGGAAGGCCGATGGCCACCGCACCCTCTATGTTCTTCTTCTGGTCATCGACGAAGACACAGTCGGCGCGGGCAAGCCCCAGTTCCGCCAGCACCTGTTCGTAGGCGCGTGGATCGGGCTTCAGGATCTTCGTGTATGTCGCATCGACGATGACATCGAAAAGGTCGATCAGCGGAAAGCGCTTGCGAAAGCTTTCGCCGTAGAAAAGGTCGAGTTCGTTGGAGAGGATGGCGAGCTTCAGCCCGGCCGCCTTGGCTTTCAGGATCGCATCGTGCGCCTCGGGGCGCAGGACAAGCTCGGGATCCGCCCCGCGCGCCCGCTGCACGAAGGTCTTCATGTCCGTCCAGTCCTCGCCGAGCAGCGCGCCGACCTCCTGCGTGCGCGTCATCCAATAGTCGCGCTCGGTGATTTCTCGCGCCTGCAGCGATACCCACAGAGGGTCGGTAGCGGGGTCGAACGGACCGCGCCAGGTCAGCGTGCCGGCCGGAAGGCCGAGCGTCCGCTCGGTAACGTCGTGCGTTTCGAACAGCGTGCGGGTGACGACACCGCCGAAATCGAGGATCAATGCCCGCTGCGCTTCCGTCATGCCGCCTGCCCCTTCTCGACGATGCCTTCGGCGACCCAGCGGTCGAAAACTTCCAGCGCCCTTACGGCGAAGTCAGGAGCATTGATGTGCGCATCGACCTCTTCGAAGGCGACCGAGGCCGGCATGGCACGGCGCATCTCGTCGAGGAAGGCATCCAGCGCATCCGGTTCATGCAGCGGCTCGCCCTCCCGGTCCCATTCCTGGATGCCTTGCGTCGGCAGCAGGAAGGCGACCGGCGCACTCGCGCCTCCCAGCTTGGCGGCGACCACGCGGGCAACTGCGCGGCGCTCATCGGGCGAGACGGTGACGGAGGCGATCAACCGATTGTGTGCATGATATGGCCGGCCGGCGAAACGATCCGGCGTCTCCTGCCAGGCGGGCATATCCACCATATCGACCGCGCCGGGCGCGACAATCTGCGGAATGCCGGCGCGGCCTGCATTTTCCATACGGTCCGGCCCGGAGACGGCGACCGAGCCGTTCTGCGCATTGGTCACTTCCTGGACGCAAAAATCGAAGACGGCGGCAAAGCCCCGCTGCGCCGCGACCGCCTCATAGGCACGCCCGCCCATGCCTGTGGAATGGAAGACGGCAACGTCGTAGCCGCGCCGCTCCAGCTCCGGCTTTAACACCTTCATATAGCTGAGGCAGGAGGAGCCGAGCGAGGTCATGCCGACCAGCGGGCGCTGGCGGCCGGGCCGCTCACCAGCCTTGGCAGCGCCGACGACCGCGCCCGACGCCTGCGACAGCACCGCCCGGCAGATCGGATTGAGACCATAGAGCCCACCCGCCCACAGGATCATCATCAGGTCGGGCGCGATGCGCTCCGGCGGCAGGAGATGGGAATAGGCGATGGTGGAGACGATGAACTTCGGCACGCCGAGCGGCAGCACGGCTGCGACATCGAGCGCAAGGTCGGTGCCGAGCGAGCCACCAAGCGCGATCATGCCGTCCACCGCTCCTGCATCAGAGAGCCGGCGCACCAGCGCCGCCGCGCCCCTGGCCATCAGCGCCATAGCGGTGTTCTCGTCGCCGCTGCCAGTGATCGCCTCCATGGTGGTGCCGGCGGCGGCGGCGATGTCATGCTTGGAATGGCCCGGCACATAGGGCGGGTCGCCGAGCACGCTGACATCGACCAGAACGGGAACGCCACCGGCCTTGCCGATGACCTCGGCCATAAACAGCAGTTCCTCGCTCTTGGTGTCTCCGGTGCCGATCACCAGAATATGGGGCAGACGGGCGCTGGCGCTCATCGACCATTCCTCCTCGATTGAATGGCGGAACCGACCTTCCGGCCGACCTGATAGAATGCATTGGAACCAACCGATGCGTGGCCCGGCGCCCGGCGCCCCTGCACGAGAAGATACCCGGCGCCCGCTATCCGCGTCAGCCCCCTCCCCACGTCCTTCACGGACATGGCTTCCCGACCCATGCTGGCTGTGGCACTCATACCCGTTCTCTCCCCGTCAAGCCCGGCTCCCCTCAGGCGCTGTCGCGCGGTGTCACGACAGATACTTAACATGCGAATTAATCTGGCAGGAAGTTTGATCGTTTGCAAGTCTATATTTGAAGCTATGGTTTGTATAATGAACCGTTGGAATCCGTTCTACTTCTCCGATCCAGGCTCCTTCAAGCGGAAGCGACCAAAGGGACGCGGCCGAAAACCGGGGCACTCTTGACAGAAATTACCCCTTGATTAACGTGTTAATTAACCTCAATCCGGCACATCTGCCCCGGCGCATATGCGCGCCTATTGGCACAACATGCCGACAAGACATTGCAAATCGCAGGGCAAGCATCGAGAAATGCGCAACGCAAACAGGGAGCAAGACATGGATAGCGAGGAATTCCGCCGGTGGTCGCGCACGGTAGCCGATTGGGGCGCCGACTACCGGGCGGGCCTGCGCGACCGGCCGGTGCGGGCGCAGACGAAGCCTGGCGACATCGCCAGGCAGATCGCCGATACGGCCCCGGAAGGGGGCGAGGCGATGGAGGCGATTTTCGCGGATTTCGAGCGCATCATCCCCGATGGCCTCACCCATTGGCAGCACCCGCGCTTCTTCGCCTACTTTCCTGCCAATGCCGCGCCCGTTTCGGTGATCGCCGATTATCTCGTCACCTCCGTCGCGGCCCAATGCATGCTCTGGCAGACGTCGCCCGCCGCCACCGAGCTTGAAACGCGGGTGGTCGACTGGCTGCGCCAGGCGCTCGGTCTGCCGGATGGCTTTTCCGGTGTGATCCAGGATTCCGCCTCCACCGCGACGCTCGCCGCCGTGCTGGTCATGCGCGAGAAGGCACTCGGCTGGAAGGGCAACAGCGAGGGACTGGCGGCGCACGGCGCGGTGCGCGTCTATGCCTCGAAACAGGTGCACACCTCGATCGACCGGGCGATCTGGATTGCCGGCATCGGCGAGGCGAACCTCGTGCGCATTCCGACCAAGGGGCCGCTCAACGGCATGGACCCCGAGGCGCTCGACGCCGCGATCCGCGCGGACCTTGCCGCCGACCACGTCCCGGCCGGCATCATCGCCTGCACCGGCGGCACCTCCATCGGCGCCTGCGATCCGATCGGCGATGTGGCAACAGTGGCAAAGGCACATGGCCTCTACCTGCATGTCGATGCCGCCTGGGCGGGTTCGGCCATGATCTGCCCGGAATTCCGCAGCCTCTGGGAGGGCATCGAGGCCGCCGATTCCATCGTCTTCAATCCGCACAAATGGCTCGGCGCCAACTTCGACTGCTCGGTGCAGTTCATCCGCAGTCCCGAGGACCAGGTGCGCACGCTCGCCATCCAGCCGGAATACCTGAAGACGCACGGCCATGACGGCATCATCAACTATTCCGAATGGTCCGTACCGCTCGGACGGCGCTTTCGCGCGCTGAAACTGTGGTTCCTGATGCGCTATCATGGCCTTGAAGGCCTGCGCACGATGATCCGCAACCACGTCGCCTGGTCGAGGGAACTGGCGGAGCGGCTTGCCGGGGAGCCGGATTTCGAGATCGTCAGCGAACCGGTGCTCTCGCTCTTCTCCTTCCGCCACACGGGCGGCGCAGAGGCCGACCAGCACAATATCGCCCTCGTCAACGCCATCAACGACGACGGACGTATCTACCTGACACAGACCCGCGTCGATGGACGCATCGCCATCCGTTTCCAGGCTGGCCAGTTCGAGATGACCCGCGACGACGCGGACACCGCCTTCGCGGTCATTACGGAAATCGCCCGCTCGCTGACATGACATGCGTAGGAGCCCGGCGTGTCCTTACGGACAGCCGGGCTCCTACGCAAAATCGTGGGGACTTAAAGCTGGATCCAGGCCGTCTTCAGGTCGAGATACTTGTCCAGCGTGTGCAGGGATTTGTCGTGCCCGTTGCCGGACTGGCGCACGCCGCCGAGCGGCACCGTGTTGTCCGCCCCGCCATAGGTGTTGACATGCACGACACCAGCACGGATGCCGCGCACCATGCGATGCGCCCGTGACAGATTGGCGGTCCAGACGGCAGAGGCAAGGCCGAAGTCCGTGCCATTGGCGATGCGTAAAGCCTCATCCTCGCCGTCGAAGGGGATGATGGAGAGGATCGGTCCGAACACCTCCTCGCGGGCAAGCGTCATGCCCGGCGTAACGTCGAAGACGGTCGGCTGCATGTAGAAGCCGCCGGTCTCGGCAAGGATACGCTTTCCACCGGTGCGCAGCCGGGCGCCCTCGGATAGCGCCTGTTCGCCAAAGCCGAGATTCTTGCCAAGCTGCGCCTCGCTGGAAATGGCACCGGCCTCGGTGGTCAGCAACAGCGGATCGCCGACCGTCATCGCCGCGGCAACCTCCGCCACCTTCTGCGAAAACGCCTCCGCAATGGAACGCTCGACGAGCAGCCGCGAGCCGGCCGCGCAGACCTGCCCCGAATTGCGGAAGATGCCATAGGCCGAGACCTTGGCCGCGCGGTCGAGGTCCGGTGCATCGGCGAAGACGACGTTCGGCGATTTACCACCGAGTTCAAGATAGACGCGCTTCAGGTTGGAGCGGGCGGAATATTCCAGGAGGCGCCGGCCGACGGGGCCGGAACCGGTAAAGACCAGCACGTCGATGTCCGGATGCAGCCCCACCGCCTCACCCGTAACCGCACCACGACCGGTCACGACGTTCAGCACGCCTTCCGGCAGCCCCGCCTCGGCGCAAAGGGCAGCGAGGCGCAGCAGCGTCAACGAGGCAGCCTCAGCCGGCTTCAGCACGATGGAGTTGCCGGCAGCGAGCGCCGGGGCGATCTTCCAGGCGCCGATCATCAGCGGAAAGTTCCACGGCACGATGGCACCGACGACACCGACCGGCTCGCGGTGGACGAGGCCGAGGATGTCGCCGGCCGTCGGTGCGATCTCGCCATAGATCTTGTCGATCGCCTCGCCATAGTAACGGAACGTGCCAGCGGCGCTGCCGGGCTCGGCCTTCAGTGCCATGGAAATCTCGGTGCCGTTGTCCCGCACGCCGAGCACGGCAAGCTCCAGCGCGTGTTGCTCGATCAGGTCGGCGATCTTCAGCAGCACCCGCTTGCGCTCGGCCGGCGCCGCCTTTGCCCAGCGCCCCCTTTCGAAAGCGGTACGGGCGGCTTTTACCGCCCGGTCCACATCGGCCGCACCGGCGTCGGCAATCGTCGTCAGCGTGCGCCCGTCGATGGGCGAGACGACATCCAGCATCGCGCCATCCGCCGGGTCCTGCCAAATGCCGTTTATAAACAGCGCCTGCGGAGCGACCGCCAGATTGCGGAGTGCGTTGATCTTTTCCTGCATGGTCTTTCCTCAAAGGGCTGGTGGCGCCGAAGCGCCACCCCTGGTCTCACACTTCCCGGCGGACGCCGAGCCGGGCAAAGGCGCCGGCATCGCCAGCCTTCAGGCGCAGGGCGCAAAGGAGGCCGATGATCGCGGCAATCAGCACAAGGCCCGGCAGGAACACGGCAAGCGGTCCCTCCGCACCGGCCAGGGCGCCGAAGTTCGTTGCGATATAGAACACCAGCGCCAGCAGGATGAGGCCCGTCAATACCGGCAGCACGGTCGTGACGATCCGGTTGCCTTCGAGGCCCGGATTGCGGCCGAAGAAGGCGACGATGGCGAAGGCAGTCAGCGCCATCAGGAGAATGATCGCCAGCGTGCCGACATTGGTGAGCCAGGAGAACAGCGCCAGCACCGGATCCTGCCCCGTGAAGGCGAAGAGCGCCACGACGAGGACGGCGATGATCGTTTGCACGACCGAGCCGGCATGCGGGCTCTGGAACACCGGATGGGTGACGCCGAGCGCCTTGGGCAGCAGACCTTCGCGGCCGGCGACATAGAGATAGCGGGCAACGCCATTGTGGAAGGCGACGACGCCGGCAAAGAGGCTGGTGATGAAGAGAATGCTCATGATGGTGGTGATGCCGCCGCCGACATAGCGATCCGCGAGGCCGAAGAGGAAGGTGGTCGGATCGGCAAGGCCCTGGATTTCCGGCACCAGCTTGTCGACGCCCGCGCCGTTGACCATCAGCCAGGAGGTCAGCATGTAGAAGAGGCCGATGATCAGCACGGAGATGTAGGTGGCGCGCGGCACGGTCTTTTCCGGCTCGCGGGCCTCCTCGCTGTAGATGGTCGTCGCCTCGAAGCCGATGAAGGCGGCAAAGCAGAACAGGATGCCAATGGCCGGCGTCCCCGAGAAGAAGGCTGACGGCGTAAAGGGCGCAGCGGAAAGGCCACTGTCGCCGCCCTTTACGAGGATGGCCGCATCGATGACCAGCACGACCAGATATTCGAGCACGACGAGCACGGCGAGCACGCGGGCGGAAAAGTCCACCCGCCGGTAGCCGAAGACCGCAACGAGGGCGATGCCGATGTAGGTCCAGACCCACCAGGGCAGGTCGAGGCCATAGCCGGCGAAAAAGCCGGCCGTTGCCGCCCCAAACAGGCCGAAGATGCCGATCTGCATGGCATTGTAGGCGAGGATGGCAATCAGTGCGGCAGCGCCGCCGGCGAGACCGCCGAGGCCCTGCGCCGTATAAGCATAGAAGGCGCCGGCATTGCTGATATGCCGGGCCATGGCGACATAGCCGATGGCAAAGAGCAGCAGCACCGTCGTTACGAAGGCGAAGGTCAGCGGAATGCCTGGGCCGTTGCCCAGCATCATCGACAGCGGCACGCCGCCAGCAACCGCCGTCAGCGGCGCAGCCGCGGAGACGACGAGGAATGTGACAGCCCCGACACCGAGGCTGTTCTTGCGCAACTGGTTCGCGCCGCCAGACGGCACGCTGTGTTCTGTCATGATCTTGCTCCCATCCTGGCGGCTGCCCTCATGTATCCGGCGGCCGCGTGTCCGATGCCGCGCCAAAAGCGACGGCGGTTCCCACGAAACATTTTCCTTGTGGTTCATTATTTGAACCGTTATTTTAATTATAGATTTGCAAAAGCCAGTTCCGGCGTCAAGTTATTTCTCATGTTAAGTATCTCGACTTGTCGGGCGTGCGAAACAGGAGCGGTAACGGAGAGGACGAACGTTCGCAGGAGACTGGCATTACACTGCGGAGCGCATGCATGAGCACCATCGGAAAGGCCCTTTCCCTCCTCGATCTGATTTCCGAGCTCGACAAGGATATCGGCCTCAGCGACCTCGCGCGGCTTTCCGCACTCGACAAGGCGACCGCGCGACGCTTTCTCGTGGAACTCGAAAGGCACGGCTTCGTGGAACAGGACGAAGATACGCGCCGTTATCGCCTCGGCGCGGCGCCCATCCGGCTGGCGCGCCTTCGCCAGGCGCGTTTCCCCTTCGTCGCCGTGGCTGCCCCTTTCGCCAAGGCGCTGGCGGAACAGGCCGGCGAGACGGTGCACTTCTCGGAGTTTTCCGGCGGGCGGCTCTCCACCATTCATGTTGAGGATTCGTCGCAGGCCCACCGTGTGATCGTCGAACCCGGGGCTGTGTTGCCCCTCCATGCCACCGCCTCGGGTCTCGCCTATCTCGCCTTCCTTCCGCCCGACGAGATCGACCGCGCGCTGGCGCGGCCGCTGGAACGCTTTTCAGCCGAGACCGTCACCGACGCCGGAGCCGTGCGCACGCTCCTGCGTGAAACGCTGGAGCGTGGCTATTCGATCAGCCAGCAGGGGTTCGAGATCGGCGTCATCAGCGCCGCAGCACCGATCCTGACACCCGGCGGGCGGCCAGTGGGCGCGCTCGCCGTGGCAGCGCCGACCGCGCGCGCCGACCTTGCCCGCATGCAGGAGATCGGCCGGAAGGTCGCCACCGCCGCCCGCGGCATTGCGGAGAAATATTATGGCAACCGGACCTGACAGACGACAGGCCGTCTATCGCCGCCCGCGTGGCCGCGTCGCCAGCACGTTGCGGATCGCGAAGCTCGAATGGATGCGTGAGACGCCCGGCATGGCCGAGAGGATTTCCTTGTGGATGCGCTCGAACTCGCCGGCATTGGCCACCTCGACACGCAGCAGGTAATCCGAACCGCCCGTCATCAGGAAACATTCGCGGATTTCCGGGTGTTTGCGCACCGCCGCCTCGAAGCGGTCGAGGTGGTCCTCCGTCTGTCGTTCCAGCGTAATGTTGATGATGACGGCGATCGTCGCCTCGACATTCGATGTGTCCACCAGCGCTGTATAGCCGCGAATGACACCCGCCTTTTCCATCAGCTTGATCCGGCGGAGGCAGGCAGACGGCGACAGGCCGACATCGGCCGCAAGGCTGGCATTGCTCATGCGCGCATCGAGCCGCAGGAGCCGGAGGATGTTGCGGTCGATCGCATCGAGGGCAGCCATGGCAGATCATTCCAAATCGTCATCGTTTCGTTCAAAAATCATGCTTTGGCACAACAATCAATCGCTGATTCCTCGGTAATTTCACGATCGTTTCACTAGGCTTCGCACACTTGAGGGGGCTTGGGATGGACGGTGGATTGCAAAGCAACAGAAGCGGCGCTACGGCGGTGATCGACGGTGCATCAGGCTATCTGAGCATCGATCTCGGCGCCCTCGCCCGCAACTACGAAAAGCTTGCCGCAGAGGTCGCCCCGGCACGCGCTGCGGCCGTCGTCAAGGCAGATGCCTACGGGCTCGGCGCCGGCGAGGTAGCAGCAAAACTCTACGCCCACGGCTGCCGGCATTTCTTCGTTGCCCAGTTCGTCGAAGCGCGTCGCCTGCGCCCGCTTCTGGCGGCCGATGCCACGGTCTTCGTGCTGAACGGCCTGCAGCCCGGCAACGAAAGTGCCTGCGCCCGCGAAAACATCGTGCCGGTCGTCAATTCGCTGGAGCAGTGGCATGCGTGGAGCGGCACCGCGAAAGCCTTCGGCCGCACGCTGCCGGCGGTGCTGCAGTTCGACACCGGCATGTCCCGCCTCGGCGTGCCACCGGAGGAGCGCGCGGCGCTCGCCAGCCTCGTCACTGCCGGTGGCGGCATCGACGTCCTGTTCCTGATGAGCCACCTTGCCTCCGCCGACGACCCCGCCAGCGGGCAGAACGGCGACCAGCGCGCCGAGATGGATCGCGTGGCGGCGGAATTTCCCGCCTACGACGTCTGCTTTGCCAATTCGGGCGGCATCTTCCTCGGCAAAGACTATCACGGCGTGCTCGCCCGTCCCGGTATCGCGCTCTATGGCGGCGCGCCGACCGGCGGGCGGGCGAACCCGATGGAACCGGTCGTCAGGCTCGACGTTGCCGTGGTGCAGACCCGCAGCGTGCCCCCAGGCACACGCGTCGGCTACAGCGCCACCCATGTCACGGCCGGCCCGACACGCCTTGCCACCATCGCCGCCGGCTATGCCGACGGCCTGCCGCGCAGCCTCTCGGGCCGTGGCGCCGCCTATTGCGACGGCGTGCGCCTGCCCATAGTCGGCCGCGTATCGATGGACAGCATCACCATCGACATCTCCGCCCTGCCGGAGGGGCGCCTTGCCCTGGGCAGCCGCGTCGAAATCCTCGGCCCGCACCAGAGCCTGGAGGACGTGGCGCGCGATGCCGGCACCATCGCCTATGAAATCCTGACCGGCCTCGGTCACCGTTACCAGCGGCAATACCGCTGAGCCTGTTTCTTCCCCAATGAGGACATCATGAAAGTCATCGTTCTCGGCGCCGGCATCGTCGGCGTCACCTCGGCCTACCAGCTTGCCCGTGCCGGCCACGAGGTGACGGTCGTCGATCGCCAGCCCGGCCCCGCACTGGAGACGAGCTTTGCCAATGCCGGCGAGGTCTCCTTCGGCTATTGCTCGCCCTGGGCCGCCCCCGGCATTCCGATGAAGGCGATGAAGTGGCTGTTCATGCAGCATGCGCCGCTGATCCTGCGCCCCAAGGTCGATATGGCCATGCTTTCCTGGATGACGCAGATGCTGCGCAACTGCACCTCGGCGCGCTATGCCCTCAACAAGAGCCGCATGCTGCGCCTTGCCGACTACAGCCGCATCTCGCTCGCCGCGTTGCGCGAGGAGACGGGTATCGCCTACGACGAACGCATGCAGGGCACGTTGCAGCTCTTCCGCACCGAAGCCCAGCTCGACGCCTCGGCCAAGGACGTCAAGGCGCTCGCCGCCGACGGCATTCCCTACGAAGTGCTGGATCCCGAAGGCTGCATCCGCGTCGAACCGGCGCTGAAGCATGTGCGCGAAAAGATCGTTGGCGGCCTTTTGACCCCGAAGGACGAGACCGGCGACTGCTTCAAGTTCGCCAATGCGCTGGCCGCAAAGGCCGAGGCGCTCGGCGTGCGCTTCAACTACGGCAGCATCATCCGGGGGCTCGACGTGGAAGGGGGCCGTGTGCGCGGCGTTGTTACCGCCCATGGAGTGCTCACGGCCGATGCCGTTGTCGT
This sequence comes from Shinella sp. JR1-6, assembly GCF_004284735.1. Taxonomy (NCBI): domain Bacteria; kingdom Pseudomonadati; phylum Pseudomonadota; class Alphaproteobacteria; order Hyphomicrobiales; family Rhizobiaceae; genus Shinella; species Shinella sp. JR1-6. Next base: position 143,153 of record NZ_SHMI01000011.1, on the reverse strand, counting down.
CGCCCTCGGCAGCTTCTCGCCACTGCTCGTCCGTCCGCACGGCATCCGCCTGCCGGTCTATCCGGTCAAGGGCTATTCGCTGACGATCCCGATCACCGACGCCACGCGCGCGCCGGAATCGACCGTGATGGACGAAACCTACAAGATCGCCATCACACGGCTCGGCGACCGCATCCGCGTCGGCGGCATGGCGGAAATCTCCGGCTACACCAACGATCTTGGCGAGCCTCGCCGCCTGACGCTGCAGCACTCCGTGACCGATCTTTTCCCCGGTGGCGACGTGTCGAAGGCAAGCTTCTGGTCAGGTCTTCGCCCAATGACACCGGACGGCACGCCCGTCATCGGCCCGACGAAGGTCGCCGGCCTCTACCTCAACACCGGCCACGGCACGCTCGGCTGGACGATGAGCTCCGGCTCGGCCCGCGTTGTCGCAGACCTCGTTTCGGGCAGGAAGCCCGAGATCGATGCCACCGACCTTGCCGTCGCGCGCTACGCCTGAGGCCCTTGCGGACCCCGATCGCGCCGTTCAGGAAGGACGGCGTGTCGGGACCGGCACGTCATCCGCGATGTCGGTAGCCCAGGTGCTGATCGCACGGATCTGGGCCGGTATCTGGTCCTGCAGATAGGTCTCGTGGCCTGGCAGGCCCATCGGATACAGCGCATCCCGGCTCGCTTCATAGGCCGCGCTCTTGTCGGTGCAGAGGCGGATGCGCATGTCCTCCGGTGCGACATCGGCCCGGTTCTGCAGGTTTTCCAGAAGCCCCGCATTGGAAGACAGGCGACCGTCAAAGGCCTGCGTCAGATATTGAGCGGATCGCTCGTTGCGTTCCCGCTCGGTCGTCGCACCGAGAATGACCACCATCACGCGCCGTCCGTTGCGGGTCGCCAAGCCCACGAAATTGCGCCCGGAGGCGCAGAGGAAGCCAGTCTTCATCCCGACCGTACCGTTGAAGCGGGTCAAAAGCAGATTGTTGGACTTGATCTCCTTGCCGTCGATCGAAACGGCGGACGCCAGGAAGAAGCGGCGATACTCCGGAAACAGCCGGTCCACTTCCATGCCCAGCAGCGCAAGGTCGCGGGCGGTCGTATAGTTCTTCCGGTCGAACAGGCCGTTCGGGTTGGAAAAATGCGTGCCTGTGAGCCCGATACGAGCGGCCGTCTCATTCATGCGCTGCACGAAGGAGGCTTCGTCGGAGGCCACCGCTTCCGCCAGGGCGACGGCGACGTCGTTCGCCGATGCGGTGATCATGGCGAAGAGCGCGTCTTCCAGGGTCATCGTGCGCCCAAGGACCAGGCCGGATTCCAGGAAAGCCTGTTTCGTCGCGTTGCGGGACATGACGACCGGCGTCGTCAGGTTCACCTCACCGGCGCGGATGGCTTCGAACACCACGAGCGCGGACATGAGCTTGGTCGTCGAGGCAGGATACCAGGGTACCCCGGCATCCTCCTCATGCAGGACCTGATGATTGTCGGCATCCACGACGAGCACCGGCGTTGCGTTTGCCGCCACCCCCATGAAAAGCGACGCAGCAAGCACCAGGCTCTTCCATGGTCGTCCGGTCATTGTGTTCTTGATCATGTACCAGTCTCCGCAGGAAGACGCCCTAATGCCATGATGCAGACCGGAAAGACAAGGGTTTGCAGCGGCGCGAAACCGCGCAGGGGGCTCAAGGTTTTCGCATGGCCTGCCGAGAACCGTGTGGCCGCTATACCGCCGGTGGGTGGCGGGCCTCCTGCGAGGCGGAGGGAAAGATTACAATCCGGTCATGATCTGCGGACCACCTCGATGCCGCATGAAAAATCATAAGCATTTGAGCAGAAACAACTCTTTACGGAAATCCGCAACGCGCACGCCTCGATCCGGGCGATAGTTTGGCAAAATCGCCGCCCGGAACTTTATTTAATTGTAACATGACCCTCCCCGCCTGCCGGGCCTATAGATGATGCCAGGCTGGATGCCGCCGGCGGATGAAAAGCCGCGACGCGACGGCACCGGACAGCCTGATCGGAAAGACACCCGGACCACGAAGACGAGACCGGCCGCCCTGCACCTGCGGCCCGGTTTCGTGCGCTCCGGCGCCGGCCCTGCGGGCACCGGAGCGCTGAACAAAGGACGACAATCATGACCAGGATCATCGAAAGACACCGCGTTGCAGCGCTTCTCGGCGTTGCTCTTCTCGTGCTGCCGATCGCCGCTTCCAGCCTCGTTGGCACCCGGCCGGCCCAGGCCGCCGCCGCCCAAGGCTCTGGTACGGCCCTTGCGCAAGGCTCCTTCGCCGCGATCGTTTCAGCCGACAAGCCCGCCGTCGTCACCATCACCACGACATTGAAGGCGGAGAACGCCTCCGCCGACGGCATCTCCCCCTTCGGCGGCATTTCGCCCTTCGATCAGCAGTTCCGCGACTTCTTCGGTGAACGGCAAATGCCGATGCCGGAGCAGCGGCCGAGCGGCAAGGCCGAGGCACTCGGCTCCGGCTTCATCCTGACGGGCGACGGCTACATCGTCACCAACAATCACGTCATCGACAAGGTGAGCACGATCAGGGTGACGCTGGACGATGGCACGGAACTGCCCGCAAAACTTGTCGGCGCCGACCCGAAATCCGACCTTGCCGTGCTGAAGATCGACAGCGGCAAGTCGCTCGCCACGATCGCCTGGGGAGAATCGGACAAGCTGCGCGCCGGCGACCCGATCCTTGCCATCGGCAATCCTTTCGGCATCGGCACGACCGTGACGGCCGGCATCGTCTCGGCCCGTGGCCGCGACCTGCACAGCGGCCCCTATGACGACTTCATCCAGATCGACGCGCCGATCAACCACGGCAATTCCGGCGGCCCGCTCGTCGGCGCCGACGGCACGGTCGTCGGCATCAACACGGCGATCTATTCGCCGAACGGCGGCAGCGTCGGCGTCGGCTTCGCCATTCCGTCCGATCAGGCGCAGCGGGTGGTCGCAAGGCTGATGAAGGACGGTTCGATCGAGCACGGTTTCATCGGCGTGCAGATCCAGCCGGTGACTTCGGATGTCGCCGATGCGATTGGCCTTGCAAAACCCGCAGGCGCGCTGGTGGCGAAGGTCGATGAAGGCACCCCGGCTGCCGCAGCCGGCATCCGGTCCGGCGACGTCATCACCATGCTCGACGGCAAGGCGGTGAACTCGCCACGCGAACTCTCGCGCATTGTTGCCGACCTTGCACCGGGCACGAAGGAAGGCGTCACCGTCTGGCGCGACGGCAGCGACAAAAACCTGTCTATCACCATCGGCAATAATGACGACGGCGATCGCCAGGTCCTCGCCGATGCCGGCGGCAAATCGGGCGAAACCGCCCAGCGCGTGCCGACGATCGGTGTCCAGCTCGGCGACCTCACCGCCGACATGCGCCAGTCGCTCGGCCTGCCGAAGGGCGAAAGCGGCGCGGTTGTGGAAGGCGTGAACCCCGACAAGCCTGCCGCCGAGATGGGCCTCCAGCCCGGCGACGTCATCCTCTCGGTGAACCAGAAGCCCGTCACCTCGGCACGCGAGGCGAAGGCCGCCGTCGCCGAAGCTGGCAAGGCGGGCCGCAAGGCCGTTCTACTGCTGGTGCAGCGCCAGGACGAGCAAAGCTTCGTCACCGTTCCCTTCGCTGCGGGTTGACGCGGCAAAGTCTCCGCTGGCGCCGTCCGGCTCCGTGCCGGGCGGCGCCGGCCCGTCATGCGACTTCAATGGCGGGCGCCTACCAAGGCTGCCCGCCACGATGCATGAATAGCTGGCGGGCCCGGTTCAGGCCAGCGATGCCTGGCGCGTCTCCGCATCGATCAGCAGGGCGGCGACCGCGGCGGCGACCAGAAGGCCGGCGAAAATGCCAATGGCAAGACCGAAGCTTTGTTCCACGACCAGTCCCGTCAGGGACGGCGCCAGAAGGCCGCCGAGACGGGCCACCGCACCCGCCGTGCCCATGCCTGTCGCCCGCGAGGCTGTCGGGTAGAGTTCAGGGGTAAAGGCATAGAGTGCACCCCAGGTGCCGAGCAAGGCAAAGCTCATGAGCATCAGGGAGGCGCCGATCAGCGTGCCCGTGCCGGCCACGACGAACAGCAGGCATCCCAGCGCCGAGAGCAGGCAGAAGCCCGTCAGCGTCGGCCGCCGGCCCCATTTTTCCACACCATAGGCGGCCAGCGCATAACCGGGGATCTGCGCCAGCGCGAGAAAGACGAGGAAGCCGTAACCGCGGACGAAGCCGAAGCCCTCGCCTGCAAGCCTCGGCGGCAGCCAGGTGAAGACGCCGTAGTAGGAGACGGAGACCAGGAACCAGATTATCAGGATCATCAGGCTGCGCTGGCGCAGATCCGCACCGAAGATGCCGGACCGCCCGGTGCTGGGAAGCGATACCAGCGACGCATCCGCCGCCAGTGGCGTCTTGCCGTTGGCGACGAGGATCCCGTCGAGAACGGCCTTCGCCTCCCGTATCTTCCCGAGGCGCAGGAGATAGAGCGGTGATTCCGGCACCAGAAAGCGCAGGCCGATACCCAGCAGCGCCGGGATTGCCGTCGCTGCGAAGATATAGCGCCAGCCGTCAGCCATGCCCGCAAGGCTGACGGCCCAGGCGACAAGCGCGACAAGGAGCGTGCCGATCGCCCAGAACCCCTCGAGCATGACCAGCCAGCGGCCGCGGTTTCGCGCCGGCAGGAACTCCGCCATCATCGCATAATCGACCGGCAGCGTGCCGCCCACAGCAACCCCGGTGAGGAAACGCAGAACGAGCAGGATGGTGAAATCGGGCGCGAAGACGGAGAGCGTGCCGAAGAGAGCATCGCAGGCGACCGTGACTATCAGGACCCGCCGACGGCCGATGCGGTCAGCAAGCCGGCCGAAACCGGCGGCGCCGAGAAGCATGCCGAAGAAGAAAAGCGTGCCGGTCTGCAAGGCCTGCGGAACGGTGAGATCGAAGGTGGCGGCAATGGAGGCGGCCGTGAAGCCGACTGCGAGGACCTGCATCGCATCGGCAGTCCAGACCAGCCCGAAGATCGCCAGAAGCCGCCGCTGGTAGGCGCCGGCGCCGGCGCGGTCGAGTACGTCGTCCACGGTGATGGTGGTCATTCGGCCGCTCTCCGCATGTGCAGTCCCCTTGCGATGGTAGCGGCACCTTAGTCGCACGCCCGGATCTGCGAAATTGCTTGCGGGCAGAAATCCACCGGGAAGACAGACGGTAGGCAGCATAATTTAATAGCGTTGACTAATTGATTAGCATCAGCTATTTGATTCGCATGATCCAGGCAGAAACCATCACCACCGTCATGCGCGCCCTTGCCGACCCCACCCGCAGGGCCGTGTTCGAGCGCATCGTCCATTCCGATGAGATTACGGTCGTCGAACTGACGCGCAGCAGCACTGTCACGCAGGGTGCCATTTCCCAGCATCTCAAGGCGCTGAAAAAGGCCGGCCTCGTCAGCGAGCGCCCGGAGGGCCGAAATGTCTATTACCGCGCCGAGCCCGGCGGACTGGAGCCCTTGGCGGACTGGATGAGCCACTACGGCGTCTTCTGGCGCGAACGCTTCACCAATCTGAGAACCCTGCTGAAGGAAATCGACCCATGAACCAGACCGCCAATCCGGACATGCAGGCCATCGTGCTCGACGAAGTCTTCCCGCATGCGCCCGATGTCATCTGGAAAGCGCTGACCAGCGGCGACCTGATCGGCCGCTGGCTGATGGCCCCGCAGGGTTTTGCGCCCGTGATCGGCAACCGTTTCACCTTTCAGACGGTCGCCGCCGGTGCCTGGGACGGCACCATCCATTGCGAAATCCTGGAGGTCGTGCCGAATGAGCGGCTCTCCTATGCCTGGCGGGGCGGCGACGAGCACAACGAGGGCTATGGCTCGAAACTGGAAACCGTCGTCACCTTCAGCCTGATCGCGGCCGAGGCGGGCACACGCCTTCGCCTCACCCATTCCGGCTTCCAGCTTCCGAAAAACGACACCGCCTATCGCAACATGAGCGAAGGCTGGAAGAAGGTGGTGAGAAAACTCGACACTGTCGTCACCGAAGTGGCCACCTCAGAGCAACAGCATTGAGAGAACGGGAGAACGCCATGCCCATGTCCTATACCGGCGGCTGCGCTTGCGGTGCGGTCCGCTATGAAATCTCGGGCGAACCGGCTGTCATGGTCGATTGCCAGTGCCGACAGTGCCAGCACGACAGCGGCACAGGCCATCAATCGCACCTGACCTTTGTCGCGGCCGAGGTGAAGGTCACGGGCGAGGCCTCCCACTGGCAGACGGTCGGGGATGGCGGAACCGTCAAGCGCCGCGGCTTCTGTCCCACCTGCGGCGCGCCCGTCTACCTGCGCTTTCCCGACATGCCCGATGTCTTCATCGTCACACCGGCGAGCCTCGACGACCCCGGCCACTACCGGCCGCAACTCGTCTCCTGGACCGCTGCAGGCCACGCCTGGGACCATCTCGACCCGGCTTTGCCCAAATTCGACCGGATGCCGCCGGCGTAAAAACCCCCACGGATACCGCAGCTAGCGGCGGGCACGGTCCGGAGCTTGAAATCGCTTGCGACAGATGGCATATTTCAAGCGACATATGACGTGGAGAAGAGGTATGGCCGTCGCGGCAAAGGCAATTCCGGCAGCAGCCGGTGGCGAATTGCAGAAAATCGAAGCCCTGCTCGGCGGCTCGCGCATCCTGTCGCGCCGCCTGACCAATGCGCTCGACGCCCATGAACTGCTGCTGCATGGCTTGCCCGCCTCGGCACTCGATCACCTTGTCGGCAGCCTCGTCTTCATCGGCAAGAACGAGTCGCTCGAAAAGGCCGTGGGCATGAGCCTGCGCACCTGGCAGCGGCGGAAGGACACGCCCTCCAAGCCACTCAGCCTGGAACAGAGCGGACGGACGTGGAAATTCGCCGAGATCTTGGCAAAGGCGACCGATATCTTCGGATCGCAGGCGGAAGCCGAGCAATGGCTGGAGCGGCCGGCCATCGGGCTTGACCAGCGTCGTCCCATCGACCTTCTCGGCACGCCTGCCGGCGTGGAGCTCGTCGAGGACCATCTCGACCGTCTGGAATACGGCGTCTACGCATGACCTTTCTGCCCATTGCGCTCGGCGGGAGCGAGCTGGTCGCCTGGCGGCTCGATCAGGCCATCCATGCGCCGAGCTGGGACAGCGGCGAAGGCGCCTACCGCGTCGGCGGCCGCTGGAACAGCAAGGGCACACGCGCTGTCTATTGCTCGCTCGATCCTGCCACGGCCATTCTCGAAGTGGCGGTCCACAAGGGGTTTCGGGCACTCGACACCGTCGCGCACCGCATGACGGCCGCCGTCATCGCCGATATCGGCGATGTCCACATCATCGACCCGGAAACGGTGCCCAACCCCAACTGGCTACGCCCCGGCATTCCCGGCGCAGGTCAACAGGCCTTCGGCGATGATCTCCTCCGACGGCACCGCTTCGTTGCCATTCCAAGCGCGGTCTCGCCGCACAGCTGGAACCTGATCTTTCTCGCCGGTGCTGCCCCCGGCACATACACCCTGAAATTCCAGGAAGGCTTTGCCCTCGACACGAGACTGCATCCATCGACAGCGTGAAGCCGATTTCAGGAGGCTGGGGAACCATGAACACACCCGCGGAAGAGCCGAAGCCGACGGCCGTCAGGGCAACGCGCCTGACGATCCTCTGCCGTGGTGCGACCGCGGCCAACCAGCAATCCCGCTTTTTCTCCGATGCTCCGCTCTTGCCCAAGGAGCGGGTTCGATTGAGCAACCGGGCCCAAAACCTCGGCCGGTTCACCTCCGTGCTGCACGCACCCGAACATTCTGCGGCCGAAACAGCCGCCGCCTTCTCTCCAGGCGCAGCAGCATGCCTCGCGCTCCGGGATGTCGATTACGGACGGTGGAACGGCCGGACGGTGGCGGAGGTAGCGGAAGAATCATCGCAGGATCTGCAGTGCTGGATGTCTGATCCATCCTCCGCTCCGCATGGCGGTGAAACCCTGCAGGCAGTGCAGGACCGGGCCGTGGCCTGGCTGAACCACCTTCCTGCAGAAGGCGGGCATATGCTCGCCGTGACCCATGCCATTGTCCTGAAACTGCTCTTCCTGCATGTGGTCGGCGCCCCGCTGACCTCGATCTGGCGCATCGACGTCGAGCCGCTCGGACTGCTGGCTCTGACCAGCGATGGAAGACGCTGGGCGCTCAGAAGCTTCGGCGCGGAGCTGCCGGACGGGTCGCCGCAGACCGGCTGACCCGCCCGGGCTGGTGTTCAGCCGTCAGGCGCGATCGGCGCGATAGGCGACGCAGTCGATCTCGACCCGGCAATCGACCATCATGCGCGACTGGACGCAGGCGCGCGCCGGCGGGTTCTTGCCGAAATATTCGGCATAGACGCCGTTGAAGCTCCAGAAATCGCGCGGATCGTCGAGCCAGACACCGATGCGCACGATATCCTCCAGGCCGTAGCCGGCCTCGTCGAGAATGGCGATCATATTCTCGATGGCCTTGCGGCTTTCTGCGACGATGCCGCCGGAGACGATCTCCCCCTTCTCCATCGGCACCTGGCCGGAGACATAGAGCCAGCCGGCAGCTTCGGTGGCGCGGGCGAAGGGCAGCGGCTGGCCGCCAGCACCGGTTTCTCCGGCACCGTAACGTTTGATCGTCATGGGATGTGTTTCCTTGTCAGTTGAAGCTGGAGGTTTTCAGGAATTCGGCGAGCCGCTCGGTCTTCGGGCGCACGAACATCTCCCTCGGGTCGCCCTCTTCGCAGATGACGCCCTGGTTCATGAAGATGACCCGCGAGGAGACCTCGAAGGCAAAGCGCATCTCATGGGTGACGAGCAGCATGGTCATGCCGTCGGCCGCAAGACCCTTGATGACCTGCAGCACCTCGCCGACCAGTTCCGGGTCGAGCGCGGAGGTCACCTCGTCGAACAGCATCAGGCGCGGCGACATGGCGATAGCGCGGGCGATGGCGACGCGCTGCTGCTGGCCGCCGGAAAGCTGCCCGGGATAGTGGTTCGTGCGGGCGGCAAGGCCGACCCGGTCGAGCCATTTCTCGGCGATGGCGCGAGCCTCGGGCTTGGCCATCTTCTTCACCTTGACGAGACCGAGCATGACGTTTTCGGCAGCAGTCATGTGGGGAAAGAGATTGAACTGCTGGAAGGCCATGCCGGTCAGCGCGCGCTGGCGGGCGATCTCCTTCTCGCTCTTGCGCCGACGCTTGGCGCCCTCGGCGTGATAGCCGATCTCCTCGCCGTCGAGGCGGATCGTACCGCCCTGGAATTCCTCCAGCATGTTGATACAGCGCAGCATGGTCGTCTTGCCGGAGCCGGACGAGCCGATGATGGAAATGACCTCGCCCTCCTCCACGGCACAGTCGACGCTCTTCAGCACTTCGTTCTGGCCGTAGGTCTTGCGCAGGCCCTTGATGTCGAGAATGGTCTTGGCCATCGGGGTCTCCTCAGGACGGCAGGGCGGTCTTGCGCTCGACATACTTGCCGAGGCGCTCGATGCCGAAATTGACGATGAAATAGAGGGCGCCGGCCAGGAAATAGAACTGGAGGCTCATGAAGTTGCGCGAGATGATCTCCTGCGTGCGCAGGAGAAGTTCCGCAACGCCGATGACGGACAGCAGCGTCGAGGCCTTCACCATCTCGGCCGCCGTGTTGACCCAGGCCGGCAGGCACTGGCGCAGGGCCTGCGGCCAGAGCACCGAGGTGAAGGTCTGGCCGAAGGTGAGGCCGATCGCCTTGGCCGCCTCGGTCTGCCCCTTCGGAATGGCCTGAAGCGCGCCGCGCACGATCTCGCCGATATGGGACGAGCAGAAGACGGCAAGGGCCAGGACGCCGGCCGAGAAGGGACCGAGATCCACGCCGGCGGCAGCGGAGACGTAGTAGCTCGCCAGAACGAGCACCAGCACCGGCGTGCCGCGGATGATATCCGTATAGGCGCGCACGATGAAGCGCAACACGCGCCCTCCATAGACGAGCGCAAGGCCGACGAGCACGCCGAACAGGGAGCCGGCAACGATGGCGAGCAGGGAAATGGAGACCGTGGTGGCAAGGCCCGTCATGATGACGTAGCGCGCGATCCAGAGCTGTTCGAGAAAGGCAAAGGAGGTCATCCGGGTCTACCTCGGCAGGGCCAGCCGGCGCTCGACCAGGCGGAGCAATGCGGCAATGAGGAAACAGGTGGCGACATAGAGGGCCGAGGTCACCATCCAGGTCTCGATAACGCGGAAGCTCTCGACATTGATCTTGCGCGCCGCGAAGGTCAGCTCCGGCACGGCGATCGCCGCGGCAAGCGAAGTATCCTTGAAGAGCGAGATGACCGTGGAGGAGAGCGAGGGCAGCACGTTGCGCAGCATCAGCGGCGCGATGATCGAGCTGCGAATCTGCATGGACGTGAGGCCGATGGCAAGCCCCGCCTCTGTCAGCCCGCGCGGAATGGACAGGAGCCCGGCACGAAAGACTTCGGCAAGATAGGCGCCGGAATAGAGCGAAAGCACCAGCACGAAGCTTTCGATCTTGCCCAGCCGGAAGCCCATCTGCGGCAGCGCGAAATAGGCGAAGAGCACCAGCACGAGGATCGGCAGGTTGCGGATGATCGTGACGTAGAGCCGCGCCGGCGCACTGACGAACCGGCTCTTCGACGTCAGCGCGAAGGCGACGGCAAGGCCGATGGCCGCACCGATGAGGATGGAGGTGACGGCAAGGCCGAGGCTCAGGGCAAGGCCGCTAAGCAGGAGATCGAAGCTGCGCCAGACGGCGGCAAAGTTCAGCGTGTAACCCATGGCAGGCTATCCCGATTCGGGGAGCGGGGCAGGCCCCGCTCCCCTGACAATCACTTGAATTCGACCGGGAAGCCGATCTGCGGAGGCGCCAGTTCCTTGCCGAACCAGGTCTTGTAGGACGTGGCGTAGAAATCGAACTCGACGCCGGTCATGGCCTCATGCAGGGCCGTGTTGACGAAGTTCAGCCAGTCCTGGTCGCCACGCTTGACGCCGCAGGCATAGGTCTGCGGGTTCCAGCCGTAGCCGGCATCCTTGTAGCGGCCGGGATTCTGCGTCATGTACCAGGCAAGCGACGACTGGTCGGTGGCGACCGCATCGGAACGTCCGGATTCCAGCGCCTGGTAGATCAGATCGACGGACTCGTACTGGTCGACCGTCGCCTCGGGCAGTGCGGCATGCACCATCGCCTCGGCATAGACGTTCTGCAGAACCGAGATGGTGACGGAGGAACCCGCCGCCTTCAGCGCCGCATAGTCGGCATGCTTGCCGTCCGCCTTCAGCATCAAGCCGACGCCTTCGCGATAATAGGGAATGGTGAAGGCGATCTGCTGGGCGCGCTCGCCCGTCACCGTCATGAACTGGCAGGTGATGTCGACCTTGTCCGTGGTGATGTTCGGGATGCGCGCGTCGGACGACTGGTTGACATACTCGATCTTGTCCGGGTCGCCGAACAGTGCCTTGGCGATGATGCGGCCCATATCGACGTCGAAGCCCTGCAGCTTGTCTTCCGCGCTCTTGAAATGCCAGGGCGCATTCGTGCTGCCGGTACCGAGGACCAGGTGGCCGCGGGCAATGACTTCATCGAGCTTGCTGCCGTCGGCGAGAACCGGCGTGGAAAACAGCGCAGCGGAAACAGCCAGCGTCAGCGCGCCGGCGCGAAAGGAAATGGTCATGGTGCTCCCCCAAAAGAAATTCACATGTCCGATATAATGTACATATGTCTGCTTTATCGGACGAATGTATGAAGCTTGATGAGCGGCCGCTTGTCAATAGGCCTCCCGCGAAAACCACGCGCACCGATACAAAACGGCGTGTTTTGCAACCACATCCGGCAGAACAGGTGGGATATGTCGATCGAGAGCCACGCCTCCAACGACGCCGGTGACGGTTGGAGAGACTGGCAGCGGCGGCGGAGCGCCCCCCCGGATTCCATGAGGCGGCGCGGGCGCGCCACCAGTCGTCGCACAAGCGCCATTCGCACTTGTGCGCCTCGTCCTGGATGACCTGGCCAAGCCTCACGGCACCAGGCCCCGCATCATCAGGATCGAGATAGACAAGATAAATCGCGGGCTATTGTTCCGCCCCTTCTTGGAGCGGCAACGGTTTTAGCTTTCCGGCCCCGGCTCCTCTCGGATACAGTCCTCCGGGAGCCCAACAAACCCATGCCCATGCAGGCAGTGCGGATCGGCGTCACCTTGTGGCCGCCGATCAGGCACCGTTCCGTGACGGCAGGATGGCAATGCCCCTTGAGGTCCTCGACCACAAGCCGTGGAGCCTTGCTTTCGACGCGCCTCCCTATGGGAGAGGCGCGCCATGACAGAGGCTGGACAACCCTATGCCGCGTCCAGCGGGTGCTGCGACCGGAAGCCGACGCAAAGACGGTTCCACACATTGATCGTGCCGATCGCGACCGTCAGCCTCGTTATGTCCGGTTCGGAGAAGAAGGCGCGCATCGGCTCGAAATCCGCATCGGGCGCGCGTGTCTGGGCCACATTGGTGAGGGCTTCGGTCCAGCCGAGGACAGCTCGCTCACGCGCATCGAAGACCGGGGATTCCTGCCAAACGCTGACCATGTTGATCCATTGCTCACTCAGTCCGTCACGACGCGCTTCCTTGACATGCATGTCGACACAGTAAGCGCAGCCGTTGATCTGCGAGGCCCGCAGCTTGATGAGATGCAGGAGGCGGTGGTCGATACCGGAATCCTCCCTCACATACTTTTCCAGCGCGGCGACGGCCTTGTAGGCGTCAGGTGCGGCCTTCGGAAAATCGAAACGTGCCTGCATGGTGTTCTCCTTTTGAGGGTTTGGAATGTCCGGATCAGGCCTTGCTGCCTGACTTTCGTTCGTGGATGTCCAAGAAGGCACAGCCTCTTGCGACGATAGTGCCATCGTCCATCGCACCGACATCGGCGAGAATGTCGGCAATGCTCACCCGGCGCAGTTCAGCGCGGTAGGCCTGCTCCGCGCGCAACATCGCCGCATTGATCCCGCAGGGCTTGGTGAGCAGATGGGCGGGCAGAGGGTTTGGCCCGCGCCGCCTGATCTCGTTGCAGCGGAATGCCGGGCCTGCCCCCTCCACAGCGAGCACGATGTCGAGCAGCGTGATCTTTTCGGGGGGCCGCGCGAGCCGGTATCCGCCCTTCGGACCCGGAAGAGTCTGGACAATGCCGGCCCCCGACAGCGCTTGCAGGTGCTTCAGAAGATAGCTCGGCGAAACCCCGTGGAATTCCGCGAGAGCAGCTGCCGACAGAACGCCATCCGCGGAAAGCCCCGAGAGCATCGTCACGCTGTGAATGGCCTGCTCCACGCCATCGCTGAGTTTCATCTTGCACCTCGCTAATCACGGATATTTTTTATCCATGATTATAAAGTTCGTCAAGACGCAACTCGGGCCACCCTGCCGGGGGATGGAAAGGGTTTTCAGCCCCACTCCCCGCTGAATCGTTTTCGCGTGAAGACGGTTGGGTCAGCCCCCACCGCCCTTATACCGTACGGCTGCACTGCCCGCGGCCTTGAGCTCATCGATTGAGGCGATGCCCATCAAAGCGAGACTGATCGAGATTTCACGGGTCAGGATCGCGATGACCTCGGCGACACCGGCCTCTCCTTGCGCGGCAAGGCCATAGGCATAGGCACGGCCGAGCATCACACCATCGGCGCCGAGCCCCACTGCCTTGAGAATATCGGTACCGCGGCGGATACCGCCGTCCAGCATGAGGCAGAAATCCGGGCCGACGGCGGCGCGGATCGCCGGAAGCGCACCAATGGTGCTCACCGCACCATCGAGCTGGCGGCCGCCGTGATTGGAGATCACCACACCATCGCAGCCGAGGTCGCGGGCGGTGACGGCATCCTGTGCCGCGAGGACCCCCTTGACGACCAATTTTCCGGTCCAGCGCTCCCGCAGCCAGGCGATGTCCTTCCAGGACAGCGTCTTGTCGATGCGGCGCGACAGATTGGCCGCCTGTTCCAGGGCGCCACGGCCAAAGTCCGGCCGATGCTCGATCGCCCGGACGGAGGGCATACCGCGGAGTGCGACATCGGCAAGCCAGCGCGGCTTCAACGCCAGCCGGGCGAGAAGCCCCGGCGTCACCCGCGTCAGCAAGCGGAAACCGTTGCGCACGTCCCGTTCGCGAATGCCGGTAATGGCCGTGTCGACCGTGACGAACAGTGTATCGACGCCGGCCCCTTCTGCTGCCTGCAAGAACTCCTCGCAAAGCGAGCGATCCTCCAGCACATAAAGCTGGAAATGCAGCGGCCCGTTCGTCACCGCGCGAAGATCGGCAAGCGAGGCGATCGAGAAGGTCGACAGGCAGAAGGGGATGCCGACGGCATGGGCGGCACGCACGGTCCTTGCCTCACCATCGCCGGAATAGAGGCCGAGGAAACCGACCGGCCCCAGCATGAACGGCAGGGGATGGCGGCGCCCGAGGTAGGCGGTCGAAAGATCCTGTGGGCGCGGCTCCACCAGCACGGTCTGGCGCAGGCCGTAGCAGGCGAAATCCGACCGGTTCGCCCGCATGGTCTCCTCCTCGAACGACCCGCCATCGATGTAATCGAAGAAGATCTTCGGCAGGCGACGCCGGGCGAGGTCGCGGAAGTCGTGGATGTTGACCGGGGCCATATCAGCCTCTGCCGGGGTCGATCGCGTCGAGGAAGCGGGTGACCGCATCCTCCCCCGCCACCGGCTCGCTGCCAGCCATCACCGCAACGGAAAGGCCGATGAGCGAGGATACGGGATTGTGGCTCGTGGCACCGGCGCGAAGGTTCATCACCAGCGTCGGGCAGAGGAAGAGCCCGAGCCTGACGACCCGGCGCCAATCGGCGGGCAGCAGGCCGCGCGCCTTCAGGGTCGCCAGCAAAGGACGCCACAGGGCTTCAGCCTTGACGTCCAGCAGCGCCAGCCGGACCGGGCTCGGCGTGAAGTCCATGGTGACGTGCAGCCGGTCACCCGCAAGGACGGCGCTGGCCTCGTACCGTGCTGCTGCTTCGGCAGGATCGTACAGCCAAAAGGGATGGGCAAGGATGTTGTGGAAGGTTGTCTTCACCTCGGCGAGCAGCGTCGGGATGTTCTCACCGGCAAAGGCCGGATCGAAGAAGGCAAGGCGCGAGGAGCCATCGTGCTCCTCGTACCAGACATTGGCATTGTGGGCATCGCCATGGGCGACGACGCCGCCGGCATCTGCGAGGCACGCCGGGGCGAGCCGTTGATGCGCGGCGTCGAAAAGTGCGCCGATCCCCTCCTCATATTCGATGCCGTTGATGACGAAACGGCAGCGCGAAAGCTGGTCCCAGCCAAGCGTAAGCCCGGGGAAGGCAAAATCCTCACCGACATAGAAGCGCGAAAGCCGCCCGCCGGGATAGCTGCCGGCCGGCGCATCGATCAGGCGCTCGTAGAACAGCCGGTGGATCGGCTCGGCGGCAACCTCGGCGGCACTCACCGGATGCAGCGTGTCGAGATAGACCTTCAGCACGGCCTCGCTCAGCCCGCGCTCGGCCTCGACGGCTTTTTCGCGTGCCGCGACATCGTCCTTCATGTCCAGCGCCCGCAAGACGTCGGAGAAGCGCGGATCGGTGCGGCGGCGATAGACGAGGATCTGCTCGCCGGGCAGCACCGACATCAAGAGCGGCTGGTCCACCGGCAGGCCGGCTTTCGCCAGAATGTCGGCGCGATAATACTCGCCGCTCATCGCCTCCTCCCCCTCTTCCTGGTGGAATTTGAAGAAGAAGGCACCCTCGTCTGTCTCGAAGAAGCCGTTCAGCGAGTTGAGGCTGTACTGGTCGTGATTGATCGCCACATTGCGCGCGTCGATTGCAAAGAGATCGCGCAACAGGTCGGCCAAAAGCCGCTCCGCCTCCCCGCTTCCGGTCTTGGCGAGCTTCCTGATTTCCGCCGTGCGGCTCGTGGGCTGGGTCATGGCATTCTTTCCGGGTGGACGGGGTTTACTTGCTGCCGTGCAGGTATCGGCTGCCAAGCGAATAGCGGCTGCCGACATAGGTCAGCGTGTTGACGGTGGCGACGACCGGCCCCGTCCAGGTCTTGCGGTGCAGGACGAGGCAGCTGTCACCGGGGCGGATTTGCAGGAGCCGCGCATTCTCCTCGCCGGCCGGCAAAGCGCTGATCAGGTGCTCGACCTCGGTCAGCGGCGTAGCGGTCTGCAGATAGTCGTAGGTCGCAGCAATGCTGAAATCCTGCTCGACATAGCCGGAAACGAGGTCCGGATTGACGTAGCGCTCCTCGAGCTGGACGGGCAGGTCGTTCTCGAAATGAATCAAGACCGAATGGTCGACGGGTCGGACGGCTTCGAACTCGAAGGCGAGCAGCAGCTCCGGATCCGGCCGCTTGATGCGTTCCAGCACGACCACCTCGGCCCGGTGGCGGCTGCCGCGCGCCTTGATCTCGGTGATGATGTTGCTGATCTCGATCAGCGTCGATTGCGGCTTGGGCGGCGCAACGAAGGTGCCGACGCCCTGGATGCGGCGCAGGTGCCCCTCCGAGGTCAGTTCCCGCAAGGCCCGGTGTACGGTCATGCGCGAGACGCCGAGCGCGGAGACGAGCTCGTTCTCCGACGGGAGCCGGCTGTTGCGGCTCCATTTGCCGCTGCCGATATTGCCGAGGACGAAATCCTTGACCTTCTCGTAGAGCGGCGATGCCGAATCCGAAAGCGTGTTCATGGTTCACTGTCTCCGCCGGCATGAAGGGCCGGCAACCGGAATGACGCAGCGGTTAGTCGGCCACCGCGACGATTGTCTTCAGCGCCCGGCTTTCTCCCCGCAAAAGCCGCTCATAGGCCGCCGGTACCGCATCGAGCCCCGGCAGGACCTCGATCAAGCACTCAAGCGCCGGGGAAAGCTCGGCAAGCAGGCCGACAGCCTCAGAAAGTTCGTCCGCGAACGCGTGACAGCCGACGAGCGCAATTTCCCGCTCAACGAGGGTGTTGGGGTCGAGATCAAGCTTGCCGTGGCCGATGCCCACGAGGGCCAGCGCCCCGCCGCCGGAGAGAAGGTCCAGCACACCGGCAATGGCCCGGACACTGCCCGTCGCATCAAGCGCATGGCGCAGCCGCCGGCCGGAAAGCGCCGTGTCGAGGGCATCCCGCTCCAGGGCAACCACCGTACCGCCCGCCACCGCCTTTACCAACGCCGCCTTTTCAGGATTGAGGTCTGCGAGAAGAAGCGGGCCGTCGTGCAGACGCGAGAGCAGCAGCGCACTCAGCCCGCCGATCGTGCCGCAGCCGACGACGAGCACCGGCTCCCCCGCCGGAGCGGCCAGCCGGCGTACGGCATGGAGCGCCACCGCCAGCGGTTCGGCCATCGCGGCGACACGCGGCGAAAGCGCCGCATCATGGCGCAGCACGAGATGGGCAGGCAGTTGCACCGTCTCGGCAAAGCCTCCATCGCAGGCTTCGCCGACAAAGCCGAGGCTTTCGCAGACATTGACGCGCCCGCTGCAGCAGGCCGGGCAGGTGCCGCATCCAACGCGGGAATCCGCACAGACCATATCGCCGACGGCGACATGGCCGACGCCCTCGCCGACCGCCGTCACGCGGCCACAGAACTCATGCCCCGCCGTCGAAGGCCGGCGTGTGATCCACTGGCCGGTGCGGTAGTTGTGCAGGTCGGAGCCGCAGATGCCGGCGGCCCGGACCGCGAGATTGACGAAGCCGGCAGACGGTGCGGAAAGCGGGGCCACCGCCTCCACCCGCAGGTCCTTCGCATCGTGGAGCCGCACCACCTTCATGGTCTCAGCCGCCCTTCTTCAGATAGGTCTGGCGCAACGGCGACACGGCCAGCGCATGGGACGAAAAGCCCTCATAGACCGCCAGATTGTGCGAATGCCGGGCGAATTCCGGGTAAGCCGGCGCCGTGACATAACCGATCGAGCTGCGCTTGACGAAGTCGGTCACGGAGAGCGGACCGAAGGTGCGGGCCCAGCGGCTCGTCGGCAGGACGGCGTTCGGACCGAGCGAGAAATTGGCGATGCTGACGGGGGTGTGCGTGCCCATCAGGATCTCCGACGCCTCGGTGATATGGCCGAGATGGATGAAGGGTTCTTCCGAGAGGAGTTCGAGATGCTCCGGCGCATAGGCATTGACGAAGGCGTAGCTTTCCTCGATCGAGCTCGTAAGCACGATGCCGCCCGTCTTGCCGGTGAGCACAGCCTTGGAGAAGGCGACGCGCTGCTCCGACATGCGCGCCCAGTGGTCCGGCAGGGCGGCAAGCGCCTCCTCCGCGACCCGGCGGCTGTGGGTGACGAGGTAGGCAGACGAATCCGGGCCGTGTTCGGCCTCGATCAAGAGATCGAGCGCGGCAAGCCCGCCATGCACCGTTTCATCCGCAAGGATCATCACCTCCGAAGGGCCGGCCGGAAGACCGGTATCGATGACACCGGACAGCGAGCGCTTGGCGGCGACCACCCAGGGGCTGCCCGGTCCGACGATCTTCAGCGCCGGTTTGACGGTTTCGGTACCGTAGGCGACCGCGGCCACGGCCTGGGCCCCGCCGACCTTATAGACCGTCTCCACGCCGGCAAGGCGCGCGGCGACCAGCGTCGCGGCATCGACAGAGCCGTCCGGCGCCGGCGGCGTGACGATGGCAAGGTTCGGCACGCCGGCCACAACAGCGGGAACCGAGGTCATCATCGTCACCGAGGGGAAGGAGCCCTTACCGCGCGGCACATAGAGGGCGACCGACTGGATGGGCGTAAAACGGTCACCGGCAAAGGCGCCGGGCCGGATCTCCTTCAGCCACATGGCCTCCGGCTTCTGCTCCTCATGGAAGGTGCGGATGTTGTCGATACCGAACTGGATGGATTCCACGACGCTCGCATCGACCAGCTTGAAGGCCGCGTCGAACTCCGCCTCGGTGACCTTGAGGTTGGCTTCGGTCACGGCGGCCTTGTCGAGCTCGCGCCCGAAACGCGCCAGCGCCTTGTCGCCTTCGGTGCGCACGGCCTCCAGGATCGGCGCGACCTTCTCGATGAAGCTCGAAATATCGCTCTCCGACCGGCGCAGGAGGGCCGCCTTCTCCTCGGCGTTGAGCCTGGAATACTCGTAGAAAGACACTGATGTCATCGTCTTGTCCTTATGGCTGGCCCCTAAGGGCCGAAGGGTCACTTCGATTTGAGGAAGATGTCGAGACCGACCAGGCGATCGAGCAGGGCGATCGCCACGGCGGCACAGGCGATGAAGACCACCGAGATGGCGGCCAGATCCGGCGTGATGATCGACCGGATGGAATTGTAGATCTGCACCGGCAGCGTAACGCTTCGGGCATCCACCAGGAGCAGGCTGACCAGGAACTCGTTGAGCGCGAGGATGAACATCAGGAGCGAGCCGGTGATGACGCCCGGCAGCACCGCCGGAAGCGTGATGTAGAGGAAACGCTGCACGGGCGGCGCCCCGCAATTGGCCGCCGCCAGCTCCAGGTCGGGCGAGAGGTTGCTGGCACTCGCAGTTACGGCCCAGATCATGAAGGGCAGGTTGATGACGCAGCAGGCAATGCCGACGGGCCACAGCTTGCCGAGCACGCCGGCATTGCCGAAGACCAGCATCAGGCCGATACCGGAGCCGATCAACGGGATGGTGAAGGGCAGCAGCAGATAGATCTGGATGGAGCGGGCGAAGCGCACGCGGTACTTGGCAAGGGCGATGCCGGCAAGCGTGCCGACGGGGATGGCGACGATGGTGCAGATGGTGGCGACGATCAGCGAGCGCAGGAATGCCTGCCGGAGATCGCTTGCCTGCAAAATCGCGCCATACCATTTGAGAGAAAGGCCGTCCGGCGGGAAGGTGATGATGTTGCCGGCCGTGAACGAGGCGCCAAGCACCACGATGGTTGGCGCGGAGAGCATGAGAAGCGCGGCGACGACGAAGGTCCACAGGACGACGGATTTGCTGTGGCTGCCGGTCATTTTCGCGTCTCCCCCATGGCAAGCGTGCCGGCGCCGAAGAGCATGAAGACGACCCCGACGAGGATGGATCCGACGGCGACGAGCATCAGCGACAGCGTCGCGCCGAGCCCCTGATCGGAGGTGCGGAAGAACTGGTCGTAGATCGCATTGGCGATGAAATCCTGGGTGCCGCCACCAAGGATGGCGGGGATGGCGAAGTCCGTCAGCGACAGCGTGACGACGACGAGACCGGCGCCGACAAGGCCCGGACGGGACAAAGGCAGCACGACATGGCGGAAGGTGCGCACCCAGCCGGCGCCAAGCGAGGCGGCAGCAGCCTCCAGCTCGTTCGGGATGGCCGTCAGCGCCGGAGCCAGCATCAGCACCGCGAAGGGCAGCATGTATTGTACGAGGCCGAACAGCACGGCCGGATAATTGTAGAGCAGCCGCATCGGCGGTACACCGACGAGCCCCAGCGCCTCGTTGACCATGCCCTGGTTGCCGAGGATGATGAGCCAACCATAGGCGCGCACGACCTGGCCGATGAAGAACGGCAGGAAGAGAGCGACCAGCAGGAACTTGCGCAGCGCCGAGGAGGGCGTGCGCACCATCAGGTAGGCATAGGGGAAGGCAAAGAGCAGCGTAACCGCGGTGACGATCAGCGAGCCCATCAGGCTGCGGCCGGCCACCGTCGCAAAGAAACTCTCCGTCAGCGCACGCTGGTAGTTGGCGAGCGTGTAGGTCTCCGACATCAGAAACGTGCTGGTATCGAGCGTCCTGAGGCTCGTATCGCCGATCTGCACGAGGCCGAGCACCAGCAGCCCCACCAGAACGATCGCCGGCATGAGCATGAGATAGGGCAAGCCCCGCTGGAAACTCGATGGCCAGACGGCGGCCGCAAGGCGTTCGAGCATATCCATGACACGCCATGTCACGGGATATGCGGCACGGGGAGTGCGCATGAACCGATCCTCTTAACGAAAGGAGAGTGCCCGCCGCCGATGGTGTGCGGCGGGCAGACAGGGCATCAGCCCTGCATGATTTCCTTGAACTTGGCGAACCACTGGCTCTCGTTCTCGACCTGCACCTTGGACGAGATGCGGATGAGGTGCTTGAAGGCCTCTTCCGTGGTCGGGTAGGACGGGTCGTTGACGAGGTCGGCCGGCGGGGTAAGGCCGGGCACGACGCCGGGCAGGCCGAGACCGTCAAGCCAGACCTGCTGGGCTTCCTTGGTCAGCGCATGGTTGATGTACTGCTTGGCCCAGTAGAGTTCGTTTTCCGGCAGGCCCTTCGGGATCCACAGGCCGTCCGTATCGAACTTCGCGCCCTCTTCCGGCACCACCCAGGCAAGCTCGATGCCGTTCTTCTTGGCTTCGCGCACATTGGTCGAAATGGTGCAGGCGGCGTCGATCTCACCCTTCTGGAACCAGGTGGTGAAGTCCGGATCCTCGCCGAGCAGCGGCTGCTGCTCCTTGATCTTCGAGATGAAGTCCCAGGCCGGCTGCATGTTGCCGGGAATGTCCTCCAACTTGCCGCCGCCGGCGACCTGCGCCGGGAAGTGGAAGCCGATGCCGTCGTTGTAGAGCGCGATGCGGCCCTTCAGCTTCGGATCAAGAAGATCCTTCCAGGACTTCGGTGCACCGTTCGGGAAGGCCGACGGGCGGTAGGCCAGCACGTAGACATAACCATAGGTGTTGACGATCGGATAGCCATCGAGCCCGACGGGCTTGGCAAGATCGGTGGTGTTCTTGAGGTTCGGCAGGTCCGACAGGTCTTCCGTCACACCGCGCAGCGCCGACTTGGTGGCGTTGGTGGTCGTGTCCCAGTTGATGTGGATCGGCGGCACGCGCTTCTGGGCGACGGCAGCCCAGACCTTCGGCTGGATCTCGTTGTCTTCCGTCAGGTCATGACGGACGGCAATCCCCGTCGCCTTGGTGAAGCTGTCGGAAACACCGGCCTTCAGCGCCTCGACCCAGCTTCCGCCCCAGGCGCGGACGATGATCTCGGCCGGCTTTTCAGGCTCCTGGGCAAAGGCGCGGCTGACGCCGAGCGTCGAAAGACCTGCGGACGCACCGGCCGCGGCCATCGACGCCAGCAGCGTGCGGCGACGGATCTGCATGGAAGAAAATTTATCATGCGACATTACGCGTTCTCCTCTGGCTCAGCCTTCGTTGGTTATCTTGCAAAGACATGCATGTCCCTCGCATTCCAGCCGAGGCGTACCGCGTCGCCCGGGCCGAACTGCAAATGGGATTCGGGGTCGTGATCGAAGACGCGCATCATGACGTCGCCGAGCTGTGGAACCCGGATTTCATAGACGACGCGCTCGCCCTCGAAGATGCAGTCGTCCACGAGGCCATCGACAACGGTTTCGAGGCCATCCAGCCGACCGTTCCTGGGCGCGACGCGGATCTGCTCGGCCCGCACCGCGCCGGTGCCGGCCTTTCCGGTCGCAAGCGTTGCGTCCGCCGCAAGGCCGGCAAGGCGAAGACCGCTGGCTTCGATCGTCGCGCGCGCTCCGGCAAGCTCGACCACCCTGCCCTCGATGAAGTTGGTGACGCCGATGAAGTTGGCGACGAAAGCGTTCGAGGGCGCACGATAGGCATCCACCGGGCGCGCCTTCTGCTGGATCGAGCCACCGTCCATGACGACGATCTCATCGGAAACGACAAGTGCCTCGCGCTGGTCGTGTGTGACGTTGATCGTCGTGACGCCGAGCTCCTTCTGGATACGGCGGAACTCCAGCTGCATTTCCTCACGCAGCTTGCGGTCGAGCGCGGCAAGCGGCTCGTCGAGCAGCAGGAGATCCGGCTCGAACACCAGGGCACGGGCAATGGCCACGCGTTGCTGCTGGCCGCCGGAAAGCTCGTTGATACGCCGGTTTCCGTAGCCGCCAAGGCGGACGAGATCGAGATAGCGCTCCACCTTCTCCGGTATGCGGCGGGCATCGTGGCGGCGCATCTTCAACGGGAAGGCGACATTCTCCCCCGCTGTCATGTGCGGGAAAAGCGCCAGTTTCTGGAACACCATGCCGATAGCCCGGCCATGCGGCGGCACGGCGCTGACAGGCTGGCCATTGATGAAGATCTCGCCGCCGGTCGGGCGATCGAAGCCGGCGATCATGCGCAGCAAGGTCGTCTTGCCGGATCCCGAAGGCCCGAGGATGGTGAGAAACCGGCCTTTCGGCAGATCGAAGGATGCGCTCTTTACGGCATGGACATTGCCGAAGACCATGCTGACATCTTTGACGGAGACCGCAACCCGGTCGAGCGGCTCGGCCGCACGCTGTTCGACATCGACAACGCCCATGACATTCCCCTGTGCTGCCCTACCGGCGACGCAGGGGCGCTGGAAGGCTTCCTCTTGCCACTACGGCCGCGGGCGGGCGACCGAGCATCTTGTAAGGTTGTCTATACATATGCATACAAGCTCCGTCAACCAAATATGCGCATTTTTTGCACTGCAAAACCATCCGCCTAAATTTTGTGCAATAGCGAAAAATCGCCTCTCACGCCTGCCTCTAAAGACGGCGCGAGCGATACAAGGCGCTGGCGCTGTCAGATCGAGGCAAGGTAGCCGCCATCGACCGGAATGCAATGGCCGGTGACATAGGCGGCCGCATCACTGCACAGGAAAACCGCCACACCGCCGATATCGCCTTCACCACCAAAGCGGCGTTGCGGGATCTTGTCCAGCATCCGCGTCTGCCACTCTTCGTTCTCGTAGAACGCCTCCGTCATGGCCGTGCGGAAGTAGCCGGGGGCAATGGCGTTGACGCGAATATTGTGCGGCGCCCACTCCGTGGCAAGCGCCCGCGTCACGCCGAGAAGACCCGATTTTGACGCTCCATAGGGCACAGCCGTCGGAATGCCGACATAGGAGGTCAGCGAGCAGAGATTGACGATCGCGCCGCCACCGGACCTGGCCATGATGCGGCCCGCCGCCTGCGCACAGAAGAAGGCGCCCTTCAGATTCGTCGAGAGGATCGATTCCCACAGGGCCTCATCGACATCGAAGGAGGGGCGGACATTTTCGAAGCCGGCATTGTTGATGAGGATGTCGAGGCCGCCCAGCGCATCGGCCGCCACGGCCGTCACGGCCGCACTGGCCTCCACGTCGCGGACATCCTGCACGAGCGCCACGCAGCGCCGTCCGGCTTTTTCCACCAGCGCCCGGGTCTCCGCCAGCCCCTCAAGCGCACGCGCCGTGACGGCGACATCGGCCCCGGCTTCGGCAAGCGCCACCGCAATGGCCTGGCCGATCCCGCGGCTGGCCCCGGTGACAAGCGCGCGGCGGCTGGAGAGATCGAAGATCGGACGGTTCATGGCGGCACCTCGATTGACTTCCTGCCAGAGGACAGCACTTCCGCAAGAAAATGTCTATACATATATACAGATCAAAATTCCGGGCGTATGAATGCGGCATGGCAAACTGATCGCATGGAGCCGCAAAATGGCAGACCCTTCAAGCCTGATCCGCGGAGAAATCCGCTCTATCCCGCCCTACAATGCCGGTCTGACGCTCGAAGAAGTGCGGGCCACGTATCAGGTGGACACCATCGCCAAGCTCGGCTCCAACGAGAACCCCCTTGGCCCCTCGCCGGCCTTGCGACGGCTGTTTTCCGACATCGGCGAACTCGCCCGCCTCTATCCCGATCCGCAGGGCCGCGCCCTCTGCACCCGGCTCGCCGCCAGCTTCGGCGTCGATAGCCGGCAGGTCATCCTCGGCAACGGCTCGGAAGACCTGATCGGCGTCATCTGCCGCTCGGTCGTGCGCCCCGGCGACACAGTCGCGACGCTCTACCCCTCCTTCCCGTTGCATGAAGACTATACGGCGCTGATGGGTGGCCGGATCGAGCGCGTGCCGGTGACCGAGAACCTGACCATCGACATGGCGGCGCTCCTTGCCGCCGCAGCCCGCAAGCCGCGCATGCTGATGTTCTCCAACCCGATGAACCCGGTCGGCTGCTGGCTGACACCGGACGAGCTGGCGGCAGTCATCGCCGCGCTCGACGCAGAGACGCTGCTGGTCATCGACGAGGCCTATGCGGAATATGCCGCCGGCGACGACTATCCGTCGGCGATCGACATGCTCAAGGGCAAGGATATCCCCTGGGTGGTGCTGCGCACCTTCTCCAAGGCCTACGGCCTCGCGGGCCTGCGTATCGGCTACGGCGTCGTCAGCGACACCGGTCTCTGCGATTTTTTCAACCGCGCCCGCACCCCGTTCAACACCAACGCAATTGCCCAAGCCTCGGCGGTCGTCGCCCTCGAAGACCTGGATCACCTCGCGCAATCGGTCAAGAGCGCCCTTGCGGAACGGGAACGGCTGAAGACGGCCCTCGCTGCCGCCGGCTACCGGATCGCGCCGTCGAAAGGAAACTTCCTCTTCATCGATGCTGGAAAGAACGCTTCGGATCTGGCCGTGGCGCTGCTGAAGCGTGGCGTCATCGTCAAACCTTGGAAGCAACCCGGCTTCGAGACATTCATCCGTGTCAGCATCGGCTCGCGGGAGGAGAACGACCATTTCCTTCGCGCACTTGCGGATGCGGAGGGCGTGGACGCGGCGAAATCTGCCGGGTAGCCAAAGACGAGAACATCGTCGGGAGGCTTTCCCAACTCGCTTCGACGTGAGGACGGCGATCCACCCCGGACAAACGCATGCCGCCTGCCCGAGGAGGTCAGTCTCGAGCAGGCGGCAGTGGAAACGGTATGGGCAGGTCTCCTCCGTATCCGCGCCAATGATAGTGCGCGGACTTTGTGGCAGTTCGGCGGGAAGCTTACAAAAATTCAAACTGGCGAAGCGTGGACCGTCCGGATCAGCCGGCAGATGGCAGGCGCACGGTGCAGACAAGCCCGGGCGCATTGTCGGACAGGGCCACTGTGCCGCCGTGCAATTCACCGATCGCCTTGACGAGGCTCAACCCGAGGCCGGTTCCCGGCGAATTCCGGCTCTTGTCCAGCCTGTAGAAGCGGTCGAAGACCTTCCCGCGCTCGCGATCGGGAATGCCCGGACCGTTGTCGGATATGACAAGATGCACATGGCCGGGCGTGAGACGCGATGCGATTTCGATCGTCGTGCCTGGCGGCGTGTGGCGCAGCGCGTTGGTGAGAAGGTTCACACACAATTGGCGGATGAGATCGGCATCGCCAAAGACAATGGCCGCGCCGTCGCATTCAAGATGCAGGATGTAGCCGTCATCCTCCGCAATCGGCCGAAACGCATCGTGGATATCGGCAAGAAGGGTTTGCAGATCGAAGAACCGGAAATTCGTGCGGCGGTCGCGCGCCTCAATCTGGGCGATCCGCAGGAGAGCATCGAAGGTGGTCGAAATGCCGGCGAGCTCCGAGAGCGCGGCACTTGTGAAGGCGCGGCCGCTTTCTGCATCCTGCGCTTGCAGGGACTCGTCCAGCATCAGAAAGACCCGGCCGAGCGGCGTCTTCAGGTCGTGCGCGATGTCGGTCGTCACCTGCTTCAGCGCGGTGACGCTCGATTCCAGCTGCCCGATGGCCCCGTTCAGTTCCTTGGCCAAATGATCGACTTCATCATCCTGCCGGGAGACTGGAAGCCTGAGGGCAAGTTCGCCATTGCCAATCGCATGGGCGACCCTGACCAGCCTTCGGACGCGCCGACGCAGCCGCCCGGCAACGAGGATGGCGCCCCCGGTCCCAAGGCCGAAGGAGATCGCCGTCGCCCAGCCGAAGCTGGTCGTCACGATCCGCGTCAGCCTGTCGGTGTCTTTGTAGCTCACCCCCACCGTCAGGGCATAGTCACCAAGGTCGCCGCGATAGAGCTTGTAGGCGAGTGCGCCGTCGTCCGAACGCGCCGGATTGAGGCTCGAGAACCCCTTGCCCGCCTGCGGCAGTTCGGCATTTCCAGCGAGAAGCCGGCCGCCTGGATCCCGCAGATTGTAGACGGATTCCTCCCCCCGGATCGCCGGCCCATGGCTCTTGATCATCGTGACCGCCGCGGCAACGCCCCCCACGTCAAAGGCGGAGGAGATTTCGCGAAACCGCTCCAGGACACTGGCATTGAGGCGATCGTCGAGGAAATTCAGCACCATGCGATGGGCGATAAGATTGGCACTGAGATTGGCAACCGCGAACAGCATCATGTAGGCGGCGGCATGCTTCAGCGCCGTACTGCGCAGGAAGCTACTGCCGCGCATGCAGGGAATATCCGTTGCCGCGCACCGTATGCAGAAGGGAGCGGCCATAGGGCTTGTCGATCTTGGCCCGCAGCCGGCTGATATGGGTCTCGACAACGGTGCTCTGCGGATCGAAGTTGAAGTTCCAGATCCGCTCGAGCAGCATCGTCTTCGTCAGAACCCGACCTTCATTGCGCATCAGAAGCTCCAGCAGAGCGAATTCGCGCGGCAACAGCTCGATCGGTGTACCGGCGCGCTCGGCGGTCCGGCGCATCAGATCGACCTCCAGGTCTCCCACCTTAAGGCGCGTCTTTTCCTGGGAGAGTGGGGGCCGGCGTGTCAGGGCGCCGATCCGCGCCATCAGTTCGGAAAACACGAAGGGTTTGGCGAGGTAGTCGTCAGCGCCGGCCTGCAGACCTTCGACCTTGTCGTCGATACCGCTCATCGCGGTCAGGAACAGGACGGGTGTCTGGACATGGGCCGAGCGCAGCGCCTTGACGAGGCTCAGGCCATCGAGGCCGAGGACCATGCGATCGACGATCATCACCTCGTAGGTGCAATCGAGACCAAGTGCCAGCGCATCCCGCCCATCCGTAACATGATCCACGACATGCCCCTCCGAGGAGAGGCCCTTGACCAGATACGAGGCCGTCTTGCTGTCGTCCTCGAGTAAAAGAATCTTCATTCAGGCCCTCATGCTTCCACCGGGCGAAGCGCAGATGGAAGCAGCGCCGCCCGCCAGATCGATTGCGGGTTGTTTGGACGAAACTGAGACAAGCTTGTTTACAAATTTGTGATATATGCGAAAGGCTTCGGGACCGGGCACCAAGGGCGCCCGGTCTTCATGGTCAGAACTTGCGCTGGAAGCGGAGCATGCCACCCCAGGCGTCGGCGTCCTTGCGGTCGAAATTGTCCATGTAGAGAACCTCCGGCGTGACGGTGAAGCCGTCCACGACTTTGAAGTCCACATTGGCGACCGCAGCGAAATTGTCGGCTTCGTCATAGGAAAGCTGGGTGTTCAGCACGAATTTTTCAGCCAGGGGGGCGGAAACGCCAGCCCAGAGCGCGTAGTCGCCGGACCAGGCAGCGAAACGATTCGGCCCGCGGTCGCCATCAGTGTTCCAGCCGGCCATGAAAAAGGCAGAAAAACCGCCGAAGGATCCGTCAACACGGGCCTTGATCCCGCCTTCCTTCATCGATTCGTCGTAACCCGCGACGAGCTTGACGCCATAGGCGCCTGCCGAATAACCGATACCGACCACGAAATCGGGCATGTAGCCCTTGCCCTCGCCGCGGTCGTCTTCGAGGCTGAGCACGCCGGTGAGACCGTTACCATTGTCATAGTTGTAGGCGATGAAGTTGGTCTCGAACGGTCCGTACTTCGTCACCCAGTCCTGAATGACATTGCCGGCATAGTTCGTGTATGTCGTGAATGCGGACTCGCCCTTACCGACACGGAAGCCATAGAAATCGATAAAGGCCTGGTAGAGGAAGATGTCTGTACCGGCATCATAACCCGACGAGGCGTAGTTCGGGCCTGCATAGCCGCCGTGATAATTGAATCGAATCTCGGTATGCGTTTTCAGCGGGCCATACTCCGTATCGGACGCAGTATCGATGCGGAGCAACGAACGGGAACGGGCATCGAAGGCATCGCCATCGCCGTCAAGATCGGTGTCACGGCCGAGCGCCTCGCCGCCCTGAACGTCGAAGCGGACATAGCCGCTGAACTTCAGGCAGGTTTCCGTTCCGGGAATGTAGAAATAGCCGTTGCCGAAGGCATCACAGACGCGGACATATTCCATGGGTTCCGGGTCGGCGGCGACCACGGCATCGGCCGAGTAGGCAAAGGAAGAGGTTGACGCAGCAGCGGCGGCCAACAGGACGGTGCGAATGGATTTCATCTTTCACCTCAAGAAGAGCAACTACCCCAATGTCGGGGCCGCTCCACTTGGCGCGCCCAAGTTTTCGGCAGATTTACCTGAAGTTTACAGCACTGTAAGCCGGGCGCTCGGCGAGAGATTGTTGTATTTTTGATACATTTCCTCTGTCATCTTGAAAGAGAATGGATCACTCAAGACAACCGGCGGGGTTCGCCTTGCGCCTGGACAGAAAGAAGCATCCATGAGCACATATCCAGACAAAACAAGTCCCGCTTTCCCGCACTATGCTTTGACAAATTTGTAAGCTTCACGCGATGGGGGCGTGAAATCCGCTTCGTACTGTCCTCCTGCTGCAACGAAGCAGCGCTATGACGAGGACAACACCATGACCATCAAGATCGCCACCATCACCCTCCTCCTCTTCGCCGCCGCCTCGGCTTCGGCATCGGCCAACAGCGGGATGAACGCGACAAGCAGCGTGCTGGGCAGCATCGTCCAGGGACACGGCAAGCCGGGCGATACCGCCCGCTCGCTTTCCGACCCCGACGTCACGTTCCGCGTACTCGACAATGGTAAGGTCGAACGGACGAACGAGCGGCTCGGCACGGTCTCGATCACGAATCCGAAGACCGAGTGGACCCGGACCTCGCGCAGCAGGTAGGATGACGGCCAAAGGCACCGCACGCGTAATCCCGCGCCTGCAAGACTACCAGCAGACACTGACTTTGCTATCCTCCCGAGCATAATCAATAATTTATGGCGCCTCCCTCACATGCAGGATCATCTCCGCATGCGAGAGAAGCGCCATAACTTGCCGCAACCGGATCCTTACATATCGCCTAGGCTCAGGACCTATTAATTTGGATTGAGATGTGATTCAGGATCTCTGTTGAAGGAGGCTGTGATGGGTGATCTTTTGCGCTGAGCGAGCGCCAGATGGCGCTGATATCGCCGTTCCTCCCGCTGTCGCACGGTGTTCCGAGGGTTGACGACCGGCGAGTGATCAGCGGCATCGTCTATGTCATCAGGAACGGCTTGCAGTGGAAGGACGCGCCGATAGGGTATGGCCCGCACAAGACGCTCTTCAACCGCTTCGTCCGCTGGAGCCTAATGGGCGTGTTCGACCGCATCTTCGCTGGCCTTGCGGGTGAAGGGCCAAAACCCGAACGCATCATGATCGACGCAACTGAAGGCTCATCGCACCGCGGCGAGCCTGCTAAAAAAGGGGATATTTCCCGTCGTATCGGGCGAACCAAGGGCGGGCTGAACTCCAAGCTCCACACCGTCTGCGACGGTGACGGCCGGCCGATCATCTTGCTCCTGTCGCAAGGCCAGATGAGCGACCACAAAGGCGCGCGCCTCATGCTTGATGCCCTGCCGCCGGCCGAACACCTCATCGCCGATCGCGGTTTTGACAGCGCCTGGTTCCGCCAGGAGCTCGAAGCCAGAGGCATCGAGCCCTGCATCCCATCCAGTCGCAGCCGCAAAGTCCCATTCGCCTACAACAAGACGCTCTACCGTCAGCGCCACAAGGTCGAGAACCTGTTCGCCAAACTCAAGGATTGGCGGCGCATCGCAACACTCTACGACCGGTGCGCACACACATTCTTATCCGCCATCTGCATCACAGCCGCCGTCATATTCTGGATCTGATCAACGAGCCCTGAGCCTAGATCATGCCGAGATCTGCGTAGCTGTCGTGCAGGGCCTGGTCGCCAGCACTGAAGCGCGCGGCGGCGAAGTTGTGCTGGTGCCAGTAAGGGTAGATGTAAGGTGGGCGGCTGACCTTGTTCAGCGCGTCCAGCTCCTCCTCGCTCAGCTTCAGATCGACAGCGGCGATGTTGTCACGGAACTGATCCTCGCTGAGGCCGCCGACCACGAGACTTGTAACGGCAGGGCGCGAGAGGGTCCAGGCCAGTGAGACCTGTGCCACCGAGACACCACGGGTTTTGGCGATGACCTCAAGCGCGTCGACGATCGACCACAGGCGCTCCCGGTCCCGGATCGGTGGTTCGCTCCAACCGACGGCCTGACGGGAATCGGCAGGCGCCCTGTCGCGTCCGAAGGCACCGGAAAGCAGACCGGCGGCGAGCGGGCTCCAAACCATGACGCCGAGGCCCTGATCGACAGAAATCGGCAGAAGCTCGTATTCGGCTTCGCGTGCCTCAAGCGTGTAGTGGATCTGCTGGGTCACGAAGCGCGGCAGGTTCTTCGCCTCCGCCAAGCCGAGCGCCTTCATGATGTGCCAGCCGGAATAGTTGGAGCAGCCGACATAGCGGATCTTGCCCTGCTGGCACAGTGTATCGAGTGCCGACAGCATTTCTTCGACCGGTGTCACACCGTCCCATTCATGCATGAAGTAGATGTCGATGTGGTCGGTCTTCAGCCGCTTGAGGCTGCGCTCGCATTCGCGGATGAGATGGTAGCGCGACGTGCCTTCATCGTTCGGCCCATCGCCGATACGCATGCGGGCCTTGGACGAGATCAGCACCTTTTCGCGCTTGTCACCGAGCGCTTCGCCGAGAATTTCCTCCGAGCGACCGAGCGAATACATGTTGGCCGTGTCGAAGAGGTTCACACCGCCGTCGATGCAGCAGTCGATGAGACGGCGCGCTTCGGTGACACCCTGGTTGGCGACCCGGGCAAAGGCGCCGACCCCGCCGAAGGAGAAGGTGCCCATGGCGATCGCCGAAACCTTGAGGCCCGTGCGGCCGAGCGTCCTGTATTCCATGATGCTTCTCCCAGGTTCTATTGCGCCGGCTGCCGGGTTTTGCGCTTCGGGCGCTCCGGCACCGTCTTCGAGACACCGTGCTCGTGGCTGGCGCGCAGAACGAGCTCCGCGCCAACGAGGATCTTGACCGGCGGCTGAGGCTCGGCGGCGGCGATGAGGTCATCGAGCACGGTGACGGCGAGATAGCCGATCTTGCGCTTCGACACGTCGATCGTCGTCAACCCCGGTTCCATCGTCGCGCTCTGCGGCAGGTTGTCGAAGCCGATGATCGAGACGTCTTGCGGAATCGAAATGCCATGTTCGCGAAGTGCGCGGATGAAGCCGTAGGCGATGATGTCGTTCGTGCAGAAATAACATTCCGCAAGATCGAGCCCGGCCGACAGCAGCGCGCGCGTATCGAGATAGGCGCCGTCATAGGTCGATTCCACCGAGAGGATGTCAGCCCCGTTCACCGGCAGGCCCAGCCGCTCCATGTTCTTGAAGAACGCTTCGCGGCGCAGGCGGAAGTTGGTCGTGTCGACATGAGAAGCGACAAAGCCGATACGCTGGAACCCCTGCATGCGGAAACGCGAGAGCACCTTGTAGACCGCATCCTCGTTGTTCATATCGACGAAATTCGCTTCGAGCACGTCATAGAACGTATCGATGAAGACGGTCGGGAAACCCAGGCCCTGGATAAGCCTGATATCGGCTTCCGTCAGCTCCGTACCGAGCGCGATGACGCCTGATATCGGCGCGCCGGCCAGCGATTCCGCCACCGTGCTGATCGGCTGGCCCTCGAAGCTCACGACCTCCAGCGTGTAGTTGCGCCGTGTCGCCTCGGCGGACATGCCGTCGATATAGTCGGAGATGAAGACGCTATGGTCGCGGTTGACGGTATGGCCATGCTTGGCGATCTTCAGGAAACGCAGTGTTTCGCCGGGCTCCGCACTGCTTCGCGTTGCCCGGGGTACGTAGTTGAGGTTTGCCACCGCCTCCAGCACCCGCGCCCGCGTCACGCCGGAAATCTCTCCCTTGCCGTTCAATACGAGCGAAACCGTCGCGGGCGATACGCCTGCCGTCTCGGCAATATCCCTGATGGTCGGTTTTCCCGGTTTCTTCATGCGGAGATGCGGGCCTTTTCATGCTGCGACTGCGAACAAGTTTACTAAACGATTTAGATGAACTTTGCGAGACCTAGGGCAAATCGACCCCGTTCGCAACCAATTTTCCGCTCCGACGGGGCTTGTCAGGCCAAAAGTCCTTTGCTAGCGTTTTAGTGAAGCTAGACTTTGTTTAGTAAACAAATGGGAGGAAATCATGCAAAAAACCGGCAGACAGCTGGCGATGCTTGCTGTCATAAACGGCCTTTTGCTGGTGGCGGGCGCCCTGATTTCCGGCGGCTCGTTCCTTTCCCTCTTCAATCTTCAGTCCATGGCAAGCCAGGTTCCGGAAATCGGTCTCCTGGCCATCGGCGTGATGCTCGCCATGTGCGCCGGCAATGGCGGTATCGATCTTTCGGGCATTGCGCTCGCTAACCTTTCCGGCGTCCTGTCGGCTGTCATCGTCTCGTCGTTTATCTCGGCGGCGGAAAGCGGCACGGCCTTCAGTCTCGCCTTCATCCTGGGCGCCCTCCTCGTCGGCCTTGCCGGCGGCATCATCAACGGTGTCCTCATCTCTCGGCTGAACATCACGCCCATCCTCTGCACACTCGGGACGCAGATGGCCTTCATGGGGCTCGCCGTGGTCGTCTCCGGCGGCAAGGCCGTGACGGTCGGCAGCCCCGCGCTGCTGTCGGGTATCGGCAACGACATGATCGCCGGGGTTCCGATCGGCTTCCTCGTCTTCGTTCTGGTCGCAGCCGCTGTCGCCGCATTGCTGAAGTTCACGCCCTATGGCCTGTGGCTGATGCTGATGGGCACCAATCCCAAGGCCGCCGTCTATGCAGGCTTTCCTAGGAACGGCGTGATCGTCGCCACCTACGCGATATCCGGCCTGCTGTCGGGCCTTGTCGGCATCATCATCGCGGCACGCAACGTCAATGTGAAGTTCGACTACGGCAGCTCGTACCTGCTCATCGCCATCCTCATTGCCGTGATGGCCGGGGTGAAGCCGGAGGGCGGCTATGGGCGCGTCGTCTGCGTCGTCCTCAGCGCCATCGCCCTGCAGCTCATGTCGAGCCTGCTCAATTTCAGCGGCCTTTCCAATTTCGTGCGTGATTTCGCCTGGGGGCTGCTGTTGCTCACCTTCCTGGCCGTCGGCCGCTACGACATCGCTGGCTTCCTGTCCCCGGGACGCCGCTCGCCAACCCCTTCGGTGCCTGTCCCTCAAACGCCGAAGTGAAACAGGAGGGAAAATTCGTGGAGGAAAACATGAAATCGTTTTCGAAGAAGGTACTGGCTGGAACCACAGTTGCGGCCGTTGCGCTTGCCGGCTCGATCGGCACGCTGGTCGCACAGGAAAAGCCGGTCATCGCCACCGTGGTCAAGATCAGCGGCATTCCGTGGTTCGACCGCATGAACACCGGCGTCGTGGCTTATCAGGAAGCCAATCCGGACGTCGTTGCAAGCCAGAGTGGCCCGGCAACAGCGGACTCGGCCCAGCAACTGCAGATCGTCAACGACCTCGTTGCCAAGGGTGTCAACGCCCTTGCCGTCGTGCCGATGGACCCGGCCGTTCTGGAAGGCACCTTCCAGCGCGCCATGGAGCGCGGCATCGTCGTCGTCACCCATGAAGCCGATAACCAGGTGAACACCCATGCCGACGTCGAGGCCTTCGACAATGCAGACTATGGCTCGGCCCTGAACGAACGCCTCGCCGAATGCATGGGCAAGGAAGGCAAGTGGACGACCTTCGTCGGCTCGCTCGGCAGCCGCACGCACATGCAGTGGGTCGGCGCCGGTGAGGAGAATGCCAAGAAACATGCCGGCATGGAACTCGTCGATCCGAACAACGAATCCTTCGACGATGCCAACGGCACCTATGAGAAAGCCAAGGAAATCCTGCGCAAGCACCCCGACATCAAGGGCTTCCAGACCTCGGCGGGCAACGACGTGCTCGGTGTCGGTCGCGCTATCGACGAAGCGGGTCTGAGCGGCAAAGTCTGCCTCGTCGGCACCGGCCTGCCGAACCCCTCGGCCGACCTGCTGGAATCCGGTG
The DNA here is from genome assembly GCF_004284735.1 of Shinella sp. JR1-6. Taxonomy (NCBI): domain Bacteria; kingdom Pseudomonadati; phylum Pseudomonadota; class Alphaproteobacteria; order Hyphomicrobiales; family Rhizobiaceae; genus Shinella; species Shinella sp. JR1-6. The sequence continues at coordinate 108,374 of NZ_SHMI01000011.1, read as the reverse complement.
CCATCACGGCGATTGGCTTCTGGGACCCGCAGAAGGCCGGCATGGCGATGAACGCCGTCGCACGCCTGCTGCTGGAGAAGAAGGAAGTCACCGACGGCATGGACCTCGGCGTCGAAGGTTACAACAAGGTCTCGGTCAAGCAGGGCCCGGGCAAGGGCCTGCTGATCCTCGGCAACGGCATGGTCCTCGCCGACAAGGCGACCTACAAGGAACACCTGTTCTAATCGACAAACCGTCAGCCGGCCGGAAGGTTCCCCTTCCGGCCGGGATCGTCCGGCGTGGCAAAACGCCGGTCAGCATGAGGACAATTTCCGTGGCGGCACAAGCACAAACAGCGCAGCAACCGGCAGCGCTCCTTGAACTCAGGAACATCCAGAAGTGGTTCGGCGGCGTCCATGCCCTGCGCGGCATCGATCTGACGCTCCATCCGGGCGAGGCCTACCACCTTCTCGGCGAGAACGGGTGCGGCAAGAGCACCGTCATCAAGATCATGTCGGGTGCGCATGCCCCGACGTCAGGCGAGATCGTGCTGGGTGGCGAGACCTTTGCGTCGCTGACACCGATCCAGTCGCTCGCCGCTGGCATCGAGACCGTCTACCAGGATCTGTCGCTGCTGCCCAATCTGACGGTCGCCGAGAACGTCGCGATGAACGAGCAGCTGGTGAACGCCAGCGGCCGTCTCGCACGTCTCTTCGATCGCAAGCGGTTGAAGGAAACCGCGGAGCGGGCGCTGGCCGCCGTAGGCCTGCCGAGCGACCGGACCTTCCTCAACACCATCGTTTCCGACCTGCCGCTCGCCTCCCGCCAGCTTGTCGCAATCGCCCGGGCCATAGCGACCCGCGCCAAACTCGTCATCATGGACGAGCCGACCACGTCACTGACACGCAAGGAAGTGGACAACCTCATCCAGGTCGTCGAGCGCCTGCGCACTGAAAACGTCGCCGTACTCTTCGTCACGCACAAGCTGGACGAATGCTATCGCATCGGCGGCCACGCCGTCGTTTTCCGGGACGGCCAGTGCGTCGCTCAGGGGCCTATCGAAACCTACAGCAAGAAGGAACTCGCCGAACTGATGACCGGTCGTTCCATCGATGCCCAGCGCTACCGCACGGGCAAACTGTCAGACAAGGAGCTGCTCAAAGTGGAGCGGCTCGTTGTCGATGGCGTGCGGGAGATGAGCTTCTCCCTGAAAAAGGGCGAAATTCTCGGCATTACGGGTCTTGCCGATTCCGGCCGCAACGAGCTTGCCCTGGCCCTGACCGGCGTTGCCCCTGCCACAGGCGGCACAGTGACACTCGATGGCAAGGTCGTTTCCGTCCGCTCGCCTGCGGAAGCCATCGCGCATGGTATCGGCTATGTCCCGGAGGACCGGCTTGCCGAAGGTCTCTTCCTGGACAAGTCGATCTTCGAGAACGAAATCGCCCTCATCGTTTCGCGCCTTGCCAATTCGCTTGGCGTTGTCGACCGGGAAGAAGGACGCGGGATCGCCGCCCGTCTTTCCGAGGAGATGCGGCTCAACACGAAGAATCTCGATCTGCCTGTCGGGGCGCTCTCGGGCGGCAACCAGCAGCGCGTGCTGATCGGCCGGTGGCTGAGCATCGCACCGAAACTGCTGGTGCTGCACGGGCCCACCGTCGGCGTCGATGTCGGCTCCAAGGACACGATCTATCGCGTCATCCAGGCCCTTGCCGAAGCGGGCATGGGGCTCGTCATCGTCAGCGACGACCTGCCCGAACTCCTTCAGAACGCCGACCGCATCCTCGTCATGAACGGCGGCCGGGTGGTCGCGGAAATGGGCGCCGGAGAGGCAACCGAAGACCAGCTCTACAAAGCAATGCTGGCGACCACGACGGAGACCATGCAATGAGTGCCTCACGAACCGATGAACTCCACGGCACCGCCGGCCCGTCGCGTTCCTTCAGCTTCAGCGAACTCGTGCGCCGCCGACCGGAAACCATCACGTTCCTGCTCCTGGTCGCAATCTGTGTCGGCGTCACCATCGCCAACCCGGCCTTCCTGCAACCCTCGACGCTTATCGACATCGGCCGCGCCAGCGTGGTCATGGGGCTTTTCGCGCTCGGCGTCTTCATCATCCTGGCGGCAGGCGGCATCGACGTGTCCTTCACGGCGATCGCGGCCTTCACCATGTATTCGATGACCGTGCTGGTGCAGACCTATCTGCCGAACCTGCCCATCGCCCTCATCATTCTCATGGCGACGGTCGGCGGCGCGGCGCTCGGCATTGTCAACGGCCTGCTCGTTCATCACCTGAAGGTGCCATCGCTGATCGTCACCATCGGCACGCAGTATCTCTTCCGCGGCTTCCTGCTCTCCTTCATCGGTACGGTCTGGATCATGTCGCTGCCGCCGCAGATGGGCAGCTTCGGGCGCATGCCGCTCCTGCAGCTCGAATCCGCCAATGGCGCATTGATCACGCTGCCGTTCTACTTCCTCGTCCTGCCCATTGCCGCCTTCGTGACCTGGTGGATCCTCAACCGTACCCTGATGGGCCGCGCCATCTTCGCCGTCGGCGGCAATGCCGACATCGCAAGCCGTCTCGGGTACAACTTGCGCACCGTGCATGTTTTCCTGTTCGGCTATGCGGGCGCGCTCGCGGGCCTTGCCGGCATCATCCATGTCTGCGCCAACCGGCAGGCAAATCCCTTCGATCTCGTTGGCACCGAGATCAACGTCATCGCGGCCGTCGTACTCGGCGGCGCGCGCATCACCGGCGGCACCGGCACGGTCCTCGGCACCCTACTCGGCGTGCTCCTGATCGTTGTCATCAACAGCGTGCTCGTCATGGTCGGCATTCCCAGCACCTGGCAGCGGCTCGTCGTCGGCAGCTTCATCCTGCTGGCTGCCGCCTTCTTCGTCACGCGCCAGCGCAAGAAATAATCCCCAATTCCCGGAGCAAGAGCATGAAGAAGTTTCTGAACGACCCCGTCAATTTCGTCGACGAGATGCTGGAAGGCATCTACAAGGCGCATCCCGCCGTCACCTATACGGCCAACGACCTGCGCTGCCTGGTCAGCGCAAGAACCAAACCCGGCAAGGTCGGCATCGCGACCGGCGGTGGCTCGGGCCACCTGCCGACCTTCCTCGGCTTCGTTGGCGAGGGCATGCTCGACGGAGCGGCGGTTGGCGGCGTCTTCCAGTCGCCCAGCGCCGAGCAGATGTACCAGGTAACGAAGCATATCGATCAAGGTGCCGGCGTCCTCTATATCTACGGCAACTACACCGGTGACATCATCAATTTCGACATGGCTGCCGAACTTGCCGATCTTGACGGTATCGTGGTCAAGCAGGTCGTCGGCAATGACGACGTCGCCTCCTCGGTGGTCGGGGAGGAACACAAGCGCCGTGGCGTCGCCGGCATCTTCTTCATCTACAAGACCGCCGGTGCAGCGGCCGCTGAAGGCCTCCCGCTCGATGAGGTCGCGCGCCTTGCCGACAAGGCACGGCTGCATACCCGCACCATGGGCGTCGCACTCTCCAGCTGCGTCGTTCCGGAAATCGGCCACGCCACGTTCTCCATCGGTGAAGACGAGATGGAAATCGGCATGGGCATCCATGGCGAACCCGGCATCAGCCGCAAGACGCTGGCGCCGGCCGATGCGGTCGTCGACGAGATGATGGAGCGCATCTTCGCGGAAACGGACTACAAGTCCGGCGACAACGTCGCCGTGCTTGTTAACGGCCTCGGCGGCACGCCGCTGGAGGAGCTCTACATCCTCTTCCGCCGCGTCGCGCAGCTTCTGGAAGCGCGCGGCGTTACCGCGAAACATGTCTGGATCGGCGAATTCGCCACTTCGATGGAGATGGCCGGCGCGTCGATCTCGATCCTGCATCTCGACGACGAGCTCGACCGCCTTGTCGCCGCTCCGGCCAACACGCCGTTCTTCCAGCATATTGCAGGGTGAAACGATGACGATCGAGACATTGAATGCCGCAGGCCTGATCGACCTTTTCAAGAGCTGGAAGGATCTCTTTTCCGAACAGCGTGAATTTCTCATCGCGCTCGACGGCAAGGTAGGCGACAGCGACCTCGGCATCACCATGAGCAAGTCCTTCGCCGCCGCTGCCGATGCATTGGAGGCAGAGGGCGAAGCGGCAGGTATCGCCAAGCTCCTGCGTACAGCCGGGGCAACAATGGCCCGCACCGCTCCCTCCACCATGGGTACGTTGACGGCGACCGGATTCCTGCGGGCCAGCAAGGCCGTTGAGGGCAAGGATGTGCTGGAAACGGCGGACATGGCCGCCTTCTGGCGCGCCTATCGCGATGGCGTTGCCGAACGCGGCAAGGCGAAGGTCGGCGACAAGACCTTGCTTGACGTGCTCGACCCGATTGCGGTGACACTGGAAGCACAGGCCGTTGCCGGCGCTTCGCTTGCCGATGCGCTCAACGCCGCGGCAGACGCCGCCGAGCAGGCGCTCGAAGCCACCAAGTCCCTGCTTGCCCAGCATGGCAAGGCCGCGGCCTTCCAGGAAAAGACCATCGGCCTGCAGGATGCGGGCGCGACAGTGGGGGCTTCCCTCATCCGCCGCATGGCGGACTTCGTGGCAAGCCGGTAGAGACTGCTTCCGGCGAGCCGCAGCGCATGTGCCTCGCCGGCTCGTCGCTCCGACCGGATGTCGGGGCCCCAACGCCAAACGCACCACCGGCGGGACAAGCCGCCGGCGGCGCATCCGGGGGAGGTATCAGTTGAGGGGGATGGCGTTGCCGTCCTTGCTTGTCTGGTAGACGACCGAGAGATCGTCATATTTCAGCCGGATGGCCTCGGCGCGTTCCTTGAACTGCGACCGCTGCGGCTCGGGAAGACGGTCGATCAGTGCGTGGATCGACTGTCCCTTCCAGAAGGCATTCGTCCTGTTGTAGCCGCCGGCGTCGAGCGTGAAGACCTCCTTCAGGATCTTCAGGTCGTGCGGGATGGAGAACGCGTCGCGGGAATCCTCGTGACTGAAGAAATAGAAGAAATTGTCGAACCCCGCCCAGGTGATCGCCGACAGACACATCGAGCAAGGCTCGTGCGTCGACAGGAAGATGAGGTCCTTGGAATCCGGCCGATCGCATTGCGGCATCTCGTAGAACCGCTTCAGGGTGTGGACCTCCCCGTGCCACAGCGGGTTTTCCGTCTCGTTGTTGGTCTCGACGAGCACCGTGGACAGGTCCGACTTGCGCAGCAGCGCCGCGCCGAAGACCTTGTTGCCGGCAGCAACGCCGACCTCCGTGGTGGGGATGATGCCGTCCTCCATCGTGCCGAACAGGGCATCGAGCAGGCTTCGGGTTTCGGTTTCTTCTGACATTGTGTCTCCGTTGGTGTCGTGGGGAAAGGTGGTCCGGATCAGGGACAGGGCACGATCCGGAGCCAGGGGAGTGTCGGGCGCCCTCAGTGCGCAGCCTCCGGGATCATCGGGATCTCGACGCCCTTGGCGTCATAGAGCTTGCCATTGAGGAAGTAGTCGCCGTCATGAAGCCGGGCGATATCGGTGTAGCGGATCGTTCGCTCGGTGGCCGCCACGAAGACGGACTGCTGGTCCGAATTGCCGGCCTTGACATGGTTGAACAGTAGGTTGAGGACGATCGCCATCAGGGCAGCAGAACTGATGCCGGAATGGAAGATCGTCGCGACCCAGGCGGGAAAGTGCTCGTAGAAGCCGGGCGAGGCGATGGGGATCATGCCGAAACCGATCGAGGTCGCGACAATCACCAGGTTCATGTTATTCTGGTAGTCGACCTTTGAGAGGGTTCGGATGCCGCTGGCCGCGACCGTGCCGAACAACACGATGCCGGCGCCACCGAGAACCGAACTCGGCACTGCCGCCACGACACGCCCCATGACCGGCAGCAAGCCGAGGATCACGAGGAAAAGGCCTCCGGTCGCCACCACATAGCGGCTCTTGACGCCGGTGACGGCGACAAGCCCGACATTCTGCGCAAAGGCGCTTTGCGTGAACGAGCCGAAGATCGGTGCGAGAATGCTCGACAGCATATCGGCGCGCAGGCCATCGCCCAGGCGGCGCGAATCCACCTTCGTCTCAACGATCTCGCCTACGGCGAGAATATCGGCCGATGTCTCCACCAGCGTGACGATGATGACGATAAGCATGGAGATGATGGCGGCGATCTCGAAGGTCGGGTAGCCGAAGTGGAAGATGGTCGGCAGCGCGAAGAAGGGACCGTTCGACACCTGCGAGAAATCGGTCATGCCGACGGCATAGGCAATGCCTGTCCCGATCACCAGCGCGAGCAGGATGGACAGCCGCGAGATCGAAGCGCTGCCGACCTTGCTGAGCAGGAGAACGATGGCCAGTGTCACAGCGGCGAGCTGGATGTTGGCCGGGCTACCGAAATCAGGCGAGCTGCTGTTACCGCCCATGGCCCAGAAGGCGGCGACCGGCATCAGCGTCAACCCGATCGTGGTGATGACGATGCCCGTGACGAGCGGCGGGAAAAAGCGGGTGATGCGCGAGAAGACCGGGGTGATCAGCAACCCGATCAGCGAAGCGGCGATAACGGCGCCCAGGATGGACGGAATGCCGCCATTGCCCGATATCGCCACCATCGTCGCAACGCCGGAGAACGAAACACCCTGCACCAGCGGCAGGCGGCTGCCGAAGAATGGCAGTCCGAGGGTCTGCAGGATGGTGGCAAGGCCGCCGGCAAACAGCGATGCCGTGACCAGCAGGCCGACATCGCTCGGGCTCAGTCCCGCGGCCTGGCCGACGATCAGCGGTACGGCGACGATACCGCCATACATCGTCAGGACATGTTGAAGCCCATAGGCGATGTTGGCGCCGACGCTGAGTTTTTCGTCTTCCGGGCGTGCGACGGTTGCACTTTCTTCGTCTGCATGTGCCAAGGTAAACTCCTCCCTACCTTTGCTTGCGTTGAATTCTGCGATTTGCCCCGTTTCAGTCGATTGCTTCGGCATGGCGCCGGGGCGCTGGCGCATGCCGGAACCTCACCTCTCGCCGGCGCTCCCTGCCGGTTGCAGTACTGGCGCGCGCGAAAAACCCGATGGCACATTGCCAAGCAGGCGCTGAGCGGACGGCAACAAAGGCGCCGAAGCGCGGCCCCAGGCGCGGCCCAAACAACAGTCATCTGGAAAGAGAGTATTTCTCTGCATGCCCCACCAGTTTCCACAGTTGGACCGGTCGGTTGACCGGTTTCGCTAGGACCCTGTTCCAGGAGGTGCGAGCTCCGGATCGTCATCAACTTGCGTTGAGCGGGGCATTTCATGTGAGGCCTAAACCTGCACTGTTACAAATCCTGCATTCTTTTAGCCGAGCCTGTCAAGCGCCAGCGCTGATCACCGAGGACGCAAACGAGCGCCCCCCCATTGGCAGGACGCAGCGGCGTGCCCGGCAATGTGTAGCCAAATCAAGGTGTCCCAGCCTCGAGGCCGCGCTCCATCCGATCGCATCTTTGCAGAAATGGCAAAAGACCTTCAGGAAAACGGACCGGCAACGCGCGGTCGACATTGCCAGAGAGGGGCGTCGCGGAGCGCTGATGCAGGTCGCGGATTTCGGATCTGATTGCGATGCCAGGACTATCTTGGCCGGCAGCCCGTTGCGCACATGAATGGGGCTACCCGCAGGAGTCCCGTTGCTCTAGAACGCCATCACGACGAGGATTGCACCGGAGGTTTGCCGTGAGCCAGAACAACAAGACCATCACCACGTGGTATGTCGATCCGGACGCTGAGGACCGGATGTCGGATGGTCATGCGCCCATCTGGCGGCACCTGATCGATCTCATCTCCGAGCGCGACCTCAGCCAGAAAAGCGTGCTCGATTTCGGCTGCAACCAGGGCGGCCTGTTGCGGCATCTCTATGCCATCAGGCCCTTCCGCAAGGCGCTCGGCATCGATATCGCCGAGCAGTCGATCGCCAAGGCCGAGGCATTCAAGGGCAATATTCCCGTCCAGCACGCTGTCGGCGGAACGCTGGGCCGCTGGATCGAGGAGTTCGATCTCGCGCTCAGCCATGAGGTGATCTATCTCGTTTCCGACATCGACGCCCATGCCGCCGATATTTTCAAGGCCCTGAAGCCGGGTGGCGTCTACTACGCCGTCACGGGCTGCCATACCGACAATCCACTCTGGCCGAAGTGGCGCGATCTCGTCGCCCAACGTACCAACACGGTTGTGCAGGACCGGTCGATCACCGACTATGCCAGGGCGTTTTCCAAAGCCGGTTTCACGGTCTCGGGCCGCAAGCTGGAATACGATGGCTTCATCCCGTTCTTCGAAGACGGCTGGACACCCGACTTCGCCGACGCGCTCGACTACTACACGCAGACCAAGATCGTCTTCCGGCTGGTCAAGACCCCAGCCGGTGCAGCGTCGTAAGCTCGACGTCGAAATGGGGCGGCTTGTCGGGCGCGACCTCGACGAACCGCCCTTTCACCCGGAAGGTCCGTTCAATCAGGCCGCTCTCGGCGAGCGCCCGCGGCGCGCCGTCGAAACGAAGCGCGCCCTTTTCCAGAAGAGAGATGCGGTCGCTGACGGCGATCGCCTGGTTGATGTCGTGGATCGCCATCAGGATCGTCACGCCGCGCTCGCGGCTGAGGCGGTGCACGAGGTCGAGCACCTCCACCTGGTAGCCGATGTCGAGGAAGGATGTCGGTTCGTCGAGAAGCAGGATGCCCGCCTCCTGCGCCAGCGCCGCCGAAATCCAGGCGCGCTGGCGCTCGCCGCCGGAAAGCTCCTGTAGCGTCCGGTCGGCGAAGCGCGTGAGGCCCGTGCTTTCAAGCGCCCATTCGATCGCCGCCTCGTCCTTCCGGTCATAGGAGCGGAACAGGCCGACATGGGGAAAACGGCCTTGCCGGACAAGCTGGGCGATCGTCATCTCGTCGGGCGCTGCCGGCTGCTGCGGCAGGAAGGCGAGTTTTTTCGCGATCGCGCGCCGCGACATCGCGGCGACGGCGGTGCCTTCGATCTGGGCTTTGCCGCCTGATGGTGTGATGAGACCGGCCAGCACTTGGAGCGCCGTGCTCTTACCCGAACCGTTCGGGCCGATGAGGGCGCGGATTTCGCCCTTTTCCATCGACAGCGAGAAATCGGTCAACGCCTTGCGGCGACCGTAGAGGACCGACAGGTGTGAAGCGGTGAGCGGCATGGGCGATCTCACGGAACCTTGCGCAGAAGCGCAAGCAGGACAGGAACGCCCATGAGGGCGGTGACGACGCCGATCGGCACTTCCTCCGGCCCGCCGGCCAGCCGGCCGATCAGGTCGCCCAGCGTGACGATGACGGCGCCGAGCACGACGGTGAGCGGAAGGACCAGCGGAAAATGCCGCCCGGCGAGGAAGCGCGCCAGATGCGGGACGATGAGGCCGACGAAGACGACCGGCCCGACGGCGCCGACGGCGCTGGACGCCAGCGCGCAGGAGACAAGCAGGACCAGCGAGAACTGTGCCTTGTAGGAGAGGCCGAAGGAGCGGGCGACAGTCGCATCGAACCGCAGCAGGATCAGCGGGCGGTAGATCAGCGGCAGCATTGCAAGGCCTGCAATCGTGAACGGCAGCAGGAAGAGCGCATGGTCCCAGGTCCGGGCATAAAGGCTGCCGGAGAGCCATTCGAGAATGATCTCGATGCGGGCCGAGCCCCAGCCCGCGATGAGCCCGATGGCAATGGCGTGCAGCACTGCGCCGATGGCGATGCCGCAGAGCGTGATCCGGAGCGGGCTGAGATCGAGGCGGAAGGCAAGCAGATAGATGATGCCGCCGGCGATCATACCGCCCATCATACCGGCGGGCGGGAGCCAGGCGATCGGTAGCTCGTTGACCGAGTAGGAATCGGGATTGCCGAGATAGACCGTGAAGAGAAGGAAGAGCGTCACGGTCAGCGTCGCGCCCTGCGAGACGCCCATCAGCGAGGGATCGGCGAGCGGATTGCGGGTGATGGTCTGGAGAAGCAGGCCGGCGAGCGCAAACTGCATGCCGGCCAAAATGCCGGTCACGATGCGCGGCAGCCGGATATCGAGGATGATCGAGCGTGCCTCCGGCGAACCGCTTCCAGTCAGCGCCGACAGGACATCACGGACGGGCAGGTCGACGATGCCGAGGAAGATGGCGGCGACGAACGACAGGAGGACGAGCGCGAGCGCAATCGGCAGGATCCAGCGGCTCGGCCGGCCAATCGTCGGGGCGCCCAGGCTCATGCGCCCTCTCCCTTGAAATCGAGCCGGCCGCGCTGGATGAGATAAACGAAGAGTGGACCGCCGATGAGCGCGGTGACGATGCCGACCGGCAGTTCCTTGGGAATGGCGGCGGTGCGCGCGACAAGGTCCGCCGCGGTCACGATCAGCGCGCCGATGGCAGCGGTCAGGCCGATCTCCCAGGCGGTGCCGCGCGGTCGCAGGAGCTTTGCCATATGCGGCGCGGCAAGGCCGACGAAGGCGACGGGGCCGGCAACAGGCGCGACGCCCGCGACGGGGCAGATGCCGAGCAGCAGCAAGACCGGTTTCCAGAGCGTGAGTTGAACCCCCATCGCCGCGGCGGAATGGTCGCTGAGCGCGAACATGGCGATCACCCGATGAAGGAAGAAGGCGCCCGACACCCCGACCAGCACCCAGGGCAGCATCTGGACGAGATGCCCCCAGGTCCGCCCGGCAAAGCCCCCGGCCAGCCAGAACAGCAGCGCCGTCGATTGCGGCCCGGCGAAAAGCAGCACGTAGATGGTGATCGCACCGAGGAAGAGCGAGACGCTGACGCCGCCGAGGGCCAGATGCAGCGGATGGCTGTTGCCGCCGCGCGCCACCCAGAACGTCACCGATGCGGCGGCAAGTCCGCCGGCGAGTCCGACGAGCGGATAGTAGTGCCCGGAAACCCAGGGCAGGAAGACGAAGCATGTGACGATCGGTGCGATCGCCCCGGCGGTGACGCCGGTTATGCCGGGATCGGCGAGCGGGTTTCGGGTCAGCGCTTGGAGGAGATAGCCCGACACGGCAAGCCCCGCACCGGCCGTCGCGGCGGCGAGGCTGCGCGGCAGCCGGAGCGTCCAGACGAGGATCGACTCGATCTTGCCGTCGGGGCTGAAAAGCGCCTGCAGGACCGCGCCGGCGGAAAGCGTGCGCGCGCCGGGCATCAAGCCGACAGCGATGACGAGAAGGGTCGCGACGACGATGCAACCGATGGCTATCGAGAATTTGCGTGCGTCCATCGTCGTCGCGGTCAGTCGCTTACTTCTGGAGTTCGGCCGGGATGATCTTGGCCGCTTCCGCCTTCACGTCAACCTTGGGAAAGACATCCGGATAGAGGTAGTGCGCGGCTTCGCGCAGCACGATCTCCCTGGCGATCGGACCGTTGGTCTCGACCCATTGATCGCCGACATAGTAGACGCGGTTGTTCTTGACCGCCGTGAGCTCCTGCCAGATCGGGTTGCCCTCATGCGGGCGATCCGGACCGTAATCATAGATGAAGAGGACTTCCGGGTCCTTTTCCAGCATGGTCTCCAGGCTGAGGTCCACGCCGAATTCGCCGCCCGGCACCATGGCGCCGGCAATGTTCTCGCCGCCGATGGCATTCAGGATCGAGGCGGACGTGTTCTCATCATGGAAAGCGAACGGCACTTCCCCGCCCCACATGATGGCGTAGCGGGGATGAGCATCCTTCGGCGCCTTGGCCGAGACGTCAGCGAGATGCGCGCGAAACGCCTTGTTCAACGCGACGCCGCGCTCAGGCTTGCCGAGGATTTTCGCCAGCGCCTCGATTTCCTTGTCGCTGCCGTCGAGCAGTTCCATGTTCCAGGCGACATAGGGCGCGATCTTCTCGAGCTGCGGCGCATTGCCGACGGTGTAGCGGCGGATCGCGACGATGAGATCCGGCTTTGCTTCCGAGAGAAGTTCGAGGTTCGGCTTGGCACGCTGACCGACCTGCACCATGTCCTTGGTGAGGCCGAGCAGGAACTCCGGCGGGCGGTCCGCGACCATATAGGTGCTCGCCACCGGCTTGATGCCGAGCGCCAGCGCCACGTCATCAGCGAAGAACGAGATGGAGGCGACGCGTTTCGGATGGGCAGGAACCGTCACCTCGACGCCGCGGTCATCAGTGACTTTCTGCGTGGCGTCTTCGGCAAGTGCAGGGTTCATGCCCGCAACGACGCAGGCGGCAAACACGCCGGACAGAAGGGCACGCCTGCTCGGCAAGGCAAAACTGGAAAACATTGTTCTCTCCCTCAAGGTGATCCGTGATGACAGTGGCGGACGGCTGACAGCATGAACGGTTGCACAGAATGCATGCTGCGCTCTTGAGGAAAGCCCTGTTCGCATCGATCGCACGGATGACGGACGTCGGTCTTCAAGGCAGGCTTCCCCGATCATTCTTGTCGCTCTGGCAGAATGTGGATAGATATGGTCAAGTTATTTGCAAGCGAAAGATTCTCACGCCGGCATGAGAAATCCTCAAACCGTCCGCGCCAAACTGCCGCCACTGGCAACACTGCCGGCCTTTTCCATCGCCGCGCGCACCGGCAGCCTGACGCTGGCAGCGCGCGAGCTGCATCTGACACCCGGCGCGATCAGCCGGCAGATCAAGTCGCTGGAGGAGGCCCTCGGCGTCCAGCTCTTCCATCGCGGGCACAATGCGATTTCGCTCACCGATGCCGGCCGACAATACCTGATCCACGTGAATGCAGCGCTCGCCACGCTGGAGAACGGCACGCGCGCCGTTCTGCCGGATCGCATACGCCTGGTGATCCAGGCGCCAATCACCCTGGCACGGCGCTGGCTCATTCCAAGGCTCGGCGCCTATCTTCAGGAAAATCCCAGCGTCGACCTCAACATCCAGTCACTCGCGCTTGGCGCCAGCGACGTTCCCGATGTCACGGTCAGCTACAAGCGCGGCTCAGACGAGGCCCGCTTTCCCAGCGCCTTCCTGCTCGATCGAACGGTCGCCGTCTGCTCGCCCCTGCTGATCGGCAGCCTGGCGAAGACGGTGACGCCGGGCGCGTTGCTGGGCCTGCCGATCCTGCTCGACACCGCCGATGCCTGGTCATGGCAGCGTTGGTGCGAGGCGGCGGGCATTGCGTTCCAGCCGCGCAGCGGCAGCCTCACCTTTGATACCGACGAGGCCTCCATCGATGCCTGCATGACCGGCCTCGGCGTCGGCCAGGCGAGCCCGTCGCTCATCGAGCGGGAATTGCGTGACGGCCAGCTCATCCAGCTCTGCCCCGCAATCAACCCGATCGTCGGTGCCTACGAGATCGCGGGACAAGCCACCGAGCGGGCAGCGGGATTTGACCGGTGGCTCCAGACCTGGCGGACCGACGCGGCACACTCCGACAGTGCAACCGTGCCATCATCAGAAAGGGGCATCTCGCAGTTCGGGTGACGCCGCCTCTTGTCCACGCAGCTAAAGGAGCAGGCTGTCACGTGCCCTGATCAAGATCCGCAAAACGGCGGCCGCGTTCCTTCATGCTGCCGGCATCCGGTTGCGGCCAGTGCCCGACCGAGCGAAAACGGGCCGCGATGCTGGCGGATTGGCCGTCTGCATGATCCAGGCGCTGCATGCCGATGGAGTAGAGGGCCGACAGCCGCTCGGGGGCACACATGTCGGCTACCGCCCCTTCTTCACAGCGGCCGGACCCGTAGAGCAAAACGGCACGATCGCCGATTTCGAGCGCATGGGTCGGTTCGTGCGTGGTCATGACGATGGTCAGGCCGCGCTCGGCGGCAAGCCGTCCAAGCATGGCCAGCATGATCGCCTGGTTGTGGAAATCGAGCGCCGCGGCAGGCTCGTCGAGCAACAGGATGTCAGCGTTCGATGCGAGCGCGCGGGCGATCAGCACCAGCTGCCGCTCACCGCCCGAAAGCGTCCCGATGGCCCTATGCGCAAAGCTGGAGAGACCAAGCAGGGCCAAAGCCTCGCGCGCGTGCTCGCGGTCGAGCGCAGTGGGGCTGGAGAACAGCCCGACATGCCGGGCGCGGCCCATCAGCACGACGTCGAAAACGGAATAGGAGAAGGGCGCGGCAAACTGCTGCGGCACATATCCGAGCATGCCAGCACAGCTGACATGACCTGTACTTGGCTGCATCAGGCCGGCAAGGCACTTGAGCAGCGTGGTCTTGCCGCGGCCGTTTCGACCGAGAAGCACGAGCGTCTGGCCCTTGCGCAGCGTGAAATCCAGTTTTTCGAACAGCCACGGATTGGCATCATCATAGCGGAAGCCGACGCCGCGGGCTTCTATGGCGACTACCATGCGTTCCCCCGGTTGCGATGCAACAAGATCAAGAAGACCGGCGCCCCGACGATCGCCGTCAGCACGCCGAGGGGTATTTCGGCGGCGATCATCGTGCGCGCAAGCGTGTCGACCAGCAGCATGAAGATCGCGCCGAGCAGCGCCGCTGCCGGCAGCAACCGGCCGTGATCCGGGCCTACCAGCGTGCGAGCGAAATGGGGAATGACCAGCCCCACCCAACCGATGATGCCCGAATTGGCAACGCTGGCGGCGGTAATGCCGGTAACGCAACAGAGCGCCAACCACCGCGTCGGCTCGACCTTGAGGCCGAGCGCGCGGGCATCCTCGTCACCGAGCGAAAGCACGTTGATCCGGAACCGCATCAACAGCAGCGGCACGGCGAAGAGCATGACGAGCGGCACCATGTAGAGCGCCCGTTCGGGGGTTGCGCTCGCAAACGAGCCCATGAGCCAGAACACGATGGCCGGCAGCGTGTCATTGGGATCGGCGAAATAGGTGCCAAGCGATACGAGTGCGGAAAACAGCGCCGAGACGACAATGCCCGCCAGCACCAGCATGAGCAATGACGATCGACCGGACTTGCGGCTCATCACGACGACGAGGAGCAGGGCGCCAATCCCGAAACCGAACGCCATTACCCAGAGCACGGCTGCCCCAAGCCCCAGCAGGATGGCAAGCACGCCCCCGAAGGCGGCACCGGAGGAAACGCCGATGACATGCGGATCGACCAGGGGATTGCGGAACACGCCCTGCAGCACCGCACCTGACAGGGCCAGCCCTGCTCCGACCGTCGCGCCGATCAGCAGGCGCGGCACGCGCACCAGCTCGACGACCCGCCAGACCGGTTCGGCAACGCCATCGCGACCGGGACCGATGCGCAGCCAACCGCCGACCAATGTCGCGAGATCGCCGAGACCCACGCCATAGCGGCCGACCGAAAGCGAGAGGATCATGGCAAGAACCAGCAGCCCGACCAGACCCGTCATGACCATGCGCACGTCGAGCGGCGGGTCTCCGGCAGCCGGCGCGGCGACGCCATCCGTCAAGGCCGCCCCTCCGCGGGAGCCGCCGGCGGTTCGTCGGAGAAGACCAGCGCGTTCAGAATGTCATGGAAAAGGTTGGGCTGCTGGCGGGGATCGGAGCAGAACTGCTCGATATGGTCGCCATTGTGCATGAAGACCTTGCCACCGCCGGGCATGCGCCAGACCCAGTCGACCGGGCCTTCAAGCACGGTGCCGTCCGGCCCCGGCCCCCCGATGAGGCAAAGCCATTGCGCGCCGGCGGGCGCGTCGGAAAACCCGCGTGCATACTGGCCGAGGATCCCCTCGTGCCGATGAAAGTTTTCAAAGTCCATCCGGCCGAAATAGGCGCCGGGCTGCGCAGGCCGGATCATCCAGTTGGTGAACGGCTTTGGCGGAACGGCGCGGAACGGGCTGAGGCAGGGCAGGAACGGCTGCAGGATATGGCCATTGAGCAGGAAGTGGCCGCCGCCAGCGAGATAGTCGACCAGCTTCGCCTCGATGGACTTCAGGAAGATCTGATCGGCCATGCCCGAGAGCATGACCACATCGACCTCGGCAAGATCGATCGTCTCGAGGTCATAAACATCGGCAGCGCTGTAACGCCAGTCCTGCGGCACAAGCCCGCCGATACGATCCCGGTTGTAGCTGCGGGTGGAGCGCAGATAGAGCAGATGTGGCCTGCGGCCGTCATGGCGGAGAACACGGTCAGCCATGGTTCTGCACCTCGCGCTTCAGCCAGGGATAGAAGCCGTTGAGGAACCGCGTCGTTGCGGGCATGAAACGGCGCCCGTGATGGGTATGCGGGTCGATGGTGGAGGCAATCAGCCGCCCGCCGCCGGCGACTGCCTGATCATAGAGCAGGCACCCCTCGTCGTTGTCGAGATTGAGGATCGGCGTTGCCGTCGGCGGCAGCCGGAAGGCACCGAAAAAGTGCCAGCACATATCCGCAAGGGGAATAGCCCGGGCCATGGAATGCTCGGGCCGCGGCTGATACGCCTCCATGCGCCCTCCCGGCCGCATCCACCATTTCCAGTCCTCTGTCTCACGCGAGAACCACTGGACCTCCACGACATCGAGCCATTCGTCCATGCGATTGGGCTCGAAGACGATGAGGAAGCCACCGCCGGCAAGATAGTCGTTGAGCTGACGGGCATGCCGCCGCAACAGGTCCTGGTTGGAGAAATCGGGAACGACGATGGCGCGGAACCCCGTAAGATCGACCTTGTCGAGGGTACGCAGATAGAGTTCCGCATCGAGATAGGCCTGATAATCGCGGTAGCATTGCAGCTGCGCGCCGTCACCCGACGTGATGAAGCCGATATCCTTCAAGGCACCCTCCCCGATCCTGGCTCGATCCCGAAAACTATCGAGTCCGCCCGAAGGCGTCGGCGTAGCCTGCGCTGCCGCCGTTCCATTCCATCTGCATGAGCTTGTCGACCTGTTCGTCGTTCAAGGTTTTGCCGTAGAGGAACTGAAAGCCATCGACGACAGCGGTGCGCATGTTGGTGTCGAACAGATCGGGATAACCGATTTCGGCAAACCACTGGTAGGCGAGTTCGCCGCCAGCCGCCGTCGCCGGGTCGATTGCCGGGGTCTTGTAGACCCGCGCCGCCTTGACCGCGGCCAGCGCGCCCAGCACGGGATGCTTGAGGATATCGTCGGGCTTGATGGTGTCGTTGTAGTAGTTGACGAGGACGATGTCCGGGTTCCATTCGAGCAGCGATTCCGCGCCGACGGTGACGGATCCTTCGGTGAAGCCCGCTTCGGTCGCGGCATTGATCAGGCCCGATGCTGCGAAATAGGCTTCCTCACGGCCGAACACCACGAACTCGTTGTCGCTCATGCTGTCGATGAAGACGATACGCGGTCGGGGCTTGCCTGCGGCCTTCAGCACCGCGGCGATGTCGGCGACGGTCTTGTCCTCCCAGTCGAGGAAGGCCTTGGCCCGATCCTCCTTGCCGAGGATCTGGCCGAGCATGGCGATGTAGCCGCGCCGGGTTTCGCGCGATTCCGTGCTGACCGTGGCCACCTTGATGCCCGCATTCTCCATCGGGGCAACACGCTCGTCGGCCTTGGCCTGCCATTGCAGCACCACATCGGGGCCTGCAGCGAGGATCTCTTCGACATTGGGGATGAAGTTGCCGGCGACCAGATCGGTGCGGATATCGGCAATCTCGGGGAAAAGCTGACCGATCACCCCGTTCATCAACGCCGCCTGCGCCCGCGGATTGATGGCGGTGAGGCGCTGGGTTCCCCCGTCAAGCGCGATCATGGCTTCGGGGATGGGCAGCGGAAAGATCGCCACGCTGTCCACCGGCCGTTCGATCGTGACCTGTTGCCCGCGGGAATCGGTGATCGACACTTGCTGCGCAAAACCGGCAGCGGGCACCGCCACGGCGATCAGCATTGCAAGACGCAGAGAAGAAAACAAGGAAGACACCACGACAGGCTCCGGATGAGGTGAAGGTGATGTCTCCTATTTTATCATGACGCTAATGGTCAAGTTTTATCTGCCGCGCTCCAAGGCATCGCCGCCGCGCTTGCTGTCCAGCAGCGATGCCGAAGCGCCGGCATCACGCTCCGACCGACTTCAATGCCGGAATGCGCTCGGCGTCACGGCGCTTGACGGCCTCGATATCCCGATAACCATCGGCCGGATGGGTTTTCGGCAGATACGGCCCCTCACCGAACAGTTTTTCGCGTAGCGTTCCGGGGCGGTAGCCCGTGGGATAGGCACCGCGTTTCTGCAGTTCCGGCACGATATGGGCAACGACATCCTCAAAGCTGTCCGGCGTGACAGCATAGGCAAGGTTGAAGCCGTCGACGTCCGTATCCGTAACCCATTCCTGCAGAATATCGGCGATGCGCTCCGGCGAGCCGACGAAGACCGGTCCCATGCCGCCGATGCCGCCGAACCGGGCGAGCTCGTCGATCGTCCAGGACTTGTCTCCGCCGGCGATGTGCTCGACGAAGGAGTGGATGGCATTGGTCTCTATCTTCTCGACCACGTCCGCCGGTGCATACTGGCCGAAGTCGATGCCGCTCCAGCCGGACATGAAGGTGAGCGAGCCGTCGTAGGAGACATAGCTCTTGTAGTCCTCGAACTTCTTCTCTGCCTTCGCCTCGCTCTCATCGGTGATGATGGTGACGAGCGTGTAGATATAGACCTTCTTCGGATCGCGGCCGGCAGCGGCAATGCGCTGGCGGATATCGGCAACATAGGCCTTGAGCACCGATTTGGTCGGCGCGGCGACGAAGATGCATTCGGCATGGGCGGCGGCAAAGGCCTTGCCCGGGCCGGACGCGCCGGCCTGGTAGAGAACCGGCGTGCGCTGCGGCGAAGGCTCCGTCAGGCCATAACCGGGAACCTCGAAGTACTTGCCCTTGTGGGCGATCTCGTGGACCTTTTCCGGGTGCGTGAAGATGCGCTTGCCGCCGTCGCGCACCACCGCACCCTCCTCCCACGAGCCTTCGAGCAGCTTATAGAGCACCTCGACATATTCGGCGGCGACTTCGTAGCGGTTGTCGTGCCGGCGCAAACCACCCTGCCCGACATTCTTCGCGCCGCTTTCCAGGTAGGAGGTGACGATATTCCAGCCGACGCGACCCTTCGAATGATGGTCCGCCGTCGCGAGGCGCCGGGCGAAGGTGTAGGGATGCTCGAAGGAGGTGGAGGCGGTGATGCCGATACCAAGATGCTTCGTGGCAAGCGCGATGGGGGCGGCAAGCTGGAGCGGGTCGTTCACCGGAATCTGTGCCGCCTGATGGATCGCGTGGTAGTTCGAACCCTTGTAGACATCATAGTAACCGATGACATCGGCGATGAAGATGCCGTCGAAGACGCCGCGTTCCAGCGTGCGGGCAAGATCCTGCCAGTAATCCAGGTCTTTGTATTTCCAGGATTTGTCATTCGGATGCGCCCACAGCCCCGGCGACTGATGACCGACACAGTTCATGTCGAAGGCGTTGAAGCGGATATGGCGGGCCATGGGAATCTCTCCAGGGATGCGGGAATGCCTGACGGCACGGACATATGGCGAGAATAACGCCTCCGTATCTTAAATACAGAAATTCTATCTTTTATATATACTAATTTCGGAAATGGCTTTTCTGGCCGCTGCCCAAGGGCTTTGGGAAGATGCGGCAGAGCGACGAACACCCGTACGCACCGATCCCCCAAACCCGACCGTGGCGCCCTGCCGCGTATCGGCCAGACCGCTGGAGACCGACCATGACTGCCCTGCATCTTGTCAAGGAACCTGAACTTCAAGACGACCGGGCTCGCCTGTTTGCGCGCGCCGAAGCGATTTCCGCCGATCTTGCCCGCCGCGGCGCGCAGCTCGATGCCGAAGGCAAGCCGCCGAAGGTGGAAATCGCCCGGTTAAAGAGCGAGGGCCTGCTGACGGCGCTACACCCGGTCGAGATCGGCGGCGGCGGGCTCGACTGGGTGGACGGGCTGAAGCTGGTGCGCATTCTCGCGCGCGGTGAAAGCTCGATCGGCCAGCTTCTCGGCTATCACTATGTCAACAGCCAGTACATCTATTGGGCGGCGGACGATCCGGACAAGGCCTGGAACCTCGGCGTCGAGACGGTTGCGAAGCGGCTCTATTGGGGCGCCGCGGTCAACCCGCGCGATCCCGGCCTCGTGCTGACCCGCAGCGGCGACCACTATCTGCTAAACGGCAAGAAGACCTTCTCCACCGGCGCGCATGTTTCCGACCGTATCAACGCCAATGCTGCCTTCGGCGACCAGATCGCCAACCTCGTCCTGCCGACCGACCGGCCCGGCTACATCGCCAACGACGACTGGGACAATATCGGCCAGCGGCTTTCCGACAGCGGCAGTGTCGAGTTCCGTGATTTTCCGGTCTACGAAACCGATTTTCTTCTGCCCCTAGCCGGGAGGGACAGCGCTCCGCCCGTGCAGGCGACGTTCAACACGCCGCTGATCCAGCTCGTCTTCGTCAATTTCTATCTCGGCACCGCGGAAGGCGCGCTTATCGCTGCTTGTGACTATGTGCGAACCACGACGCGGCCCTGGATCACGTCGGGCGTCGAGAAGGCGAGCGACGATCCCTATATCCTGGAGCGCATCGGCGAGTTCCGTGCAGCGTTGAAGGCTTCCGCCGCCCTTGCCGATGCTGCCGCAACCGCCGTTCAGTCGGCGCTTGCGCGTGGCCGGGGCGTTAGTGCCCGCGAACGCGGCGAGGCTGCAATCGAGGCCTATGCGGCCAAGGTCAGCGCCACGCATGTGGCGCTCGACGTCACCGCCCGCATCTTCGAGCTTACCGGCGCCCGCTCGACAGCCGCGCACCATCGCTTCGACCGCTACTGGCGCAACGTGCGCACCCACACGCTGCATGACCCGGTGTTCTACAAGGCGCGCGAGGTCGGCGATTTTACCCTGAACGACCGGGTGCCGGAACCAAGCCTCTATAGCTGAGGGCATTCAAACGACCTGCAAGGGGCGGCAAGGAGGGCCGCCCTTTTTTGTTGGTCAAAAAAAGGGCCGCAATCCCAGAGGATTGCGGCCAGGGGACCACCCCCACCACGAGGGTTGGATTTCAGAGCGCGCCGTTCTTCGGCGGCGTGATGCCGTTCAGGTGATAGTTGCCGACGACGTGGTACTTCCATCGCACCGGATCGTGCAGCGTGTGGGTGCGGGCGTTGCGCCAGTGGCGTTCGAGGTTGAGGCCGCGCTTCGTCGCCGAGGTGCCGGCCAGCTCGAAGAGCACGTTGGCCGCGTCGATCGCGAGTTCCGTCGTCAGCACCTTGGCGGCAGCCACCGCCAATGTTGCGGCGACCGCATTCTCCGAATTGAGGTTCACCTGCGCCTGATCGACCTTGCGCCCGGCCCGCTCCAATGTCGCCTCGGCCGCCTCGGCGCGGATGGCGAGTTCACCGATACGCGCGACGGTGAGCGGATCGTCGGCCGCGCGCTCGACGCCGCTGCCCGTCCACGGCCGCGCCTTGTCGCGCACATAACCGATCGTCTCCTTCAGCGCCGCGCGGGCGATGCCGAGATCGACGCCGGCATGAATGATCTGGCCGACCGAGCCGATCGTGCCGGGGCGCTCGAAGCCTTTGTGGTGCTGCACCACAGCGTCGGCGGGCACATAGACGTCGCGCAGGATTGTCGTGCCGCTGCCCGTGGTGCGCTGGCCGAAACCGTCCCAGTCGTCAACGATCTCGATGCCGTCAGTCTCGCGCGGGGCGAAGGACATGGTGAGGCGGTCCTCCCCGTCCAGCGCAAAGATCGTCACCCAATGGGCGAAGAGCACGCCCGTCGAATAGAATTTTCGACCGTTGATGCGGAACCCCGCGCCATCGGGCGCAATGCGCGTATTGTAATCGCCGACGGTTTTCGTGCCGACTTCGGAAAGGGCATTGCCAAACCGGTCGCCGGCAAGCACCCGGCCGAAATAGAAGCGCTTCTGCGTTTCGTTGCCGTCGTGGCGCAGCGCTTCGAGAATATAGAAGTGGTTCTGCGGGATCTGGCCGATCGAGCTGTCGGCTTCCGACAGGATCGCCGTCACCTCCGCGAGCACGGCGTTGGAGACGTCGATGCCGCCATATTCGGCGGGAACGGTAATGGCGAGCAGGCCGGAGGCGGAAAGACGGTCCAATTCCTCAAACGGCAGGGCCCGCTCGTAGTCCCGCCGGCTTGCACCGCCTTCGAATTCGGCAGCCAGCGTGCGCGCAATGGCAAGTGCCTCATCCTCGCTGGCAATGCGGTGGGCGGTTTCCTGTCGGTCGGCAAGCCGGGTGACGCTGCTCATGAAAAATCCTTTCGAAAAGTCAGGGATCACGCCCGGCGGGCGGCCTTGCGGTTGGCAAAGCCGATGGCGAGGACGGAGAAGATGAGAAGGCCGGTGCCGACTTGCTGCCAGTAGAAATTGAGGCCCGACAGCAGGAGCCCGTTGGCGACGACGCCGAGCAGCAGCACACCGAGTACGGTGCCCGGCACGTTCGGCCGGCCATGCGGATCGAAGGTGGTGCCGATGAAGGTCGCACCAATGGCGTTGAGCAGGAAGGCGTTACCGGACGAGGGGATGTAGACCGTCACCGTGGAGGTGAGGATAAGACCGACCACAGCGGCGATGGTCGAGACCAGGATATAGGTGAGCGCGGTGATGCGCGAGAGGCGCAGGCCCGAATAGCGCACGACGCTCGCCTGGATGCCGGTGGCGAGCGCCACCCGGCCGAAGCGGCTGCGCGCCAGCACGACCCAGGCGCCGGCGACGACCAGCGCCGTGACGATCAGCGGCACGGGAATGCCCGCCATCGCGCCATGGCCGAGGAAGCGAAACGCCTCCGGCACGCCGGCCGGCGGCAGGTAGACCGGGTTGCCGCCATTGGTCAGCAATTGCTGCACGCTGCGCCCGACGAAGAGCGTGCCGAGCGTCGCGAGGAACGGCGAGATGCCGATGCCGGCGATCAGCACGGCGTTGAACAGGCCGACCAGCGCCCCGCCGGCAAGTCCGCCAAGCGCCGCGAGCACGACCGGCTGCCCGGCAAGCACGAGGGAGACGAAGGCGAAGCTTGCAAAATCCACCGCCGTGCCGACCGAAAGATCAATGCCGCCGACCGAGACGGCGAAGGTCATGGCAATGGCGACGATGGCGAGCAGGGCGAAATTGTTGACCAGCACGCTGAGGAGGTTCGCGCTGGAGAGGAAACCAGGCGCGAGCGTTGCGAACAGGGCGAAGACCGCGGCGAGCGCAGCGATGAGCGCATAACGCGCCAGCCCTTGGGCGAAGGCGGGGAGGACGGCGGTCGCCATGTCAGGCGGTCTCCTTGCGGCCGAGCAGCGTGGTGGCGGAGACGAAGAGCAGGATCAGAAGACCCTGCACGCCGCTGACCAGCGTGCTGGAAATGTTGAGAAGCTGGAAGCCGTTGACGAGGAAACCGACGAAGAGCGCCGAGAGCAGCGTGCCCGTGATCGTCGGTACCAGCCGGCGGGAGAAGACCGTGCCGAGCAGGGCGGTGACGACGATCGGCAGCAGCATGTCGCCGGCCCCCGTGGTGCTGCCCGAGAGATAGGAGACCGAGAGGATGCCGGCAATGCCGCCGGTGAGGCCGCTCGCCAGGAACGAGCCGGCAACGAAGGTTTTGATCGGCAGGCCCGCCGCGCGCGCCGCATCCGGAAAGGCGCCGACCGCGTAGAGACGAAGGCCGAGCGGCGTATACTGCACCACGGCGGCGACGATGAGCGTGAAGCCGAGCAGGACATAGGCGAGCACTGGAATACCGAACGGTCCGCCGGCGGAGAGCGCCGAGAGGAAATCCGTCGAGGCGGGGACGACGGTGTTCTGTGTCAGCACCAGTTCAAGGCCGGCAACGACGTTCATGACGGCAAGCGTTGCGAGCAGCGGCACGATGCCGGCGAGCGTGACAGCGGCCGCGTTGACCGCCCCGATGGCAAGCCCCGTGCCGAGCGCGCCGAGGATGGCGACACCATCACCCTGTCCGGCCTGCACCAGTGAGGCGTAGACGGCGGCGCTGAGGCCCATATTGGCGGCGAGCGACAGGTCGATACCGCCGGTCACGACATTCGAGCCGCCCGCGATGATGACGATGGTGAGTCCGATTGCTAGCACGCCCGCGATGGCCGACTGACCGAGCACGTTGCCGATGTTGCCCACGGTGAGGAAAAACGGCGCGCTTACGGAGAAGACCGCGAGAACGCCAATGAAGACGGCCAACGCGCCGCCGCGCAGCGCGAGTGTGGCGAGCTGGCGGCCGAAAGCGGAGCGGGATTTGCCTGTCTCGAAAGCCTTCTGCGCCTCGATTTCGATGATGGAGGCCGGAATATAGGGGGCGTCAACCAGCATGGCGAAGCGTCTCGTAGGCGCCCGTGACATCCGCGAGGACCTCACCCGGGCTAGTTTCGGAAGAGATGAATTGCCGCGTGACGCGGCCGCGGAAGAAGACGAGGAGGCGATCGGTCACGCCGAGCAGTTCCTCGATATCGGAAGAGAGCACCAGCACGGCCGCGCCGCGCTCGGCAAGCTCGCCGATCAGCCGGTAGATCTCCACCTTGGCGCCGATGTCGACGCCGACCGTCGGCTCGTCGAGCAGGTAGATTTCCGACTGGCGGCTCAGCCATTTGGCGATCGCCACCTTCTGCTGGTTTCCGCCCGAAAGCGTCTTCACCAGCGCCTCGACGCCGTCGGTCTTGATCTCGAGCCGCTTGACGAGATCTTGCGTCTGGCGGCGTTCCGCGCCGCGGTCGATCAGCCCACGGGAAAACCGGGCGAGGCTGGCAAGTGTCGTGTTTTCGGTGACGGAGAGGTCGAGCGCGACGCCGTCGCGACGACGATCCTCCGGTACCAGTGCCAGGCGCCGATCGGTGGCGGCGGCGGGATCGACGGAGAACACCGTCTCCCCCTTGACGCGGACCGTACCCCCGGTCGGCCGGTCGAGGCCGAAGAGCGTGCGCACCACCTCCTTGGCTCCCGAGCCGACGAGGCCGGTGAGGCCCAGCACCTCGCCCTTGCGCAGCGTGAGGGAGACCGCTTCGAAACGGCCCGCCAGCGCGAGGTTTTCGACCTCGAGGATCACCGCGCCGGGCGCAACAGCCGGCTTCGGATAGAGGTCGCCGATGGCGCGGTTGACCATCAGCGCGCCGATCTCCGCCGCCGAGGTTTCTGCGACCGGCAGGGTGGCGACGTCGCGGCCGTTGCGCAGCACGGTGACCGTGTCGCAGAGATCGACGATCTCGCCGAGATAATGCGAGATGTAGAGCACCGTCACGCCCTCGGCGCTGAGGCGGTGGATGAGCTGGAAGAGCAGGTCCGCCTCGCGCCGGACGAGCGCGGCGGTCGGCTCGTCGAAGACCAGCACCTTGGGATTGGCGATCAGCGCGCGGGTGATCTGCACGATCTGCTTTTCTGCCGCCGAGAGATCGGCGATCAGCGCGGAATGCGGCAGCGCGAGGCCGAAATAGCGTTCGAGGATTTCGGCGGATTTGCGCCGCATCGCCGCGCGGTCGAGGAAGGGCGTGCCGGGGAAACGCAGCTCGCGGCCGAGGAACAGCGCCTCGCCGACCGTGAAGGTCGGCACCAGCAGGCGGTCCTGGTGGATGAAGTGCACGCCGAGTTCTTCCACGAGATGCGGCGTCAGCCGGTCATAGGCCTTGCCGTCGATCTCCACCGCGCCTTCGTCCGCCCGGTGAAGGCCAGCGATGAGCTTGATCAGCGTCGACTTGCCCGCGCCGTTCTGGCCGACGAGACCATGCACCGCGCCGCGCCGGACGGTGAGCGAGGCGCCCGAAAGCGCCTGCGCCCCGCCGAAACGCTTGACGATGTTTTTGAGGCGGATGATCGCCTCGCCGCTATTTGCCGTGTCCGCCATGGCCGTTGTCCTCGTTGTAACTCTCTCATCCGCCTGCCGGCACCTTCTCCCCGAGGGGAGAAGGTGGCCCGAAAGGGCCGGATGAGGGGGCTTCTCCTAAAAAATCAACCGATGCCGAGCTTTTTGGAGACGTCACCGACATTCACTTTGTTGGCGAGGAGCGCCGGCACGTAGGTTTCACGCGGCAGCGTGTCGCCGGCGAGATGGCGGGCGACGTTCTGGATCGCCACGCGGCCGAGTTCGGCCGGCTGCTGGG
Source organism: Shinella sp. JR1-6 (assembly GCF_004284735.1). Taxonomy (NCBI): domain Bacteria; kingdom Pseudomonadati; phylum Pseudomonadota; class Alphaproteobacteria; order Hyphomicrobiales; family Rhizobiaceae; genus Shinella; species Shinella sp. JR1-6. Next base: position 82,537 of record NZ_SHMI01000011.1, on the reverse strand, counting down.
CGACGTCGGCGGCGGCCGGCGAATTCGGATCGGCGACGAGCTGGAGCACTTCCGGGCTGCCATCGACGCCATAGGTCTTGATCTCGGTGCGGCCGGCGGCAGTGAGCGCCTGCGTCGCGCCGAGCTGCGGGATATCCCAAGCCGACCAGATGGCCTTGATCGAGCCCTTTTCCGGATATTTGGCGAGGATCGCCGTGATCTGGGTGAAGGCGTCCTGGACGGTGTTCGGGATCACGTCGCGCAGCTCCGGCTGCACGATCTGCACCTTCGGGAAATATTTGACCACATTGACCAACTGGTCGTAGCGGATGGCGCAGGGTGTCACACCGTAGAAGCCGTTGAACACGACGATATTGCCTTCGCCGCCGATGTCAGAGACGAGCTGGAGGGCGAGGTCCTTGCCGATGCCCCAATTGTCCGAGGTGGAATTGTTGATCGAGTTGACCGAGCCGACATCGATGGTGAAGACCGGGATATCCGCCTCGCGCGCCTTCTTCAGCCAGGGGTCGATGACGCTGAGCGTGCCAAGAAGCTGGACGATGGCGTCCGGCTTCTGGGCGATGAGCGTCTGGAGCTGCGAGACAAGCTTGCCGTCGTTGCGGCCGGCGTCGACTGCGATCGGCTCACCGCCAAGGCGTTTCACCTCCTCGATCTGGGCGTTATAGGCTTGCAGATCGAAGAAATGATCGGTGCCGGCCGTGCTGATGCCGATGCGCTTGCCCTTCAGCGAAAGCCCCTCCTCAGCCGCGGCCGTGCGCGTCGAAAAAAGCCCCGCGCCCGCCACCACGCCGGCGACGGCGGTGAGCTTCAGGAGATTGCGGCGGTTGACGCCGGAAAGAGTGTCGTCGGTCATGATGTCCCCGTTAGATCAATAGTCATTTAATCTATAAATTATATAGACTACAGAGCGAGGACAGGCAGGATTTTCCAAAATGCGGGCGGGTTGGGAAAAGATTTCGGCTTTAGTCGACCGGCTCACGAACGTCGCGCGAACCCTTGCAAAAGCGCGATCCATCTCCGCAGCAAAGTCTTTAGCGCACCATGGAGGCTGATCAGAAACCGCCGCCGTTTGGCGTGAGCGGGATCGGCATCGCTTGTTCGCAACAGAGCGTAGCCTACCAAAAACATGACGCCGGCAAGGGCGACTGGCACAAGAACCGCCACCCCTAGCAAGGCCAATACATAGAAAACAAACGGATTTTCGGAAGCGGTAAGTCCGCCGCCACGGGTAGTGGGAAATCTACCGTCGATGATCCACGCAATCCAGACAGACAGAAAGGCGGGTCCGGAAAGGGACAGGCCCACGACGCCTGCCGCAGTTTTCAGGCGATCGCACCGCGTCGGCGCGGGCTTTTCTCTGGAACCACCCATTACGCCTCCATTCAGGGAGCCGGACTATCGGGTTTTCGTCACCATCCGGTTATGCGATCTGGTTAGCGAGAGGTTACCGCTTCCGACGCCCCTCACTCCGCAGCCACCGCCCTCGCCCGGAACGCGCCGCCCGGGTGGCGGTCCGGCAGGCGATCGCCCGTGCCGAAAAGGCGGTTGCGCAGGCTGCCGGCGGCGTAGGCGGTCTTGTAGCGGCCGCGCTCCTGCAAGACCGGGATGACGAGATCGATGAAATCCTCGTAGCTTTCGGGCGCGACGGTGCGGGCGAGGTTGAAACCATCCACCTCGCCCTCGGCGATCCACGCCTCCAGCGCGTCGGCCACCTGATAGGGGTTGCCCACGACCAGCGGATAGCGGCCGCCGAGCGCCATGCCGGCGAGGATGCTGCGCTTCGTCCAGCCGCGCGCGCGGGCAAGATCGACCGAGGTCTGCACGAAATTGCCCTTGCCGTAGGTGATCGGCTCGTCGGGTTCGTATTGCGAGAAATCGATGCCCGTGCCGGCGGAGAAATGCGCAAGGCCCGCTTCGGGGCTAGCGTAGCGCGCATAGTCCTCGAACTTTTCCCTCGCCGCCTTCTCCGTGCGGTCGACGACGACGGTGAGGCCGGCGAAGATGCGCACATCCTCGGCCCGCCGGCCCGCCTCCACCGCACCCTTGCGGATGGCGCGCGCCGCGGTGCGGGCGACGCCCGTATCCGGCGGGGAAATGAAGACGCATTCGGCATGGCGGGCGGCAAATTTTTGGCCACGGCCGGAGGCGCCGGCTTGGTAGAGCACCGGCGTACGCTGGCGCGAGGGCTCACTGAGGTGATAGGCTTCCATGCGGTAGTATTGGCCTTCGTGCCGGATTTTCCGCACGCGGGTGGGGTCGGCATAGACGCGGGCGCGGCGATCGCGCAGGACGGCGTCATCGTCCCAGCTTCCCTCCCAGAGCCGGTAGAGGAGGTCGAGGAACTCGTCGGCCCGGTCATAGCGCTGGTCGTGTTCGCCGAGCGCGCTTTCGCCCATCGCCCGCGCGGCGCTGTCGAGATAGCCGGTGACGATGTTCCAGCCGATGCGGCCCTCCGTCAGGTGGTCGAGCGTCGAGATGCGCCGGGCAAAAATCGCCGGCGCCTCCGCATTGACATTGACCGTGACGCCAAAGCCGAGCCCCTTCGTCACCGCCGCCATGGCCGAGATCAGCATCAGGGGATCGTTGACCGGGAGCTGGATGGATTCGCGCAGGGTCAGGTCGACGGACTGCTGGTAAACGTCGTAGACTCCGACGATATCGGCGAGGAACACGCCGTCGAACAGGCCGCGCTCCAGCGTCGCCGCCAGCTCCGTCCAGTAGCTGAGCTTCGTATAGCGGTGCGACTGGTCGCGCGGGTGGGTCCACAGGCCATGGTTGATATGGCCGGCGCAGTTCATGGTGAAGGCGTTGAGGAGGATTTCTTTTCGCATGTCTTGTTGCGGCGGGCGGCGCGCGCCCTTCCCGTTCAAATCCAGGAATGAAGCGGCGGCTGTACGCCGTTGAGGTAGTATTGGCCGATCGAATGGAACTTCCAGCGCACCGGATCATGCAGCGTGTGGGTGCGCGCGTCGCGCCAGAAGCGGTCGAGATTGTGCGCACCGAGCGTCGAGCGCGTGCCGGCGAGCTCAAAAAGCTTGTTGGCGGCGGTGAGCGCGACCTCCGTCGTCAGCACCTTGGCTTCGGCAACCGCGACCTTCGCCTTGGCGATCGTCTCGTCGGTGACGTCAGCGATGGTCTCGTCGAGCTGGCGGCCGGCGCGCTCCAGCAGCGCCTCGGCGGCATGCAGGCGGATTTTCAGATCGCCAATCGCCGCGATCGTATAGGGATCGTCCGCCGCCCTGTCGGAGCCGCTGTCGATCCACGGACGGGCGTGGTTTCGGACCAGGTCGATGGTCGCCTCGATGGCGCCGCGGGCGATACCGGCGTCGATCGCCGCGTGGATGAGCTGGCTCTGTGGGCCAATGGCGCTCTGGTTCTCGTAGACGATATGGGCGGGCAGCACCCGGTCCGCCGGGATCGCCACCGCGTCGAGGATCACCGTGCCGCTCGCCGTGGTGCGCTGGCCGAAGGCCGACCAGTCGTTGACGACCTCCAGCCCCGCCGCATCCCGGTCCGCGACGGCAACGACGACATGGCCGTCCTCATCGAGCGCGACGATGGGCACCAGATGAGCGAAGAGCGCGCCGGTGGAATAGAATTTTTTGCCGGAGACGGTGAACTGGTCGCCCTCACGGACAAGCTTCGTCTCGAAGGCCTCGGCGTTCTTGCCGCCGAATTCGGAAAAGGCGTTGCCGAGCCGTTTTCCGGCCAGCACCGCGCCGAAAAGCGCGCGCTTCTGCGCCTCGCTGCCGGTCTGGCGGATGACGTCGATGATCTCGAAACTGTTCTGGGCGATCTGGGTCAGCGAGGGATCGCCGGCCGCAAGCGTCGCGAAAACCCTTGCCAGCGTGACCTGCGAGACGCCCGCCCCGCCGTGTTCCTTCGGGATGGTGATGCCCCAGAGGCCGCTTTCGGAGAAGAGATCGACTTCGGCGAAGGGCAGACGCCGCTCGCGGTCGCGCTCCCCGGCCTCGGCGGCGAAAAGCGGCTTCAGCCGTTCCGCAACAGCGATCGCCTCCGCGTCGTCTTGGATGACATGGGCGGGCCTTGCTGGCGGCGCAGGCAGCCAGCCGGCTTCGCCGGGCGCGGGATCGGCAGGGGTTTGTCTGGCGGTGGCTTGGGTCGGGCTCATGGGTTCGGCCGTCACTTCAAAAAGGGGTTGCCGAGTTGCGGCAAGGCGCAGCCCGGCGGCGAAAGGCAAACATCAGAAGGCGGCGACCACCTGTCCCTTGTAGCGCTCCGCGATGAATTTCCGCGTCTCTTCGCTGTTCAGCGCCTTGGCGAGTTTTGCCACGCGCGCATCGTCCTTGGTCTCAGGGCGGGTGACGAGATATTCGCTCCAGACATTGTAGCCGTCCTGGCCGCGGTCGATCAGCAGCGCCTTGGAGATGTCGAGCTTGGCCTCGAAGACGTAGTTGCCGTTGAGTGCCGCGAGATCAACCTCGCCGAGCGCGCGCGGCAGCAGCGCCGATTCCAGCTCGACGATCTTCAGGTTCTTCGGGTTCTCGACAACGTCCTTGACGGTCGGCAGCGGGTCTTCCGGCGAGGTCAGTTCCGGCTTGCCGGAGACCTTGATCAGGCCGAGTTTTTGCAGGAGCAGCAGGCCGCGGCCGCCATTGACCGGATCGTTCGGGATCGCCACGGTCGCGCCGTCGGCGAGTTTTTCCACCGCGTCGATCTTCGTCGAATAGGCAACGAAGGGCTCGATATGCACGGGCACGATCGGCACGAGTTCCGTGCCGCGCTGCTTGTTGTAGTCGTTCAGGAACGGCCGGTACTGATAATAGTTGGCGTCGAGTTCGCCGGAGACGAGCTGGGCGTTCGGCTGGATGTAATCGGTGAAGACGCGGATATCGAGGTCGAGGCCGTCCCTGGCGAGGATCGGCTTGACGAATTCGAGGATTTCCGCGTGCGGAATGGCGGTGGCGCCGACGACGAGCGTTTCTTCCGCCTTGGCGGAGCCGACGGCGGCGAGCGCGAGGCTGGCGGCGATGGTAAGCGATTTCAGGATGCGCATGGGGGTCCTCCTGGCGCGGGTCATTTGCGGGAAAAACGGGTGACGAGGCGGTTGCCGCTCGCCTGGATGAGCTGGACAAAGACGATGAGAATGGCGACGCAGACCGGCATGATTTCGGTCTGGAACCGGTGGTAGCCATAGCGGATGGCAAGGTCGCCGAGCCCGCCGCCGCCGATGGCGCCGGACATCGCCGTGTAGTCGACCAGCACGATCGCGGTGACCGTGACGGCCGCCAAGAGGCTCGGCAGCGCTTCGGGCAGCACGGCGCGCAGGATCGTCTGGCTGGTGGAGGCGCCCATGGCGAGGCTCGCCTCGATGACGCCGCGGTCGACCTCGCGCAGCGCCGTCTCGACCAGCCGCGCGAAGAAGGGCGCGGTGCCGACGACCAGCGGGAAGATGACACCGCGGATGCCGAGCGAGGTGCCCGTGACGAGGACGGTGACCGGCATCAGCACGATGAGCAGGATGATGAAGGGCACCGACCGGATGATGTTCAGCACGAAGGACAGGCCGCCATAGGCGAGCGGCGCCTGGAAGAGCTGCTGCCGGCCGGTGAGGAAGAGCAGGACGCCGAGCGGCAGGCCGACGAGAACGGTAAGCAGCAGCGCGCCGCCGACCATGGCGAGCGTCTGGCCGAGCGCCGCGCCGATATCGCCCCAATAGATGTTGTCAAACGACATGGCGCGGCCTTTCCTCGATCGCGGCGAATGGCGCGCCGCCCTGCAATTCCACGTCCACGCCGCTCGCCTCCAGCCCTGCAATGGCGCCCGCCACGTCCCGCCCGCTGAGCGAGACGATGAACTGCGCATAGGGCGTCTCGCGGATATGGCCGATGCGGCCGGCGAGGATCGCGTAATCGACGAGGTTTTCGCGGGTGATGCGGCCGAGGATGGGCTTGTGCGCCGCCGGCCCCGTGAAGGTGAGGCGCACCGTGCGGCCGCCGGGATCGGCGACGGCATCGAGCGAACCGCTGTCCGGCTCGGCCTCGCGCACCAGGCGCAAGGTCGCGGTGTGGCGCGGATGCAGGAAGACGTCGGTCACCGGCCCCTCCTCCACCACGCGGCCGCGATCGAGCACGGCGACGCGGTCGCAGGTGCGGCGGATGACGTCCATCTCATGGGTGATGAGCACGATGGTGACGCCGAGGTCGCGGTTGATCTGGCGCAGGAGATCGAGCACCGCGCCTGTTGTCTGCGGGTCGAGCGCGCTGGTCGCCTCGTCGCAGAGCAGGACCGAGGGTTCGCAGGCAAGCGCCCGTGCGATGCCGACGCGCTGCTTCTGCCCGCCGGAAAGCTGGCGCGGATATTTTTGCGCATGTTCCGTCAGGCCGACGCGGGCGAGCAGCGCGGCGACGCGCTCGGCGATCTCGATCCTGCCGTAGTCGCCGGTCAGCTCCAGCGGATAGGCGACATTGTCGGCGACGGTGCGGGCGCTCAAGAGATTGAAATGCTGGAAGACCATGCCGATTGACCGGCGCAGCGCGCGAAGGCGCGCGCCGCTTGCGTCCGTCACCCGCTCGCCGGCGACGAAGACATCGCCGCCGCTCGGGCGCTCCAACAGGTTGATGAGCCGCACCAGCGTGGATTTTCCCGCGCCGGAGGAGCCGATGACGCCAAAAATCTCGCCTTTCGCGACAGAGAGGTCGACCCCGTCGAGCGCGGCGACGGCGCCCTCCTTGCCGGGAAAACTTTTGGTGATGCGTTCGAGCCTTATCATCGCCGTCAGCCCGCGCTGGCGCCGATGCGCCATTGGTAGGGCGGCGGCGTGCCGTTGACGGCGAAATCACCAATGATGCGGTGCTTGTAGATGCGCGGATTGTGCGAGGCGAGCGTGCGGGCGTTGCGCCAGTGGCGGTCGAGGCCGGCGGGCTTCTTGGTGGCGGACGCGCCGAGCGCGTCGAAGAGCAGGGTCGAGGCTTCGAGGATGAGGTCGGAGACGACCGTCTGGGCCTGCGCGGCTTCGAGTTCGGCGACGGCATTGGCCTTTTCCTCGGCCTCCGGGTCGTCCAAGAAATGCGCCGCGAAGGCGCGCTCCAGGCTGGCGGCGGCCTGAAGGGTGATCGCGCCCGCCGCATAGGCCGCGGCGCGGATGCGCCCGACGACCTGAAGAACCTGCGGATCCTCGCTGGAGCGCGCGGCGGCGGCGTGGGTATAGGTGCGGCGGCGCTCCGCCACGGCTTTGGCGACGTCGGCGGTAATCGCCCGGCCGATGCCGGCAAGCGTCGCCAGATGCACGAGCTGGTAGAAGGCGGCGGAATATTTGAAGCGCTCGTCGTCGATGACGACATCTTGCGGTTCGACGGCGACGTCGCGGAAGGTGGTGGTGCCGCTCGCCGTCAGCGTCTGGCCAAAGCCGTCCCAATCGTCGATCACCTCGACGCCGGCGGCCTCCCGGCGCACGGCGACCGAAACGCCCTCGCCCTCCGCATTGGATGCGCCGACATCGATCCAGTCGGCGAAGAACGAGCCGGTCGTGTAGTACTTCGCGCCGTTGAGGACGAGCCGGCCGTCCTTTTCGGCGACGTTGGTGGAGAAGCGTTCGAGCGCCGCGCCCGTGCCGATCTCGCTCCAGGCGTTGCCGGTGATCTCGCCGCGGCCGATCCGGCCGAACCAGAGGGCCTGGCGCTCCACATCCCTGGTGTTCAGGATATCCTCGGCAAAGCCGAAATGGCCGCGCAGCGCCTGCGTGATGTTGGAATCGGCGGCGGAAAGTTCGATCAGGAGGTTGAAGAACTGCGGCAGGCTCGCGCCCTTGCCGCCCACCGCCACCGGCAGGCGCACTGCGCCGAAGCCGGCTTCCTTCAGCAGGCGGATTGCCTTGTGCGGCAGGTCGCGCTCCAGGTCGCGCCGCGTCGCCTCCGCGGCGATCTCGGCGAAAATCGGCCGGAACGGCGCGGCGAGCGCCTCATAGGCTTCACCGGGGCCGGCGCCCCAGGCATTCTCGATCTGCGTCATGCATTCTACTCGTCGCTGCCGTGCCGGCCTTGCGGGCGGGTCACGCTTGGAATTGACGAAGAGAGTAGCCATCGCGCCAATGAAATACAGAAATTCTATCTTTTTTATATATTATAAAGCGGAATGCTGTTTCTTTTCGCAGACGGTTCGGGGACGGCCCAAACAAAAGACCCCGGCGCGAGGAGGCAGCGCCGGGGTCATACACCGATCAGGCCGGCCGGCTTCAGGCCAGCGCGATGGCTCTTTCAAGATCGGTGATCAGGTCATCGGGATGTTCGAGGCCGATGGAGAGGCGCACATAGCCGGGCGTGACGCCGGTCGCCTGCTGGTCTTCCAGCGAGAGCTGCGAGTGGGTGGTCGTCGAGGGGTGGATCGCCAGCGAGCGCGCATCGCCGATATTGGCGAGGTGATAGAAAAGCTGAAGGCTATCGATGAAGCGACGGCCGGCCTCCCGCCCGCCCTTCAGCTCGAAACCGACCAGCGCACCGAAGTGGCCTTGCTTGAAATATTTGTCCGCGCGCGCCTTCGCGGTACCCTCCTGGAATTTCGGGAAGATGACGCGATCGACCTTGGCATGGCCCTTCAGGAAGTCCGCGACCTTCACCGCGTTCTCGTTGTGCTGGCGCAGGCGCAGCGGCAGGGTTTCAAGGCCCTGGATGAACTGAAAGGCATTTTGCGGGCTGATGGCGGCACCAAGATCGCGCAGAAGCACGGCGCGGGCGCGCAGGATGTAGGGGTGGAAGCCGATGGCAGCCGCCTTCTCGATCCAGGTCTTGCCCTGGTAGCTCGCATCCGGTTCGGTGAGGTTCGGCTGGCGGGCCGGGTTCTCCGTCCAGGGGAAAGTACCGCTGTCGATGATCGCGCCGCCGATCGAGGTACCGTGACCGCCGATATATTTGGTCGTCGAATAGACGACGATGGCCGCACCATGCTCCAGCGGACGGATGACGAGGGGGGCGGCGGTGTTGTCGACGATCAGCGGAATGCCGTGGCGGCGGCCAATGGCGGCAACCTCCGCTATCGGGAAGACCTCCAGCTTCGGGTTCGGCAAGGATTCGGCATAATAGGTACGCGTGCGCGCATCCGTCGCCGTCTCGAAGGCTTCGGGGTCGGACGCATCGACAAAGCGGGTCTCGATGCCGAAGCTCTTCAGGGTGGCGGCGAAGAGCGCCCAGGTGCCGCCATAGAGACCGGCGGCGCTGACGATATTGTCGCCGGCGCGGGCAACATTGAGGATCGCAAAGGCCGAGGCGGCCTGGCCGGAGGCGAGTGCCAGAGCGGCCGCGCCACCCTCCAGCTCGGCAAGGCGCTGCTCGAAGGCGTCCTGCGTCGGGTTGGAAACACGGGTGTAGAGATGCCCCGGCGCCTCGAGGGCGAAGAGCTTGTCGGCGCCATCCGTACCGGGCAACTGGAAAGACGAGGTCTGGTAGATCGGCACCGCGACCGCACCACTCGTCGGGTCGTAACGGAAGCTGCCACCGTGCAGGGCGATGGTTTCCGGATGGCGGCTCTTGAAGGTGGCGGTTCCGGCCGGGACGGTCACGATATCCTGCTCGGCGGCCTCGGGGGACTGATGGATCGTCATTGCATTTCTCCTTTTGGTAGGGCGCGCTCAGGCGCGGGAGGGGCGGACGGACAGAACCACGCCCGCGACAAGGATGCTTGCTGCGGCCCAGAAGGCTTCCGGCACGTACCACCGGATGCCGTAGACATGGTCGTTGGTGCAGAGCGCCTGGGCGAGCGCGCAGAGATCACTTGCGCCCGCAAGGCACGTTACGGCCTGGCGAACGGTGAGATAGTCGTTCTCGACGACCTTGCTGAAGATCAGCCACCACCAGCCGGTGGCGGTGATGGCGAGGACGGCGCCGACAAGGGCAACGACATGCTGGCCGAGGCGCGCGCTAGACGTCATGGGAAATTCCGAGCGTTTCGAGAAGCGTGCGGCGCAGCGCGATGAGGTTTGCGTCGTCCCTTCGGCGTGGATGCGGCCGGTCGACCCGCACCTCGGCGACGATGGCAGCAGGCCTGTCGGAGAGCACGATCACACGATCGGCCAGAAGCAACGCCTCCTCGACATCGTGCGTGACGAGCAGCGCGGTGAAGCCGGCGCTCTTCCACAGTTCAAGGAGTTCGTTCTGCATTCTGAGCCGCGTCAGGGAGTCGAGCTTGCCGAAAGGCTCATCCAGCAGCAGCAGCTTGGGATCGTTGACCAGCGCCCGGGCGAGCGCGGCGCGCTGGGCCATGCCGCCCGAGAGTTGGTGCGGATAAAAATCAGCAAAGCCTTCCAGCTTGACGAGCTTCAGCACCTCGTCGATGCGGTATTCCCGCTCGCGGATGAGGCCCCGCGCTTCCAGACCCGTTGCGATATTGGCGCGCACCGTGCGCCAGGGAAATAGCGTCTCATCCTGGAAGACCAGGATACGATCCGGGTTCGGCGCGGTGACCGAGCGACCGTCCTCCAGCACCCTGCCGGCCGTCGGCGTCTCCAGCCCGGCGGCAAGGCGCAGCAGCGTGGACTTCCCGCAACCCGAGGGGCCGAGCAGGGCGACGAACTCGCCGGGCACAATCCTCAGGCTCACATCGTCGAGAACCTGCAGCTCCTTACCATCGAGCGCATAGCGGTGGGAAACGCCTTCCACATCGAGCGCAATGCTGGCGGCGGGGGCTTCTGGAAGGGCAAGAGCCATCAGAGGATCCCCTTCTGCCAGCCGAGCAATTCATCACGCACGAGGAAGAGAAGCCGCACCAGCCCCGCGCAGATCAATGCCATGACGATGAGGGCGGCATAGACATTGGCATAGGCCGAGTAGGCCGTGTTGAACTGGAGATACCAGCCGAGCCCGAACTTGGCACCGAGCATCTCGGCCACAACCAGAACGGCGAAGGAATAGTAGAGCCCCATGAAAAGCCCGACGAAGACATTCGGCAGCGAGGCAGGGATCGCAACCTTGAAAATAAGGAAACGGTTGTCCGCGCCGAGCGTGCGGGCGACGTCATAGAAGGATCGGTTCACCTGGCTGACCCCGGCCGCGGTGAGGATGGCAACCGGAATGCCCGATGCCAGCGCCACGAGGAAGATGGAGGCGTGGAAGGTCGACGGGAATAGGAAGAAGGTGCAGGGGATCCAGGCACTCGCCGGTACCGGCCCGATCAGCTTCAAAAGCGGCATGCCCCAATAGGCGAAACGCTTCGACCAGCCGAGCGCGACACCGCCGGCAAAGCCGACAAGAACGCCCGAGAAGAAACCGAGAGCCCAGAGGCGCCCCGTATAGGCGATGCAGATCAGCAGCCTGTCCCAGTCCGTGACATAGACATGCAGGAGGCCCTGCGGCGGCGAGAAGAACGGTTTCGGCAGCCAGCCGAGCTTGGCCGTCAGCACTTCCCAGGCAGCGAGCCAGAGGCCGAGCACGATGAACCACGGCCCGTAATGGATGAGCGTTTGCCCGACGCGGCCAAGCCTGCCGACCGTGACCGACAGCACGAGAAAAATCCCCGCGCCGGCGAGCGTGACGGCAGCAAACAACTCCGTCGCCCCCCAGACAATGACATCGGGCAGGCCGTAGGTGAGCGCTGCAGCAAGAGACCATGTGCCGGCCGCCCAAAGCCCGTTGCGCCAGATGCCCGAAAAAGGAAGGGCAAGCGAACGCCGCCCTGCCCCGCCGAAGGTTTCCTCGATCGCCGTGCTCATGGCGTCACGCGAAAATGTCGATGGTGATGCGGTTTGCGATCTCCTCCGGATCGGTAGAGGCATCGATAACACCGGTCAGCCTGAGGTCCTCATAGCCGATCTGCACTTCCTTCAGGAGTTCCTTGCCGAACCAATGGTCATGATAGGTGAAGGCGGCGAGGACTTCGGTCAGATCCTGCAGCGACAGGCCCGGCCTCAGCGTATCGAAGTACCATTTGGCAACTTCGTCCGGGTGCTTTGCCGTGTACTGGTGGATCTCGAGATTGGCGGCCGCGACCCGCTTGATGGCGTCCTTGTTGGCTTCGTAATAATCGCCGTTGACGCCGAGCACGCAGCAGACACGGTCCTGGAAGGTGCCGGTCTGCGTATCGGCAACGCGGCGAAAACCGTGCTGTTTCTCGTAGGAATAGGCCCAGGGATCCATATGCGCGACGGCATCCGCCTCGCCCTTCAGCACGCCTTCTGCAACGAGATCGAAGGGGAAGACCTTCCAGGTGACGTCGGTTTCCGGATTAAGGCCGGCCTTGGCGAGCGCGACGGAGAAGGCGACGCGCGAGGGCGACATGACGTCGAAGGTGCCGATCGTCTTGCCCTTGAGGTCAGTCAGCGTCCTGATCTCGGAGTCGGGCTTTACGAGGATGCTCTGGCAACCGCCATGCGAGCCGGCAAAAAGCCGAACGTCGAAACCCTGCTCGATCGGCTTCAGCCAGTCATAGAGCAGGCCCGGACCGGCTTCGGCCTTGCGGGTGGCGAGCGCCTGAATGAGCGTCTGCCCGCTTGCACCCTGATAGAACAGCTCCACGTCGAGCCCGTGCTTTGCATAGATGCCCTTGGAAAGACCAAAGCCGACGGGCGAATGGCAGGCTGCGACCTCGGTCCATTCCAGCTTGATCGGAATGAGATTGCCGGCGACAGCATAGCGCGTCGACCGTGCGCCGATCACCCCGGCCGTGGCAGCCAAGGCGGTTACGCCCGCAGCCTTGATTAGGCCGCGGCGCGACAGGCCATTGGAAAGAATGGTTTCAGATTGCTGGCTCATCGGATGTCCCCTCGCGAAATGATGGAGGCCAGCCTATCAAAAATTTATATAGTTTATAGATTTTATAGATTATACCATTGCCTCAAGGAGGAATATTCTTTTGCCATTCGCTGGCGCCACGCTTCCTGCATTCTCCCACCCCGAGAGCGTCGCCCCCAAACAGGATTGCGACAGACCCGAACGGGCCCTTTTTCCGTCTCCCTTTGGGGACTTGCCACAGGGGAACGCTCTCTCAACCTAGGTCCATCGCGGAGCACGCAACGCTGATCGCAAATCGACCAGAGCGTTCCGCATTCTTTTCCACCCGGCAGGTTAAAACCGTCCGCTACCACGCCGACAGGGAAGCAAATTTCTTCTCCTTCCAGGCAAAATTGAACGTTCATTTCTTAAATACACTAATTACATAGATAATATCTATATATCTTCCGAGCGAGCCAAAGCGTCCGCACACCGGAAGTTCGATCCTTTTTTGAAAATGGGGACATTTCAATATGATAGCGCAAAGATCCTTCCGGCGGATCATTCAATCGGCCGCGGCCGCCGCCTTCCTCGCCACCACCATGCTTTCCGGTCTCGCCCATGCCGGCCCGACACTGGACAAGATCAACCAGCGCGGCACGATCAAGGTCGGCGTCGGTACCACGCCAGGCTTCTTCGCACCCGACAGCAACGGCAAGTGGCAGGGCTTCTTCATCGATTTCGGCCGCGCCCTTTCCATCGCCGTCTTCGGCACACCGGACAAGGTGGAGTTCACCTCCTCCTCGCCACAACAGCGTCTTCCCGCCTTGCAGAGCGGCGAGTTCGACATCCTGCTCTCGGGCGTGACCGTCACCACCACCCGCGCCTTCAAGCTTGGCTTCCACTTCGGCCCGACGGTCTTCTACGACGGCCAAGGCATTCTCGTGCGCAAAGACCTCGGCGTCACCAAGGCAGCCGACCTCGACGGCGCAACCGTCGGCGCACAAAGCGGCACGACGGGCGAACTCAACGTCGCCGACTTCTTCCGCAAGACAGGCAAGACCTTCACGCCGGTCACCATCGAGGATACCGGACAGTTCATCGACGCGCTCGAATCTGGTCGGGTCGATGCAATCACGCAGGACTCCTCCGACCTCGTCGGCAAGCGGACCCAGCTGAAGAAACCCGATGACTACGTGCTCCTGCCCGAGCGCCTCTCCAAGGAACCACTCGCACCGGCGATCGCCGGCGGCGATGACCGCTGGCTGGAACTGGTGAACTGGACGGTCAACGCGACGATCCAGGCGGAAGAGTGGGGCATCACCTCGGCCAATGTCGATGAATTCCTGGAGACGGACGATCCGGCCATCCAGCGTTTCCTTGGCGTCGATCCGTCCTTCGCCAACGAGCTCGGGCTCGATCCGAAATGGGCCTACACCATCATCAAGACCGTCGGCAATTACGGCGAGATCTTCGATCGCAACCTGAAGCCCCTCGGCTGGGACCGCGGCTACAACAGCCTGTGGACCAACGGCGGCCTGCTCTACTCGCCGCCATTCCGCTGATGTCGGACAGACGCGTGTTTCGCGCCGTAATGCCGGGCCCATCAAGGCCCGGCATCTTCGGGAAGGTGCGCGCCTGGTGGGGCGGCTGGCCGGTCGGCCAGCTCGCCTTCCTTGCCGTCGTCGCGCTTTTCGTGGCCCTCTTCGTTCACAATACGCTCGAAACCATGGCGCGCATCGGTATCCTGCCCGGCTTCGGCTTCCTGTCCGGCTCCGCCAATTTCGAGATCGGCGAAAGCCCGATCGCCTTTCGCGCGGGCGATACCTATCTGCGCGCGATCCTTGCCGGGCTTGTCAACACGCTGAAGGTCTCCCTCCTCGGCTGCCTGCTTGCGACGGCCCTCGGCGTTGCCGTCGGCATTGCCGGCCTTTCGCGCAATCTCCTGCTTTCCTCGCTCGTGCGCTGGTACATCGAGATCACCCGCAACACGCCGCTGCTGCTGCAGCTCTTCTTCTGGATGGGGCTCGCCAAGGCGTTGCCCGCCCCGCGCCAGTCCACCGCGCTCCTCGGCGCCGTCTTCCTCACCAATCGCGGCATCTACATACCTTCTCTGTCGCTGGAGGGCGGTGCATTCGGTCTGCCGGCGGCGCTGGCCCTTGCAGGTCTTGGCGCCATCGCGCTCCTTCTCGCGCTGCGCGCCGCGCGCCGGCTGACACGTCTGACCGGCCTTGCGGCGGTCGTCCTTGCCACCGCCGCACCGCTTTCCTTTCTCCTCCTCTCCGGCGCCCAACCAGTCGCCGAAACCCCGGCGCTTTCCGGCTTCAACATTCGCGGCGGGCTCAATCTCTCGCCGGAATTCGCCGCGCTGTTGACCGGTCTCGTCGTGCGCTTCTCCGCGCTGATCGCGGAGATCGTGCGGGCCGGCATCCAATCGGTCGGCGCCGGCCAGTGGGAAGCAGCCCGTGCGCTCGGGCTGCATGACGGCCAGATCATCCGCCTTGTCGTGCTGCCCCAGGCGCTGCGCGTCATCACGCCGCTGACGACATCGAGCTATCTCGACCTTACGAAGGATTCGAGCCTTGCCGTCGCCATCGGCTTTCCCGACCTCGTCAGCATCATCAACACGACCGCCAACACGACCGGCCAGTCCATGGAAGCGCTGATCATTCTGATAGGGACCTTCCTTGCCATCAACCTCTCGCTGTCCGCACTCATGAATGCCTATAACAACCGTGTCGCCCTTCGGGGAGGCACACGATGACGGCGGCGACCCGAACCCTCGCGACGCTCCGCACCGGCCTCTTCGGCACGCGCACGAACACGCTGATCACCGTCGCGACGCTGCTTGTCCTGTCGCAGACCCTGCCGCCGCTGCTGCGCTGGGCCGTGCTCGATGCCACTTTCAGCGGCGATGCGAGCGCTTGCACACGGGAGGGTGCCTGCTGGGCCTTCGTTTCGGCGAAGCTGCGCTTCATTCTGTTCGCCTTCTATCCCCCGGACCTGCAATGGCGGCCAGCGCTCTTCATCCTGCTCATCGCGGCGATCCTGACGGCAAGCGCCCTGCCCCGTTTCTGGGGCCGCACCTTGCTTCTCGCCTGGCCGCTGGCGATCCTTGCCTGCTGGCTTCTCCTGGCCGGAACCTTCACCGCGACCCCCATCGCCTCCAACCAGTGGGGCGGCCTGCCGGTAACGCTCTTCGTCTGGGCCGTCTGCTTTGCCGCGGCAACGCCAATCGCCGTGCTGCTGGCGCTGGCCCGCCGCTCCTCGCTCGGCGGGCTGCGCACCTTCTCGGTGCTCTATATCGAACTGATGCGCGGTACGCCGATGGTCGGCATCCTCTATGTCGCCATGCTGATCCTGCCCATGGCCCTGCCGGACAGCCTCTCCTTCGACAAGATGCTGCGCGCCATCCTCATGGTGACACTGTTCTGGGCCGCCTACATCGCCGAGGTCATCCGCGCCGGGCTGCAGGCCATTCCCGGCGGGCAACGGGAGGCGGCAACGGCGCTCAGCCTCGGCTACTGGAGGACACAGCACCTCGTCATCCTGCCGCAGGCCTTTCGCATCGTCATCCCCGGCATGGTCAATCTCGCCATCGGCTTTCTCCTGGCGACATCGCTTCTTGCCGTCATCGGCATTTTCGATCTTCTCAACGCCGCCCGTGCGGCGGCCACCGATCTGCAATGGCTGGGTTTCTACAATGAGGCCTATTTCGTCGTCGCCCTCGTCTACTTCGTCATCTGCTTTGGCGCGTCCCGCTACAGCCGGTGGCTGGAGCGCCGGCTTTCGGGCAGCAGGACGCAAACCGGCGCCCCGAAGGCGCCGCGCAAGGAATAACTCCACCGTTAGCGGTACGAAGAATATAATTCCTTACTCAAACTATAGAATTTATTATTATTTTGTGATCCACTCCAATCCGGAAGACACAGCATGAGCACGACCGACCAGCCCCTTGATTTCCTTTGGTTCATCCCGAGTTCCGGCGACGGTGCCTATCTCGGCTCTGACGATCTGAGCCGCCCGCCGGATCCGGGCTATTTCCGCGAGATTGCGGTAGCGGCGGACCGTCTCGGCTATTCGGGGGTGCTTATTCCCGTCGGCGCCGCCTGCGAGGAATCCTTCGTACTCGCCGCCGATCTCGCTGCCCGCACGGAAAAACTGAAGTTCCTGGTGGCGATCCGCCCCGGCACCGCGACGCCGGCCTACTACGCTCGCCTTGCCTCCACGCTCGACCGCGTGTCGAACGGCCGGCTTCTGCTCAACATCGTGGTGGGCGGCAGCGCCGAGGAACTTGCCGGCGACGGCATCTTCCTGCCGCACGACGAACGCTATGACCACGCGAGCGAGTTCTTCCAGGTCTTCAACGAGCTGATCGAGACCGGCCGCTCCACCCTCGACGGGAAGTACATCAAGGCGATCGACGCCAAGCTCGGCCTGCCGCCCGTGCAGGCGCCGCGCCCACCGATCTATTTCGGCGGCTCGTCCGATGCGGCGATCGACTTCGCCGGCGGCATCGTCGACAAGTACCTCACCTGGGGAGAGCCGCCGGCCCAGGTCGCCGAAAAGATCGCCCATGCCCGCAGGGCCGCCGCTGCCAGAGGCCGCACCGCGACCTTCGGCATCCGCCTGCATTTCATCGTGCGCGAGACGGACGAGGAGGCCTGGGAGGCCGCCGATCGACTGATCTCGAAACTTTCCGACGAGGCCATCGCCTCGGCGCAGGACGTGCTGACGAAGAACTCCGATTCCGTCGGCCAGGCGCGCATGGTGGCACTGCATAACGGCCGGCGCGACAGGCTGGAGGTCTCGCCCAACCTGTGGGCCGGCATCGGCCTCGTGCGGTCCGGCGCCGGCACGGCGCTGGTCGGCTCGCCGAAGACGGTCGCGGCGCGGCTTCGCGAATACCAGGCGCTGGGGATCGATACGGTGATCGCGTCGGGCTATCCACATGTGGAGGAGGCCTACCGCGTCTCCGAGCTGCTTTTTCCGGAACTCGGTCTGCCCGGCCCGCGCAACCAGCTGCGCTCCTCCTTCGGCGGCCATCAGGTCTTCGGCGGCGGCGGCCATGGCGGCAACGTCAAGCTGACCTCCGCATCGTAGACGCGGCTTCCTCTCGCAAATGATCCGGGTGGCAGCCTGCCACCCGGACCAATCACCTCATCACCCCTGGCGTCGTGGGACGCCCGCCCTTCCGAGCGGGCACAGGTGTCATCCCTTGGCCGGTTTTTCCAGCAGATGCAGCAGATCCGGATGATGCGCGGCAGCGACATCAGGATGGGAACGCAGGCGGCTTTTCAGGTGATTGATGCCGACTTCGCGGAAGATCGGGTTCAGCGGATCGACCGTCACACCCCGTTCGGCGCGCTTCAGCTCCTCCGGCAGCGCGATCACGGGGATGGTCGCGTCGTAGCGTGCGCCGAGGAAGAAGGCGACGGAGAAACGCTCGGTGCCGGCAGGCGGCGTGACGACATCATGCACGTCCGCCCGCTCGAACCCGTTTGTCGCCAGCTCCAGAAGCTCGCCGCTGTTGATGATGAACGTGCCGGGCACCGGCGGCGCCTCGATCCATACACCCTCTTCCGTACGGATACGCAGACCCGGTGTCGTGTCCTGCAGCAACACCGTGACGAAGCCGCCGTCCTTGTGCGCCCCGACGCCCTGGTCGCTGCCAGCGGCCTCACGGCCGGGATAGCGGATGATCTTCAGAAGCTGCGAAGGCGACGGCTCGTAGATCTCGGCAAAGGCGTCTTCCGGCTGTCCGAGCGAAAGCGCAATGGCCTTCAGCACATCGATTCCGATACGGGTGACCTCCGCCTGATAGCGCAGCAGCAGCTGTTTCAGCTCCGGTTGGGCCGCCGGCCACTGGTTCGGACCGTAGAGGCGATTCCAGGGCGTCGCCGGCGCAGTCTCTATCGCGGTGCCCTCCGTGTTGATGTCAAGCTGCTCGCGCCAGTCCTGTTCTCCGCGGGTACGTTCATAGCCCGCCCGGTTGTAGCCGCGGAAATGCGGCGACTTCACCATTTCGATCGACAGCTTTTCCGCCTCCGGCAGCGCGAAGAACCGCTTGGAGGCAGCGAGCACGTCGTCGATCAGGCTCTGCGGCACGCCGTGGCCGGTCAGGTAGAAGAAGCCGTGATCATGCAGGACGCGGGTCAGTTCCCGGATAAAGCCCTCCCGCTCGGCTGGGCCGCCATAGAAGCGGGAAAAATCGATCGTCGGCAAATGGATGGGCTTGGTATGGATGGTCATGAAAGCTCCTCGATAGAAACGATGCGCAGGCCGCGCCACGGCCGAAGGCGCTGGACGGCGTTGACGACTCGCCTTTGGAGATCGACGGCCCGTACATCGGCAAGCGCCTGCCGAGCGTGACCGGGATCGATCGCACCGTCAGGAGCAGACGCGACGGGTAAAGCGCAGCCAGCAATCGTCACGGTGTTCTCCTCCGACAGTTCAATAAATTATATAATCTATAGAATTTAATCTAATCGAGAGCGTGCATTCCAACTTGCCCGGGATAGCGTAGTTTTTTCTCCTACCGTCGAAGCGCGGGGGATGAGGCTTGCCGCGTGCAGGCGTCGCGCCCGGATGGTTGCCGCCTGTTTCCAGCAGGGCACCCAAAGGCACGCGGCAAGCCGCCATCGTACCCTATATCCAGACCGTCCTCCCTTCGCCTTCGCATCCGAATGCTTTCAGCAGGTTAGGGGCGACGTCGAGCAGCCTCTCGGCCCGGTCGGTCAGGAGAAACGCCGCCGTCTGCGGCTCGCGATAGGCAAGGATCTCGGCGCGTGAGGCGCGCGTATAGAGACCACGCAAGGCGCGCAGGCAACCGCTATGGGTGACGGCGATATGCGGGCGGGCCGGATCGAGGGTCTGGAGCCATGCCTGCAACCGCCTGGTCAGCCCCGTCCGGCTCTCCCCGCTCGGCATCGCGTACTCCCAGGGGTCGGATGCGTTTGCGCCATATTGCTCCGGCAGATCCCGTTCGATCTCGTCGTGCAGGCGTCCTTCCCAAACGCCGTAGCTGCGCTCGGCAAGCCGGGGCTCCTCGGCAAAGCGGTCGAAGGGCACCGCCCAGATATCGGCGAGGATGGAGGCGGTCTGCCGGGCACGGCCAAGAGGGCTCACCCAGAAGACTGCATCCTGCAGGCCGGCCACGGTTTCCGAAAGCCGCACAGCTACGGCCTGCGCCTGCCGCACGCCATTGGCGGTGAGCGGCGTATCGCGGCTTCCTTGCAGGCGCCCGGCGACGTTCCATTGGGTCTCCCCGTGGCGAATGACGAGGAGGGTGGGCAGAGTATCGGTCATGTCATGAGGCCTTTGCATGGAGAAACCTTCGCCGCCGGGGCGGCGAAGGCAAGGAGGGTCAATCGGCAAGCCACAGAACGGAGGCCGGCTTGATGCCGAGCACCGTCTGGCTGCCCGGAGCAAGCAGGCCGTCGCCGGAATGGAAGGGGGCATCGACCAGCACCGTCGCCTTGCCCACCTCCACGCCGTAGCGCACCGTGGCACCAAGAAACTCCCGGTGCGCGATGGTGCCGGAAAGCGGGACGGCATCGGTTTCAACCGTGCCGATCGTCGCATATTGCGGCCGGAAAACGAGCTTGGCACCGGCCGGAACCTCGACACCGGCCGGGACCGGGATGCTGCCACCACCGGCAACCTCGAAACTGCGCGTCGCGCCCTCGCCCTTCACACTGCCCTCCAGGATATTGGCCGTACCGAGGAAGTTGGCGACGAAGAGATTGGCCGGCTTCTCGTAGAGATGCATCGGCGTGCCGACCTGCTGGATACGGCCCTCGTTGAAGACGGCAATGCGGTCGCAGACCGTGTTCGCCTCCTCCTGATCGTGGGTGACGAAGATGGTGGTGAGCTTCAGTCGCTGCTGAAGCTCACGCAGCTCCCGCCGCACCTCCACGCGCATCTTCGCGTCCAGGTTCGACAGCGGCTCGTCGAGCAGCAGCACCTTCGGCTCGATGGCGATGGTGCGGGCAAGCGCCACGCGCTGCTGCTGGCCGCCGGAAAGCTGCGAGGGCCGCCGGTCGGCAAGATGCGAGAGCCCGACCAGCGCGAGGGCCGCAGCCACCCGCTTGTCCACCTCGGCGCGCGGCAGGCGCCGTTCCTCGAGGCCGAAGGCGACGTTGCGCGCGACGGTCATGTGCGGCCAGAGCGCGTAGGACTGGAACACCATGCCGATGTCGCGCTTCCATGGCGGCATGTCGAGCACATCCTCGCCGCCGACGACAACCGCACCGTTCTGGGCCTGGTTGAAGCCCGCGATGAGGCGCAGCAGCGTCGTCTTCCCGCAACCGGACGGACCGAGGAAGGCGAAGAACTCGCCGGGCTGGATATCGAGGTTGATGTCCTTCAGCACATGCAGCGAACCGTAGTAGAGGTTCACGTCGCGGATGCTGATCGCCTTGGCGGGGCTGTCCGCAAGGGACGCCTTGTCGATATTGATAGTCATAGTCCGTTCCTCCCGGATCATTTGCCGATGCCGAGCGCCTTCTGGCGGCGCTCGATGACGTAGTGGGACAACAGCGTGCAGAGCGCGACCATGACGACCGCGATGACGCCGAGCGCAGCGCCGGGGCCGCGGCCGGCCGGCGATTGCATGAAGACGTAGAGACCGTAGGCGAGCGGGGCGTCGGAATTGCTCTGGATGAGCATCAGCGTCGCGGAAAGCTCGACGGCAGCAGTCGAGAAACTGGTGACGAAGCCAGCAAGAAGCCCGCCCGTCATCAGCGGCAGCACGATGCGGCGGATGGTCCGCTGCTTGGTCGCCCCGAGGTTTTCCGCCGCCTCTTCCAGCGATTCCGACACCTGTTGCAGGGCGGCATAGCAGGCCCGCAGTGCATAGGGCAGGCGTCGGATGGCGAGCGCCAGCACGACCATGACCCAAAGCGTGGCGAGCGGCGTACCATCCGGCAGCGTCACGCCGTAGAAGGTGCGCAGATAGCCGATGCCGAGCACGACACCGGGAATGGCAAGCGCCGAGGTCGCCGCCCAGTCGAGCCAGCGGCGGCCGACGATCTTGGTGCGCAGCACGAGATAAGCGATGGCACCGCCGACGACCACGTCGATGAGGCCGGCAAGCGTCGCGTAGATCAGTGTGTTCTTGATGTAGATCGAGCTTTCACCGAAGACGCGGCCGTAATGTGCCAGCGTCACCGCATCTGGCAACGGGCTGAAGGACCAGACCGTGGCGAAGGACAGCATGAGCAGGCCGATATGCGGCGAGAGCACGAGCAGGAGGATGAGGCCGACGACACCGTAGGCAAGGATGCTTTCGCCGAGGCCAAGCTTGCGCCGCGACAGGCCACCGCCGCCGCGCTGGGTGGTGGCATAGTCCTTACCGCGCATGGCGACCGCCGACAGCCACATGGCGAAGATCGAGACGACGATGAGGATGACGGAGATGACGTAGCCCATCGGGTCGGTCAGGCCGACCGAGGTCACGCGCAGATAGGCCTGCGGTGCCAGCATGTCCTTGACGTTGAGGAGAAGCGGCGTCGCGAGATCGTCGAAGACCTTGACGAAGACGAGCGATGCGCCGGCGAGGTAACCGGGCATGGCGAGCGGGAAGACGATGCGGCGGAAGAGGCGCATGCCGGACGAACCGAGGTTCTGCGCCGCCTCCTCCATCGACCGGTCGATGTTGCGCAGGCTGGTGGAGAGGTTGATCAGAATGAAGGGGAAATAGTGCAGCGACTGCACGAAGATGACGCCGTTGAGACCTTCCATGAAAGGAATGCGGACGCCGAACCAGTCGTTGAGCAGGAGGTTGACGGTGCCATTGCGGCCGAACAGCAGCTGCATGGCAACCGCGCCGACGAAGGGCGGCATGATGAGCGGCACGAAGCCGAGCGTCTGGATGACCAGCGATCCGCGAAAGTCGAAGCGCGTCGTCAGTACCGCGAGCGGCAACGCGATGGCGCTCGCCCAGACGACGGACATGGCCGAGACATAGACGGAATTGAAGAAGGAGCGACGGAAGAGGTCGGTCCTGAAGAAGTCGACGAAGTTGACGGCGGTGAGCGCGCCGGTGCCCTTCTCCGTGAAGGCGGTGTAGATCACCGTTCCGGCGGGAATGACGAGGAAGATCGCGAGAAACAGCGCAATCAGTGTCACCGCCAGAACCTGGCCGGGCCGCGCCGTAATGCGCCGGGCAGGAAGGGATGAAAGTGCGAAAGCCATGAGGCAGTCTCCGGAATGAGATCGGCCGGCCCGGCGGCCGATGGGCACCGGGGGAACGAAGACAGGACGGGAAAACAGGAGGGAGAGGGTTTCCGCTCTCAAGGAGACGCGGAAACCCTCAAGGCGTCAGTCGATGAGGTCGAGCGCCTGCTCGGCCTTGGTCTTGGCGGCAGCGTATTTCTCGCCGGCGAATGCCGCCCACGCCTGTTCCAGCTCGGCCTGGCGGGCCGTTTTCTCCTCGCCGCCGGTGAAGGCGGCGCGCATTTCGTCGCTCGCAGCTTCCTCCGCCGTGACCGGCATCTTGGAGATCAGGCCGTGCGCTTCGGCGATCAGCGCCCGCGCTTCGGCCTGGTCGTTGCTCGCCAATGCCTTCTCAGCAGCATGGATCGCCTTGGTCGCATCGCGCAGGCTGTCGAGCTGGAAGGTGATCAGCTGGTCATAGAGGGCATCGACGACATCCGTGCGCTTCTTGGAAACATCCGAATCGAAGGTGATCATCGACTGGAAGCGCGGATCCTCGAAGGGATTCGGGAAGCCTTCGGGTGCGTCCTTGTAGAGCGCCGGATTGATCGGCAGGCGGCGGATTGCCGGTTCGAGCAGAACGGCCTGCCCCTTTTCCGACAGCAGGTAGTTCACGAAGGCTTCGGCGCCCTTCGGGTTCGGTGCATTGGCAATGATGCCGACATTGGCTGGCACGACGGTGGTGATCGAGGGATAGCTGAAGCTGACGGGGAAACCACTCGCCTTGGCGGAGAAGGCGAAGAAGTCGATGACGATGCCGATACCCGTCTGGCCGGAGTTCACCGCATCCGGCACGCCAAAGGAGCGTTCCGTCACCTGCTGGAGGTTGCCGCCGATGCCCGTCAGCGTCGCCCAGCCCTTCTCCCAGCCCTCACCCTGGAGGATGGTCTCGATGGTGAGATGCGTCGTGCCGGAACGCGAAGGCGCAGCGATCGCGATGTGATCATGATACTCCGGCTTCAGCAGATCGCTCCATTCCGTGGGCTGCGGCAGGTTGTTGGCCTCCAGATAGCGGTCGTTCGACATGATGCCGTAGCCGGACGCGGCAAAGCCGAAATAGTAGCCATCCGGATCGTTGACGGGATAGGAGCCGACCTTCTCCGGCAGGCCCGTGACGGACGGAGCAAACTTGGCGAGCAGGTTGCGGCCCTTCAGGTTCTCGAAAGCATCAGGCGCGGAAGCCCAGAACAGGTCGACCTGGTTGTTGGCCTTCGTCTCGTCGACGAACTTGACGCCGGAACTCGTGCTCTTGTTCTGCACGCCGAGCGTATAGCCGGGATTGGCGGCCTCGAAGCCGGCCTTGAAGGGATCGGTGACGTCCTTGGAGAAGGACGTGATGACGGTGACCTTTCCGCCGTCCTCAGCATAAACAGTCGAAAGAGCGGCAGCCGACATCAGCATCGCCGCGGCAATGGTCTTGAGCATATGGTTTTCCTCCCAATGGCACCGCCGGCTCTCCGGCGGTCATCAGGATGTCAGCAAGGCCCGTGCCAGTTTCGGAAATCCCGGAAAACCGGTGTTTCCGCCCGGAGAATGGGAAAGAAAGGTAACATCGCCCCCAATTCTCGGGGTCAGAACGGTAACCTCACGCCTCCTCCTCGCCCCCGAGGCCGTGCTTGCGCATCTTGAGATAGAGCGTCTTGCGCGAGATGCCGAGTGCATCGGCTGTGGTGCCGATGCGGCCGTCTTGCTCGGCAAGGCTGTCGACGAGGATCGCCCGCTCCACCCGATCCATGCGCGCCTCCAGTGTTTCCCCGGATGACCCGCTCCCGCCGACC
Organism: Shinella sp. JR1-6; assembly: GCF_004284735.1. NCBI lineage: Bacteria > Pseudomonadati > Pseudomonadota > Alphaproteobacteria > Hyphomicrobiales > Rhizobiaceae > Shinella > Shinella sp. JR1-6. The sequence goes on along the minus strand of NZ_SHMI01000011.1, from coordinate 57,885 downwards.
GGCAGGTCTTCCAGGCCGAGCACATAGCGTTCGGCGACATTGCGCAGCTCCCGCACATTGCCCGGCCAGCTGCGGCGGTCGAGATCGGCAAGGAAGGTCGCATCCACATGCGGCGCCGCGCGGCCCTGGCGGCGGGCGGCAAGATCGAGGAAGTGACGGAAGAGCAGCGCCACGTCGCCCCGACGCGCCGAAAGCGCGGGAAGCTCCACGCGGGCGATGTCGAGCCGGTAGGCAAGGTCCTCGCGAAACCTGCCCTGCCGGGCGAGCTGATGCAGGTCCGCCTTCGTCGCGGCAACGACCTGGAGATCGACCGCAACCTCGTCGTTCGAACCGAGCCGCTCGATGACGCGCTCCTGAAGCACACGCAACAGGCGGACCTGCGCAGACAGCGGCATGGATTCGATCTCGTCGAGGAAGAGCGTGCCGCCGTCGGCATGTTCGATCTTGCCGATGCGCTTGTCCTTCGCTCCGGTGAAGGCGCCGGCCTCATGGCCGAACAGTTCCGATTCCAGCATGGTCTCCGGGATCGCGCCACAATTGACCGCGACGAAGCGGCCCTTGCGCCCACTGAAATCGTGCAGCGCCCGCGCCGTCACCTCCTTGCCGGTGCCGGTTTCCCCCAGAACGAGGATGTCGGTCGCGGCCCCGGCGATGCGCTGCAGTCGCTCACGCAGCAGCACCATCGGCGCCGAATGGCCGATCAGCCGCGCCTCCCAACCATCCGTGGCAACGGAAAGGCGCAGACGTCGGTTTTCGACGAGCAGCCGGCGATGGGCGAGCGCGCGACGTACGGTCTCGATGAGATGGACCGGGTCGGCCGGCTTTTCGAGGAAGTCCCAGGCACCATCCCGCATGGCGCGCAGTGCCATCGGGATATCGCCATGGCCTGTCATCAGCACGATGGGAATCTCCCGGTCGATGGCCCGCACGGCGGCGAGAAGGTCGAAGCCGTCCTGCTGGGGCATGCGCACATCCGACACGATCACCGCCTCGCTGTCCGCCTGCAGGCCGGAAAGCGAGGCGGCGACGGAGCCATGCGCGCTGACGCGAAATCCTTCGATCTCGAGCAGTTCGCGGCAGGCGTCTAGCACATTGGCGTCGTCGTCGACGAGAATGATGTCGGTCGATGCGGTCATGCCGCTCCTTTCAGGGACACGATGAAACGCGTGCCGCCGGGCCCGGTCTCCAGCACGCCGATGTCGGCGCCGAAGTCCTTGATAATGTTGTAGGAAATGGAAAGGCCGAGCCCGAGCCCGGCGCCGACCGGCTTGGTGGTGAAGAAGGGGTCGAAGACTGCGCCGCGATCCTTCGCGGCGATACCCGCGCCGGTATCACCGACGATCAGGCTCGCCCCCGCAACGCTTTTCTCGGCCGTCACCGTCACCATCCGTTCAGGCCGACCGGCGACGGCATCGAGCGCATTGGCGATGAGGTTCACCACGACCTGCTCCAGCCGCACCGGTTCGGCCATCACGCGCGGCATATCGGGCGGTAGGGCGAGCTTCAGTGTCACCCGCTCCTCCTCGAAGCGGTGCTCTAGAAGGCTCAGGGCTTCATGTACGACGGCCGGAAGATCGACGGGGTGCAGCTCCGCATCCGGCCGGCGCGCGAAGCGACGGATATGGCTGATCTGGCCGGCCATGCGGGCTGTCAGAGCGCGGATCTTTTCCAAATTGTTCAGCGCCTGCTCGCTGTTGCCGCGCGCAATCAGCGTCGACCCACTGTGAATATGCGCGCGGATCGCCGCGAGCGGCTGGTTCAGTTCGTGCCCGATGCCCGCCGCCATCTGGCCCAGCGCCGCCAGCTTGGCCGACTGCACCAGCTCGTCACGCGTCTGGCGAAACAGGGTAAGGGCCCGGGCGAGGTCCGCCAACTCGTCGTCACCACCGGCGGGAATCCGCACCGCCGGATTGCCCGCACTGATCGCCATCGCGGCATGGGCGAGCTGATCGATGCGCGCCAGCAGACTACGATGCACGTAGAACACGCCGATGCCGATGGCAAGCACCACCGCCAGCAGGGCGATGGCCGCAAGCAGCTTTCGACCGAGATCGATGGCCGCGGCAGCCCGCTGTGCCGCCGTACCCGCCCGTGCCTCGATCGCCACCACCTCCGCCTCGATGCGCTGGCCGAGTTCCGCGACGAGCCGGCTGTTCTCCTTTGCCAGTTCTCCGAGCCGGCCCGCCTCGCGCATTTCGGAGCGCTTCCGGTTGGGCGTGCCGGTCGCGGGATCGGATTGCTGCAGGATGCGCCGGGCGAGCTGGCGCACCGTCAGGCTGTCCGGCCAGCCCTCCAGCGTCGCAAGGCGCGCGGCAAGCTCGTCCGCGCTGTCACCGAGAAAGGCATTGGCCTCCTGAACCTCCTCCGCCGTCGCGCTGCTGACCAGCCGGGCGATCAACCCTGTGGCAAGATTGGCCTGCGACACCACGGTGAGCAGCGCCTCGCTGCGCCGCTGTTCTCCGAGCGCTGCGGCACTGCGGCCGTTGCGCGTCTCCGCCTCGATGTTGAAGCGGATATCGTCGACCAACGGATCGGCCTCTTCGATAAGATCGGCCTGAACCCAGCGCAGCTCCTCCACATCCGCGCGCATCGCCTCGGCCAGCGTGAAGCGCTTGCCGGCGGCAAGGTCGATCCGGGCGAGATTACCGTTGATCGACGCCGCCAATGGCAGCAGGGATTGTACCGACGGCTCCGGCTCGTGGTTTTCCAAAAGCGCCTGCAGCGCCGCCAACCGTTCGGCATAGACACGCCTCGTCTCGTCATATTCCGCCCGTGTCTCCGCGCCGGTCAGCGCGGCGGTGACCGAACCGATATCGGCACCCGCCTTGGAAAGCCGGGAGGCGAAAGCGAGCTGCGGCATCTGCACTTCAGCGATGCGCGAAAGCTCGCCCGACAATTCCCGGTAGGAGAGCCAGCCGACGAGGCTGGCGCAGACGGCGAGGCCGACGATGGCGACGAAGGCCGCGCCAAGACGCGCACCGATACCGAAACGCCAGCGGCTCTGCCCGTTCCATCGTGATCTCTTGCTCGTCTCCATGGCGGCGGCTTCTATCATCGCCGCCCGGCCGCGGTCGAGATGCCAACAAGCAGGCTTTCCGCCCGGGCAAGATTCCGCTCGACGGCGCCGCGGATGTCGCGTGCAAAGGCCTGCTGTTCGGTCGTGCGGGCAATGCCCCGCGGCCATTCCCCCTTCAGGCCTTCGGCCAATCTCTCGACATCCTCGGAAGAGAGCGGGGGTGTGCCGAGCAGCCGGCGCACGCTCGCCAAAGTGCTGCGCCTGCCGGCATCCCCCGCAGCCTCGCCCTCAAGCGCCCGCAGCCGTGCCCAGAGACGGGCGAGCATCGCCCGGCGACGGACGATGTAGTCGTCGAAGATCAGGTTGACGATGCCGTAGCGCTCAGCCGAAAGGCGCGCGTTGAAACCGTTCGCCGCCAGCAGCCCACCAGTATTTTCTGCGGGCAGCAACCCGGCATTCAGCGCCGCCCGCACCGGAATGCGTCCGATCGCCGGGCGCAGGAGGATGTCCTGCCCTTCCTGCGAGAACAGGAAGTCGACGAACCGCTCGGCAGCCTCCGCGTTTCTTGCTCGCGAGAGGATGGCGATGTTGGCCGGCACGTAGAGGGGATCCGGCGTCAGCACGAAGACGTTTTCCGCGCCCGAGACATCAGGCGCCTTGGCAAGGAAGTCGATCGTCACGCCGATGCCGAAGCGGCGCTGCGCAACGCCCGAGGCAACGCCGAAGCTGCGCGCCGTCACAGTCGAGAGGTTGCCACCGAGCTCCGACAGCAACGCCCAGCCTCGCTCCCAGCCGTAGGTCTGCAACAGCGCCTCGACGATCAGATGCGTGGTGCCGGAACGGGAAGGCGAGGTGATGCCGATATGGCCGGCATAGACGGGCATCAGCAGGTCCTGCCAGTTCTGTGGCACCGGCAGGTCGTATTGCGCGAGGTAGGCGGCGTTGTAGACGAGCCCATAACCGGACAGCGCGAAGCCCAGATAGAAGCCCTCCGGATCGTTGACGGGATAGCCGAGAATGCGCTCCGGCGCTCCGGTCTGCCGCGGCTGGATCGCTCGCAGGGCACCCTTGCGCTTCAGGAGTTCGAACGCGTCCGTCGCCGATGCCCAGAAGATGTCCGCTGCGACCTCGGGCTTTTCGAGGATAAAACGGCTTGCACTGCCGGTGTTGCGCTGCACGACCGTAACGCGGATATCCGGATTGCGCGCCTCGAAGGCACGCTGGAACGGCTCGTAGAAGGAAGGCGGATAGGAGGTGATGATCGACAGGTCTGCCGCCCGCGCTTCATGCGCGGAAAAAAGCAGCATGAAAGCGAGCAACAGACGCCAGCCCGCGCCGCGATGGTGTCCCGGCCGGTTCAAAACGGGCGTGCCTCCGGTGAAGATGCGAATGTGACAATGACGAAGCCGGGATATTGCCGGGACGCCGGAAGGATGTCCACCCGGCACCCACATCTCCCCTCTACTCCATCATGCCGGGCAGCCCAGCCGCCAGGGTATCGATCGCCAGCCGGACGCGCGGCAGCATGACGGGGGAGCGCGGCCAGACAGCGTGGGTTTCGAAGGTGACCGACGGCACAGCCCTCAGGACCTGTCGAAGCCGTCCAGCAGCAACATCGTTCCGAATCATCCAGCAGGGCAACCAGGCAAGCCCCAACCCGCGGCAGGCTGCATCCCGGATCGATTCGAGATCATCCAGCCTTAGGCGGGAACGGGGCAGGACGACGCGCCAGGGGTCATCGGGCGATGGAAACACCCAGGTATCGTGGCTCTCTCTCTTGCCATAGATGATGCCCTCGTGGTTTGGCAAATCCTCCAGTCGCTGTGGTTCGCCATGCATCTCGATATAGGCCGGCGAGGCACAGACCGTCAGGCGCTGGAAGGCGACCCGCCGGACGACGGTGTCGGCATCGTCCTTGAGACGGCCATTGCGCACCGCAAGATCGAACCCGTCAGCCCGCAGGTCCGCGACACGGTCGCTGAAGGACAGATCGAGTTCGAGCCCCGGATGGTGGTCCAACAGGCCGATCAGCAGCGGCGCGACGCATTGGCGGCCGAAGATGACAGGCATCGTGACCCGCAGCTTGCCGCGGACATCGCGCCGGCCCGATTCCAGTTCGGCCTCGCCGGCCCGGATCTCCTCGATCGCCCTCAGGCACCGTTCATAGAAATAGCGGCCTTCTTCCGTCATGCCCTGGCTGCGCGTCGTGCGATGAAAGAGCCTGACTTTCAGCCGCGTCTCCATGCGTGCGATCGTCTTGGCGACGGCCGAGCGTGTCAGGTTGAGCCGCTTCGCCGCTGCCGAGAACCCACCGGCATCAACCGCTTCCACGAAAACCGAGACGTCCTTCAGGTGTTCCATATTGTATCCATTCAGGAACCAGTGTGGCGAATTAATACCGCAACTGCCGATGAATTTTCAACGATAGACTTCCTTCAACACATCGAGAAGGAGATTAGCGATGACAATGGCAAGGCAGTGGAGCATGGCGGCGATCGGTCCGAAGGACTTCGCGATCCGCGCTGCGGCAATCGCGGAGCCCGGGCATGGCGAGGTTCGCGTGCGCACCGAAGCCGTTTCCCTCAACTACCGCGACAAGCTCGTTCTGGAGAGCGGCATGGGCCTGCCGCTGGACTATCCCTTCGTGCCCGCCTCCGACATGGCCGGCGTGGTCGAGGCCGTCGGCCCCGGCGTCAGCCGCTTCAAGGCGGGCGACAAGGTGATCTCCACCTTCATGCCCGGCCGGATCGAGGGCAAGGGCCTGGGCGATGCGCGCAATCCGCCCTACAGGACGCTCGGCGGTGCGCATCCCGGCGTGCTCTCGGAATATGTGACGTTCCCGGCCGACTGGTTCGTTGCCGCACCGAAGACGCTGGATGCCGGGGAAGCGAGCACGCTGCCCTGCGCCGGCCTTACAGCATGGATGGCACTCATCGAGAGCGGAAGCCTGAAGGCCGGTGAGAAGGTGCTGATCCAGGGAACAGGCGGGGTCGCTCTCTTCGCCTTGCAGATTGCACGGGCGCACGGCGCGCAGACCTTCGTCACGTCGTCGAGCGCAGAAAAGCACGAAAGGCTGCGCGCGCTCAAAGCCGACCATCTGCTCCCGCGTGACGGCTGGGTCGAGCGGCTCATCGACCTGACGGACGGCCATGGCGCCGACCACGTGCTCGATATCGCCGGCGGCGCGGGTTTTGGAGAGGCGCTGAAAGCGGTGGCTGTCGGCGGGCGGGTCTCCTTGATCGGCGTGTTCGAAGGGTTCGAAATCTCCGGTCCCGCCTCCGCGCTTCTTCTCAAGTCGCCGGTCGTGCAGGGCATTTCGGTCGGTCATCGCCGGGCACTGGAGGATTTCGTGCGGGCCGTGGACAGCATCGGCCTCAAGCCGGTGATCGACAGGCGCTATCGCTTCGAGGAGGCGGATCAGGCCTTTGCACATCTCGATCGCGGACCATTCGGGAAGGTCGTGATCGAGTTCTGACCGTCGTTGAACCGCCCGGCGCCAAAAAATACGCCGGGCGGCAGAGCCGTGTTGAACGCCTGTACGGGGCAAGGGCTATGCCGACTGGACGGCCCTGATACGCTCAACGCCGCCAACGATGGCGGAGAAATCCTGCCAGACGCCCTGCGCGCCCTTCTGCCATTCGTCAAACGCGTCCGGTTTCAGCAGCTTGCCGCCGTTCTTCAGCGATTGCTCGACGGACTTCGCTTCGTCCTCGACAATGAGCTGGTTGAAATAGGTCGCCCCCTGGCGCGATGCATCCTGGAAGACGGCCTTCTGCTCATCGTTAAGCTGGCCCCAGAAGCCGGCGGCGTAGAAGATGACGCCCGACGCCCAGATATGGCCCGTTTCCGTCATGTAGGGCACGACTTCGTAGAGCTTGAAGCCGGCATAGGCCGATTTGGTAAGGTCCATGGCATCGGCAACGCCGGTCGACAACGCATTGTAAGTCTCGGTGATCGGAATACCGACGGGCGTGGTGTCGAAAGCGCTCCACAACCTCGTGTGCAGCGGGCTCTGGATAACCCGGATCTTCTTGCCCTTCAGCTGGTCCGGGCGCGTGACCGGCTCCTTGGTGAGGAGATGGCGCGCTCCGTAGTTGATGAAGTCGCCGACCACGAAATTCTGCGCGGCAAGCTTTTGCCGGAGGTCGGCGCCGACGTCGCCATCGACCGTCTTGCGCACATGGGCGGCATCCCGGAAGAGGAAGGGCAGGTCGAGTATCTGCAGGTCCGGTACCCAGCCCGAAAGCGAGGAGACTGTCGAAAGGCTGGCGTGAACGGAACCGAGGCGGGCGCCTTCGGCCACTTCCTTCTCGCCGCCCAGTGCGCCGTTCTTGACGATATTGAAGCGGAACTGGCCCGGAAGCTGCGCCTCCACCAGTTCGCTGATCTTCACCCACACCCTGGTTTCCGGCTTGTCGTCACCCAAGAGCGAGGCGACCGTGATCGTCGTGGCGCTGGCGGATGCCGCGCGAATATAGGCCGGCGCCGCAAAGGCGAGCCCGGTGGCGGCAGCGGTCTTCAAAAGAGTACGGCGGTTGAGATTGCTCATGTCTGATGTCCCCATGACAAGATGCGTTAGAAAAGAATCGCCCAGGCGCAAAGGATCGCCAGGGAAACGAGAAGCGCGGCGAGATAGGGCACGACGGCCCGAAAGAGCGCTGTGGCGGGAATGTGGGTCACGCCGCTCACCACGAAGATGAGCATGCCGAGCGGCGGCGTCAGGCCGTGGATCATCAGATTGACCACCAGAATGACCCCGAAATGGATCGGATCGATGCCGGCGGCCACCGCGGCCGGCAGCAGGATCGGGCCGAACAGCAGGATCGCCGCGCCGATATCGAGCACGAGGCCGACGACGAGAAGGATGATGTTCGAAAGGATGAGGACCGCAAGCGCACTTCCGCCCAAAACTGTCACGAATTGGGTGACGAGGCCCGAGACGTCATCCACGGCGAGCAGGAACGCGAAGGGACCGGCGGTGCCGATCAGCAAGCCGATCGCAGCCGCTTCCGTCGCTGCCTGGCGGAAAGAAAGAAAGACGGAACCGAACCCGAGTTTCGACCAGGCCGCAAGGCCGAGCGTGTAGAGCGCAGCCAGGGCGGCAGCTTCCGTCGTCGTGACGACGCCGACGCGGATGCCCACCACGACAATGATACCAAGGCCGAAGGCCGGAATGGCCGCTATGGCGGCCCTTCCACGCTCGGCGCCCGTCGCACGGACCTGCCCTACCTGCTCCCGGACCGTCAGGTGAATGGCCACCGCAAGGCAGACGGCCATCAGCCCGCCGGCAAAGAAACCGCCGACCAGAAGCGAACCCACGGACAGGTTGGTCGCCGCAGCAAGGATCAGGAAGGCGATCGAGGGCGGAATGACGTTGTCCAGTACCGAGGTCGCGGCGATGATCGCACCGGCCTGCGCCGGCGGATAACCGTGGCGGACAAGTTCGGGCTGGAAGGTCGATGCACCGAAGGCAGCATTGGCGAAAGACGAGCCGGAGGCGCCGGAAAACAGCACGCTCGTCAGAAGCGTCGTCTGCGCCAACCCGGCCCGCCGGTGGCCGACCATGGAGGCGGCGAAACGCACGAGCTGGTTGGCGACGCCAGACGCCGTCAAGAGCCCGCCGACCAGGAGAAAGAAGGGAATGGCGAGCAGCAGGAACTTCGACATGCCGGTAACGGTCGTCGAAACGATCGCCGGTTCCGGTAGGCTGCTGCCGAAGGCGATCGCGACATAGGCCGCGGCAAGGAAGGCATGCGCCAGCGGCGCGGCCAGAAGCAGGCCAAGCCCCGCCACGACCGCCAGAAAGAGGCTTGGCGGCAGGTCCGTGCCAAATCCGGTCTCCGGGACACCGAAATAGACCGCCGCACCGAGCACGAGCGATGCGGATACGCCGCCGATCCTGCCCTCTCCGATCCGCCGCAGGACAAGCACGACGAGGACGAGGCCGCCTCCCGCGCCAAGAAAACCGAAGCGGATCCATTCCGGGATGCCAAGCGTCGGCGATACGCCGCCCAGCATGGCCATAATCTCGCTGCCGCCAAAAAGCAGGATCGACGCGGCAAGGACCGTGAACACATCCGCGAGCATCTGAGCCAGGGGCAGCAAACGCGCCGGCAGCAACCGAATGAAAACATCGAGCCGCATGGCCAGCGCGCTGCCGAGGCTGAGCGGCGCGCCAAGCGCGATCAGCGCGACATGCAGCCAGATTGCAAGATCTTCTGAGCCGACAAAGCCGGTCGAGAAGAAATAGCGCAATCCGACGCTCACCAGCACAACCGCGAGCAGCATGGTAAGAATGAAGGCCGCGAAGGCGCCGAGCGCATCTTCGATCCGCTTCAATGCATGTTCGGCAAGATTGCGCGCGGGCGCGGCCGGCGCGTCGAGGATGGAGGACTGGCTGATGGCCACGCGTTTACCTTTCCGCTCTCAGGCGCTCTTGACCGTCGAGAGGTCGCGGTCGAAGAGTGTCGACCAGGTGAATTGCCGCGCCTGCGACACCTCCCGGGAAACATCGAGCCGCGGCAGAACCGTCTCGCCAAAACGATAGGCTTCCTCGAGCAGGGGCATGCCGGAGAGGATGAAGGTTTCGACGCCGGCTTTCCGGTAGGCCTCCAGCGTCCGGATAACGGTATCGGGCGAACCGACGATCGCCGTACCCGGTCCCGGCCGGACAAGCCCGATGCCAGCCCAGAGATCCGGAGCGACTTCCAGGTCCCGCAGGTTGGTGGGCTTCAGGCCGCCGTGCATCGCGGTCATGCGCTGCTGGCCGACGGAGTCGCTCCGGCCGACGAAGCGCTGATTGGCTGCAATTGCAGTGTCGTCCATGCGGTCGTAGAGATCCGCAGCAGCCTCCCAGGCCTTGGCATCCGTGTCGCGCACGATCACGTAGAGCCGGATGCCATATTCAAGCTTGCGGCCATAGCGGTCCGCCCTCGCCTTCACCGCGTCGATCTTTTCCTTGATCTGCTCCGGCGTCTCGCCCCACGACAGATACGTGTCGACATGTCTGGCGGCGACATCGAGTGCCTTGTCGGAGGATCCGCCGAACCAGAGCGGTGGCGGCGCGATGGTCTCGCCGACCGGTAACGCCAGCCGAGCACCGTCCGTCTTGAAATACCTGCCCTGGTGCGTGACGGTTTCGCCGGCAAACAGCCGATGCCAGATCTGCAGATATTCATCCGCCATATCGTAGCGCTCGTCATGCGGCATGGTCATGCCATAGGCGCCGAGCATCTTCGCGTCGCCGGAGACGATGTTGATCAACAGCCGCCCGCGCGAGAACTCCTGCAGCGTCGCCGCCATCTTGGCGAGCAGCGTCGGCGCGACGAGGCCGGGATGGATCGCGACGAGGAGTTTCATCCGTTCCGTGGAAGACAGCAGCGCGCTTGCCAGCACCCAGACGTCGTGCGCACCGGTCGCAAACAGCGCACCGGTAAAACCGAGATGGTCATAGGCCTGGGCGAGCTGCTTGTAATATCCGAGATCGACCTTGCGGGAGCCTTCCGGCTGCCAGGGATAAGCCCCATCCGGAGCGCACATATACCAGAGAACGTTCATCGAAGGCTCCTCAAGCGGACAGGATCGATCGCTTCAATGCGACCCCGGTGGAAAAAAGACCGTGCCGGTGAAGGGTGTCGGCCTCGGCCTGCTGTTCGGCGATAATCTCCGCGCCCGCCGGACCGACGGAGAAATCCCGAGAGCGAAGGACACGCTCCCAGGCATCCGCATCGCCATCGCTGTTCTCTTCCGCGGCCAGCAGCTCCGCCGCCTTGCGGAGATCCGCCGTCACTTCCCGGCCGACACGATCGAGTTCGTCCGTGATGGTCCGGATCGTTTCGGCCGGCAGCGCGTGCCGTTCGAGCTTCCAGAAGAGGGAGCGGTTGGGAATGGTCCCGCCGCAGCGGACGAGCAGTCGCAGGTCCGGCCTGCCCGAGACCCTTTCGAGGCGTGGCGACATGGCGACCCAGGCATCGACCCGGCCCTCCAGAAGTTCCTCCAGGGAATCGTGGTGGGCGCTCTCGACCCTCGTCACATCTGCCAGGCCGAGCCCCTCGCCTTCCAGGCTGCGCGCCAGCAGATACGTGTGAAAGGAGCCATCGACGAGGGAAACCCGCTTGCCGGCAAGGCCGGCCATGGACTGGATATCGCTGTCCACCCGCACGAAAATCGCGCCATTGGCCGGGCGCGGCGCCGAAGCCGCGATGTACTGCACGCCGAGCCCCAGCGCATCGGCCTCGATCGGCGGTGTCGAGCCCGTGCCGCCAAAATGGATCCTGCCGCTTTCAAGCAAGCGGGCGGTATCGCGCCCTTCGCCATAAGGCACGAATTCCGGGTCAAGTTTCGCGAAGCTGCCCGGCCAGAGCCGGGCGAGCCGCAAATGTAGATTGTTCGGATGGACGCCGATCCGCATTTTCACTCCCGCATGTCAATTCTGCGAGACAATTTACTTTTTTATAGATTGAAAGCGAGGAAGGCTGTCCCGGCCTGCGGGCGTGATCGCAATGAGAATTCTATTAAATCGATAGAATAAGGAATATTTCTGCTTCTATCGGCGATAGCGCTGTCCCGGCCGTTGAATTTGAGCGAGAGACATTTTACTTTTTTATAGAGCAATAGGGAGTGTGTCCTTGACCAAGCCGGTCTCCAATCGAATTTGCCGCAGCGTCGGCGAGGCCAGCGAGCTCCTGAAACTGGTTGGCAATGCCAATCGCCTCGCGATCATCTGTTATCTCATGGAGACGGAGGCCTCCGTTTCTGCCCTCGAAGAGGAGCTCGGCATCCGCCAGCCAACGCTGTCGCAGCAGCTCGCCGAACTGCGTGAAGCCGGCATCGTCATGGCGCGCAGGGAGGGCAAGGCGATCGTCTATCGTGTCGGCGATCCAAGGGCCGAGGCGATCGTGCATACCCTGCGCCAGCTCTATGCAGGCCTCGACGACGTGACCGGGCGCTTCGCCATGCGGGCGCTGCCGGTCGAGGACAGGATGTTCGACTGACGATGATCGACCTCTACACCTGGATCACTCCGAACGGTCTGAAGGTCTCGATCGCGCTCGAAGAGTTCGGCCTCGACTATCGCCCCCACACGATCGATATCACCCGGGGCGACCAGTTCTCGCCGGAATACCGAAAAATCAATCCCGGTTCGAAGATCCCGGCGATCATCGACCATGACACGGGCGTCACGCTTTCCGATTCAAGCGCGATCCTTCTCTACCTTGCGGAAAAGACCGGCCGCTTGCTGCCGGCGAGCGGCCCCGCCCGGTTCGAGGCCGTCGAATGGCTCTTCTGGCAGGCAGGAGGCTTCGGCCCGACACTGGGGCACGCGCATACCTTCCTCACCTACAATCCCGGAAAGGCACCCTTCGCCGAGGCCCTGTTCGCGGGCGAAACACGCCGGCTCTACAGCACCCTCGAGGCACGGTTGGCCGGTCGCGAGCATATCGCCGGCGACTATTCGATCGCCGACATCGCGATCTGGCCATGGGTCTCGCGCTTCCAGCGCCACGTGATCGATCTTGGCGACTTTCCCGAGGTACAGCGCTGGTATCTCGCAATGGCAGGCCGCGCACCCGTGAAACGCGGCTACGCGGTCCCGCATGTCACAGGCGAGATACCGTTACCCTGAAAGCGGCAATCAGCTCTGCTGCAAGCCAGTGATCATCGCGATGATCTCGTTCTTGTCGGTCTTCTTCGTCTCGCGGATACCGATCTGCCTGCCGCGGCGCAAAACGCAGATGCGGTCGGAAAGTTTGAAGACCTGGTCGAGGCTGTGGCTGATGATCAGCACGCCGATATTGCGTGTCTTCAGCGAGGCGACGATCTCCTCCACCTTGGCGGTTTCGGCAACGCCGAGCGCGGCGGTCGGTTCGTCGAGCAGGATCAGCTTGCTGGCCCAATGGGTCGCGCGGGCGATAGCGACACCCTGGCGCTGACCGCCGGAGAGGTCACGGATCGTCGCGTGCGCGGAGGGGATGCGTACGTCCAGTTCCTTCACCAGCTTTTCCGTCTCGTCAATCATGCGGCGGCGGTCGAGCAGACCGAAAGCCCTGGTCGGCTCGCGGCCCAGAAACATGTTCATGTAGACCGTCTGCTGGTCGGCGAGCGCGAGATCCTGGTAGACGACTTCGATGCCGTGCGCACGCGCCATCGTCGCGTTCGACATGGCGACGGCCTCACCCTCGATGGCGATCGAACCCGAGGTCGGCGGGTGCACGCCGGAGATGATCTTGATCAGCGTCGACTTGCCGGCACCGTTGTCGCCGACAAGGGCGACGATTTCGCCGGGATGGACATCGAGCGAAAAGTTCTCGATGGCGACGACGCCGCCGAAGGTCTTGCGGATGTCCTTCAGCGCCAGGATGGGCTGGCCGGTCGTGGTGGCAGCGTTCGCTTTCATGCCCTTTGCTCCCAGATCGGCCAGGCGGCGGTTTCGCCAGCCGTATTCTCGACGGTCTCGACCTTCGGCGCACCGGAGGAGATGCCGGAAACGCCAACGACATAGGCACGGGTGACGAAGGCCTGGCCGCGAAAACCGAAGATAGCGGTGTCACCCGGCTTTGGTGCGCCCGGGCCGGTTGCATCGATCATCGCGTAATAGTCGATGGCCGAGGGCGGCGGGATTTCGACGCTGCGCAAGGCATTTGCGGCGACAGTCGGCTCGTCGGAGACGATGGCCTTCACGTCATAGTCCGGGAAGATCGGATCGATGTAGAAGCCGCCGCCGAAGCAATAGGCCTTGCCGCCCGAGAGGTGCGAGACCTCGGTGAGGTAGAGCATGGCGGGCAGCTCCGGCAGGTCTTCCACCACATGCAGGGCCGTCGTGCCGTGCAGACCGTTACCGGGTTCGCATTGCGTGGCGCCGGCTTCCGCCAGCGCGGCAAGCAGCACGCTGGAGGTAGTGCCGGGGGCGTTGACCTCGATGTCGCGGCGTCCGACCTTCGCCAGCGCCTCGGCGGTCTGCGTCAGCGTCGCAAGGTTCGGGGTGGGCAACACCTTGCGGGCCTGATGATCGAAGAGCAGCGCCGGGAAGGTCGTAATGCCGGCGAAGCGGCCACCTTCGAGGCCATCAAACATGTCGGCAACGGCGACCACATCGCTGGCGTCGAAGCCGCCCTCATGGCCGCGATAGAAGGTATCGCCTTCCGCGTGGATACGGGCGAGAAGGTTCTGCGTGCGGCCGGCCGCCTTGGCGCCGGCGGCGGCCTCGCGCGCCTTGGCCTCGTTGAAGACCGTCCAGTAATCCGGCTGGAGCACACCGGCGGCGCCGTTCGCCTCATGACGGGCAACCTGCTGGAGATGGCCGAGATGGCCGACCTTCAGGCCCGCCCGGTGGGTCGCCTTGGCGCAGGCCATGTCGACGGCGACGGCGCGATCGATGCCGCCGGCGAGGATTGCCTTGCAAGCCGAGCTCGACCGGCCGAACTGTTTCGTCATGGCGAAGGTTTTCAGGCCGAGCCGCGTTGCCTCGTCCTTGAGGATGCGGGCGTTGCGCTCGATCGCGTCGAGATCGATCACATAGGCATTGGCCGGGATTTTGCCCTCGCGGTGAAGTTTCTGGGCGGCTTCGATGAAACCGGGATTGCGCCGGCGCAGAACGTCGAGAAACATTCAGGTTCTCCTCAGCGGGATTTTTCGCGCAGCGACACGGCGACTGCGGCAAGGATGATGAGACCGCGAACGATCATCTGGTCGGAGACGGAAAGGCCCATCAGGATGAGGCCGTTGTTGAGCATGCCCATCATCAGCGAGCCGACGAGCGCACCGATGATCGAGCCCTTGCCGCCGTTGAGCAGCGTGCCGCCGACGATGACGGCGGCAATGACCGTCATCAGGTCGGTCTCGCCGAGCGTATACTTCGCCGCTTGAAGACGTCCGGCATAGAGAAGGCCGGCAAGCCCGGCGAGCGCGCCCGAAATCATCAGCACGGCAAGGCGCATCTTCGGTACGGAAATGCCGGAGACGCTGGCCGCCCGCGCATTGTCGCCGACCGCCAGCACATGGGCGCCGAAGCGGGTCTCGCGGTAGAGGATATGGCCGAAGGCGACGGCGATGGCCGTCCACCAGATGAGCGAGGGAATGCCCAGGAGCGCGCCGGAGCCGAAGAAGCCGGTGAAGGTCTCGTTCGTGACGGGAATGCTGCGCAGGTCCGTCATCGAGCGCGAGACGCCGGCAAAGAGGCCGAGCGTCGCCAGCGTGACGAGGAAGGACGGCAGCCGCACATAGGCGACCAGCACACCGTTGACGAGACCGATCAGCAGGCCGCAGCCGAGACCGGCGGCGATGCCAGGCACCATGCCGTAACTCTGCATGGTGACGGCCGCGGCGAGCGCCGCGACGGCGACCGTCGAGCCGATGGAAAGGTCGATCTCGCCCGCCGACATGACGAAGACGAGACCGATCGCCATGATCGTCGCCGGCGCCGTCTGCAGCACGATGTTCGAGAGGTTGCGGACCGTCAGGAACCCGCTGTCCTTCAGCACGATGGCGAAGAACAGGAAGATCGCGAGGAAGCCGAAATAGACGACATATTGCTGCAGGTTGACGCGGCCGGCCAGCCCCGCCGCACGGACCGCGGCACCCTGGTTGGTACTGGACATGATTTACCTCCGTGAATGAGAGCCGACCGGGCTTCGCTTATTTCAAGGCGTCGGCGATGGACTGCGGAACGTCCTTGTTCAGCGACGTCTTCCAGCCTTCCTTCACCGTGTCCTTGGTGACCGCCAGGGAATCGACGACGAGGAACGGGGCAGCCTCCTTGCCGAGCATCGCGCCCGCCGCGGACCGGGCCGCCGTGACGCCGATATTATAGGCCTCGTCGGCAATCAGCGCCGCGACGCTGCCGCCCTTGACCATGTCGAGCGCGGCCGGCTCGTTGAGGTCGAGCGTGACGATCCTGGTGTGGCTGTTGCCGGCCGAACGCAGTGCCGAAAGCACGCTCAGCGCCGGCTCGGCCCAGGTGACATAGATGCCGTCGAGATCGGGATGCTGCGTCACCATCGCCTGCGCGATCTCCTCGCTGCGGGCGGGATCGGCCATACCCTGCTCAGCGACGATCTTCATGTCAGGATAATCCTGCTCGATGGTCTTCTTGAAGGCCTGGTCGCGCTGGTTGGTCACGTAGAAATCGGCATCGTGGAAGATGTAGCCGACCTTGCCCTTCTTGCCCAAGGCCTCTGCCATGGCGACGCCGGCCTTGTTGCCCATCTGGAAGAGGTCGTCGGAAACAATGGTCACATAGTCCTTGCCGTGTTCGTAGCCGGCCGGCGAGTTGTCGACGAAGGCGAGCTTGACGCCAGCCGCACGGGCCGGGTCATAGACGGTAGCGGCGCTGGCCGGATCGACAGGCAGGGACACGATGATCGACGGCTTCTTCGCCAGCACCGTCTCGACATCCGCTTTCTGGCGCGCGCCGTCGAAGCCGGCATCGGTCTGTGCGACAACCTCGATGCCGAGGCGCTTGAACTCGTCCTGGGCGCCGGCATTGACCGCATTGGTGTATTCGCTCATCTCGTGCCAGACGAGGGCCGCGGTGAATTTTCCGTCCTTGATCTTCTGCTCTTCCTCGGCGGTGAGCGTGACGGTGCTGGCGGCCGTCGGCGTTTCGCCGTGCGGGCCCGTCGTCGCTCCGTCAGCGGCAAAGGCGTGCGCGCCGAAAAGGCCGGTCATCAAAGCGAGCGTGGTTGCGATACGCATGGTTTCCTCCCGTGAAACTGCAACATTGGGGCGATGGGGCTGCGGCGGTTTGGCGCCGCCGCAGTCAGGCGGTCACTTCGCTGCGTCGAGCACCGATTGCGGCGCGTCGCGGTTCAGCGAGTCTTTCCAGGCTTGGGAGACGTTCTCCTTGGTAACGGTGAGCGCCGGGGCGACGACGAAGGCCGGCGTTTCCTGGCCGAGCAGCGATTTCATGCCGGCAGCAGCCATGGCGCGGCCAAGCTCATAGGCCTTGTCGGCGACAAGTGCCGTCACATTGCCGCCCTTGACCATGTCGAGTGCCACCGGCTCGGCGAGATCGAGCGTGACGATCTTCGTCTTCGTGTTGCCCGCGCCACGCAGCGCCGCCAGCACACCGTCCGCGGGCTCGGCCCAGGTGACATAGATGCCGTCGAGATCCGGGTTCTGCAACAGCATGGCATTGGCCAGTTCCTCGGCGCGCGCCGGGTCGGAAATGCCCTGTTCCGCGACGATCTTGATATCCGGATAATCCTTCTCGATGGTCGACTTGAAAGCCTGGTCGCGCTGATTGGTGACGTAGTAGGTCGCGTCGTGGAAGATGTAGCCGACCGTGCCCTTGCCGCCGATCGACTTGGCGAGCGCATCAGCCGCCTGCTTGCCCATCTGGAAGAGGTCGTCGGTCACGATGGACGCATAATCCGCACCGTGTTTGTAGTCCTTCGGTACATTCGACAGGAAGACCAGCTTGGCACCGTCGGCGACGGCCTGGCGGAACGCTTCGGCCGACGTAACCGGATCGAGCGGCAGAGCGAGAATGACGTTCGGCTTGGCGGCAAGCGCCGTCTCGATGTCGCTGCGCTGACGCGCGGCATCGAACTGCGCATCGGTCGTCACGGCGATCTCGATGCCGGCGCGCTTGAACTCATCCGTCGCGCCCTGGCCGACCGCATTGGTGAAATCCGACGAGGTGTGCCAGAGGAGCGCCGCCTTGTAGCCCTTGTCCTTCAGCGCCGCGATATCGGCATCTGACAGCGCCACGTCGGCGCTGGGCGTCGCTGCCTCGCCGGCCGGGCCGACGGTCTGGGCGATGGCGGTTGCGGCGCTCATGATAAGACCGGCGGCCAATGCCCCGGCCAGCCATTTCGTCATCTGCATGGTCCTGTTCCCTCTTTTGCTTGAGTTGTTCATTCCACCGTTCCGCAGAAGCGCGCCATGAAGGCCGCGAAGCCGACGACTCCCGCGAGAAATTCCTCGATCTCGACATGTTCGTTGTAGGTGTGGCAGTTGCGGATATCGCCCGGCGCGCAGTAGACTGCGGGAATGCCCAGCCGGTTCACGAAGAACGGCGATTCCGACCAGAATGGTGCGCCCGCAATGTTGCCGCGGCCCGCAAGCGCCCCGCTGATCGCCTCCGACAGCATCGCAACCTCCGGCCTATCAGCATCGATCTCCGCCGCCGTACCGCCAAGCGCATGGTCGCGGCCGGCCGGATAGGAAAACGCCACCGTGATTTCGGGATCGTCGATAGCACCGCGCACGGTCGCCTCGATCTCGGCCGCCGCCTGATCGAGCGATTCACCCGGCAGGAGCTTGCGGATGAGCGAGAGTTCGCATTTTTCCGGCACCGCGATGTAGCCGCCGCCACTGAGCCCGGTGATCAGCAGAAACGAGCGGCCGACAAGCGCATGCTCGGCCCGGGCGGAAATTTCGTCGGAGTGCTTCCAGAGCGCGCTCATGACACCATGGCTGGCACGCAACGCATCCTTGCCCAGCTCCGGCACGCCGAAATAGGCCGAGCGCCCGGTGATCGTGATATCCGCGATGAAGAAGCCGATTTGTGCGGGATAGACGGCAAGCTGTGTCGGCTCGACATAGACGACGAAGTCGGGCCGCTCGACCTCCCCGGTTTCGATCCGCGTGACATAATCCTTGATGCCGGCCGAAACGCCGGTGCCCGGCTGGCCGCTCTCCTCATCGCCGACGAAGGCGAAGGAAACATCGCCGGCAAGTTTAATGCCCGCCGCATCGAGGAGAGCGAGGGCGGCGAGCGAAGACGTGATGCCGGCCTTGAGGTCTCCCGCGCCGCGTCCCCACACAGCGCCGTCGACGATGGCGGCGCCGAAGGGATCCTCGCGCTCCGTACCGGCCCAGTTTTCGCGCCAGCCATCGACATGCACGACATCCGTATGGCCGATAAAAAGCAGGTGCGGGCCACGCCCCACGCCGACGCGCTTGCCCCAGACATTCGGGCGACCGGGCAGGAAATCCACCGTCTGCAAGGCGGAAAGGTTCAGCGCGCGCATCGCCTCGGCGAGATAGGCGGCGACATTCGCCTCGTTGCCGGTAATGCTGTCATGCCGGATCGCGCCACGGAACAGGTCGATCGCCGCGTCGCGGTCGAAGGCTGCCCGAAGGCGGGCGAAGAGATCGTTCTCTGCCGTCATTCTGCGGCCTCCTGGGGCGAGTCCGTTCCGGCGGGCGGAAGGGAAAGGCTGGCGCTCGGTGTCGCCACACCGAACAACGTGTTGTGCAACTGGCTGAGACCGATAGCCGTAGCCCCGACAAGCGCTGCCCGAGCTCCGAGGTCGCTGGAGACGAGATCGACAGGATAGGGGAAACATTGCGGCAGAAAGTGCCGGGCGCGCTCCAGGATTTCGGGGCGCAGGCCGATGGAGCCGCCGAGGATCACGAGCTGCGGATTGGCGATGGCGCAGATGGCGGCGATGCCGCAGGCCACCTGGCGGCCGGTTTCGTCGATGGCGGCAACGGCCGCGGCCTCACCCGCCGCCGCACGCTCGAAGATAGCGGGGACATCGATCTTCCGACCCGCGGCAGCCTCATACCGTTCGATGATGCCGTGGGTGGCGACCGCGCGCTCATAAGCCCCGACGCGCAGGGACTCCGGATCGAAGGGATCGGTGCCGATCGGCAGGAAGCCCATTTCGCCAGCGGCGCTCGCCGCCCCACGCACGAGATGACCGCCAAGGATGAGACCGCTACCAATACCGGTGCCGAGTGCGACATAGGCAAGATTGTCGATGCCCTGCCCCTGCCCCTGCCAGCTTTCGCCGAGCGCCGCGAGATTGACATCGTTCTCCAGAACGACATCGAAGCCGAGCGCCCGCCGGAAAGCCTCCAGCACGTCCATGCTGTCGAAATCGCGGATATTGGGCGCAAGCAGCACGCGGCCGGTCCGGTTGTCGGGTGCGCCGGGAACGCCGACGACGGCAAGCCGTAGCTTCGCCCGCGGCACCGCCGCCTTCGCCGCGGCAGAAAGGGCCATATCGGCAATCTGGCTCACGAGATGGCCGCCGCCGCGCGGATCGGTCGGCGCCGCATCCTCGACCACGATCTGCCCGGCAAGATCCGTAACGGCGACGCGAACCTTCGTGCCGCCGAGATCGACCGCGACAATGAAGGCGGCATCGACCACCAATTCGTAGGTGACGGCCGTGCGACCGACATGCCCGCTGGTCCGGCCGGTTTCGCGGACCCAACCGCCATCCTCAAGGTCCCGGACGATCTCGGAGATCGTCTGTTTCGACAGACCCGTCAGCTTCGCGATGGACGCTCGCGAGATCGGACCGCCCTGAACGATCGCTTCCATGACGGCGCGTTGGGAGAACTGTCGGGAGATACGAGGCGCGTCGGTCATTGCAACCCTATTTAGTTCGTTCTGTCACCGAACTTATTAGAGGGTGACGTACCTGTCAATCCCCATCTCGAGCGTCCGGTGTGTTTAGAGGACGGCATGGCAAGGCCGATGCAGCAGCTGAAAAGCCCGACAAGCCGCACGGAGAAAGGCCCAGAGCAATACGGATTTTACGGCGAACCCAAAGAAGGCCTTGCTGAAAATCAGCCACGGCGCGCAGATCGTGGCGTGGCACCCCAATGAAATGGACGCACACAGCCCATGGATCCTGCCGATCTCTCTCGCCTCCTCGCACTACTGGCACGGGGCTTTCCGGCGATCGTATTCTTCCGCAGGCTACGGACGAACGACAATGGAGCGGCATGGCGCTCTCTGTTGGGCATGGACGGAATGGCCGGTCGGTCGATCGCCGGTGTCTTTGTCAATGACGGACACAGTCCCCGAAGCGCCGACGAAAGCTGTGACGCTGGCCACAATCCTGTTTCTGCTGGGCTGGATTGCGCCCGCCGTCATCGCCCGTCTGCGCTGGGATGTTCCTCCCATATGGTCGGCGCTGGCTTGGGGACACACCTGCGCGGCGCGCGGCATCACGGCTGCAATCTGCCTTTGCGGGAGGCTCATGTTCGCAATGCCCCAAAGCGGCGGCGGCACCGCTCTCCACCGCATCGCCACCGGCCATCACGATCGTCCGGCCGTCGATCTCCGCCACCACGTTAGAAATTTGGATATTTCCGCACGCGTCAGACCTCGTGCAGCACATGTGCGGCCTTCACCGCCGCCGAGGCGCGGTTTTCGACGCCGAGTTTCACATAGATCTGTTCGAGATGTTTCGTGACCGTGCGGGCGCTGAGGCCGAGGATCTCGCCGATGTCGCGGTTCGACTTGCCCTTGGCGATCCATAGCAGCACCTCGGATTCGCGCTGGGTCACCCCGAAATGCTGGCGCAGCACCTCGTCCTCGGACAGCCGGTTCTCGGCCGTCAGGCGGAAGAGATATTCGTCCGCGCCGATCGCGCCGAGGAAGGCGAGTTGCAGGCTCGCCTGGCCCGTCTGGCGGATGGCGAACGTGTTTTCGCGCGCGGTGCCGCGGGTCTTCATCCAGGCGTTGATATGGCCGGAGACGGCGTCGAGGCCATCGTCGCTGCCGGTCGCGGCGTTGACGAGACGCGTCGCCTGCGGCGTCGACCAGCGGATCTTTCCCTCGCCGCTGACGGCGAGCAGGTGCCGGCCCGCGGCATCCAGCGCCACCCGGGCGCTCTGGGCGGAGCGGGCGTTGGAAAGATGCACGCGGATGCGGGCGCGCAGTTCGTCGATGTTGATCGGCTTCGTCAGATAGTCGACGCCGCCGGCCTCCAGCGCCCGCACCACATGCTCGGTCTCGGTAAGGCCGGTCATGAAGACGACGGGCACGGGGCTGACGGCGGGGTTCGCCTTCAGCTTCAGGCAGGTGTCGAACCCGTCGAGGCCGGGCATGACGGCGTCGAGCAGGATGATGTCGGGCGTGATGCGATCGACGATGTTGAGCGCCGCCATGCCCGAGGTGGCGATCAGCACGGAAAATCCGGATTGTTCCAGCGCCTCCGTCAGGAAGCCGAGCGCTTCGGGGGAATCGTCGACGAGGAGCACGATGTCGCGCGGGGTGGCGGCCTCGGTCACGGGCGGCGTCCTTTCTCCGGGTCCATGGTTTTGAGGAAGGCGTCGTATCCGGCAAGGTCGAAAACCTGCACATAGGCGCGCACCGCCTCGGCAAAGGGCTGGTGTTCGGCCACGCGGGCGATTTCGGCCAGTTTCGCCTCGATGCCCCTGATATAGCCGATCTCGCCGAGCCGGATCAGCTCGTCCACATGGTCCTTTTCGGGCATGACGATGCTGGCCTCCGCCGGTTCCTGCGCCTTCGCCTCGCCGTGATAGGTCCAGGCGAGGCCGAGATGGAGGGCGAGCGTGTCGGTGAGCTGGCGCAGGTCGAAGGGCTTGGCGAGCGTGTCGTTATGGCCCGTCCGGGAGGCCGAGCCGTCGCCGATATTGGCCGAGAGCATGACGATCGGCGCGGTCTGGCCGAGCGCGCGCAACCGCTCCACCAGTTCCCAGCCGTTCATGCCGGGCATGGAGATGTCGATGAGGAAGAGGTCCGGTTTCAGCCCCTCGACCAGATCAAGGCATTCCGCCCCGCCCTTCGCCGTCAGCACGGTGAAATCGAGCGGCCGCAGCACCTCTTCCATCAGGTTGCGGTGGTCGGCATTGTCGTCGACGACGAGGATGGTGCGGCGCGCGCCGGCATAGCCCTTGATGTGGCGCACCTTCGGCGCCGTGGGGCGATCGACGGCCGACAGCATCAGCCGCACGCGGAACGCCGTGCCCTTGCCGCGCTCGCTCGTCACCGAAATCTCGCCGCCGAGCGTCTGCGTCAAAAGCCGCGTGATGGTGAGGCCGAGGCCGAGGCCCGGCATGCGGCCATGTTCGGCATCTCCGCGCTGGAACGGTTCGAAGATGCGGGAAATGTCCTTTTCGAGGATGCCGCGGCCGCTATCGGCGACGGTGAAGGTGGCGACCTGGCTGCGATAGGCGACGTCGAGGCGGATTTCGCCGGCGTCGGTGAATTTCAGCGCGTTGGAGATGAGGTTGACGAGGATCTGGCGCAGGCGCTTCTCGTCGGTCCGCACATAGGCCGGCAGGTTTTTCGCGCGCTCGTGCGTGAAGGCGACGCCCTTGGCCTGAGCCTGCGGGCGGAACATTTCTATGATCTGGTCGAGGAAATCGTGGATGTTGATCTCGTTGGAATAGACCTGAAGTTTTCCCGCCTCGATCTTGGAAATGTCGAGCAGGCCGTCGATGAGGCCGGAGAGGTGGTCGGCGCTGCGCTTGATGACGCGGATCGCCCCCTGGCGCTGCGGCGGAATGCTCTCGTCGCGCTCCAGCACCTGGGCATAGCCGAGCACGGCGTTGAGCGGCGTGCGCAGTTCGTGGCTGAGGCCGACGACGTAGCGGCTCTTGGCACGGTTCGCCGCTTCCGCCGTTTCCTTCGCCTGCTGGAGCGCCGCGTCCGTCTTCTTGTGCGCGGCGATTTCCTTCAGGAGCAGCGTCGTCTGGCGGGAGGATTCCTCCTCGGCGACCACCCGGCTGTCATGCGCCAGCACGTAAAACCAGCAGACGACGCCGGCCACCACGGCGAAGACGAAGAAGACCACGGCGATGGTGCGCTCCACCACCGCCGCCGTCTCGGGCGAATGGGTGCCGACCTGATGGGCGATCATGGCGAGGATGACGCCCATGCCGGTGATCGAAAGCACTGTGGCGATGCCGTAGCGGCCGAGGCGGGTGGCGAGCGCCGATGTCACGGGTTCCGGCAGGATGGTTTTCGCGACACCTGCGACCTGTGCGTTGAAGCGCGCCTTCGGCTTGCAGAGGTCGTGGCAGCGGCTGTCGAGCGAACAGCACAGCGAGCAGATCGGCGCGGCATAGGCCGGGCACCAGGCCATGTCCTCGGGCTCGAAGGGGTGTTCGCAGATCGAGCAGGTGATGGTCTGCCGGAGCGCCCAACTCCTGCGCGGCTTTCGCGCGAGGTAATATTTGCCGCGCGTTGCCCAGGCGATCAGCGGCGAGGCGACGAAGGCGGCGAGCGCCGCGATATAGGGGGCGAGCGAGGCGGGGATTTCGCCGAACGTGCCGAAATGCGCGACAAGCGCGACGACGGCGGAAAAGCTCATCGCGCCGAGGCCGACCGGGTTGATGTCGTAGAGATGGGCGCGCTTGAATTCAATACCGGGTGGCGAAAGGCCGAGCGGCTTGTTGACGAAGAGATCGGCCGAAATGGTGCAGAGCCAGGCCATGGCGACGATGGAGAAGACGCCCAGCGTTTCCTCCAGCAGCCGGTAGATGCCGAGTTCCATCAGGAGCAGCGCGATCGCCACGTTGAAAACCAGCCAGACGACGCGGCCGGGATGGCTGTGCGTCAGGCGCGAGAAGAAGTTCGACCAGGCGAGCGAGCCGGCATAGGCGTTCATCACGTTGATCTTGAGCTGCGAGACCACCACGAAGGCGACCATCAATAGCAGCGCCGCCATGTCCCACGGCAGCATGTAGCCGAAGGCGGTGTAGTACATCTGCGCCGGATCGCCCGCCCGCGTGGAGGGCACGCCCGATGACAGTGCCAGAACGACGAGGAAGGAGCCGGCGACCAGTTTTGGCGCGCCGACGATGACCCAGCCCGAGCCGGCGAGGAACACGGCGATGCGGTGGTGCAGCTTCCTCTGCCCGTCCGGCGGCAGGAAACGCAGGAAGTCGACCTGTTCGCCGATCTGCGCCATCAGCGCGAAGATGACGGCCGAGGCCGCGCCGAATTCCACGAGGTTGAACGGTGCATAGGTGCCGGGCGGGCCGGAGGGGTGATGCAGGCCCGAATAGGCAAGCCATTCGCCGACCTTCTCGAAATCCGCAAAGGCGATGAAGACGAAAGGCAGGATGTTGAGCACGATCCAGAACGGCTGGGTGACGAGCTGGAAACGCGAAATGAGCTGGACGCCGTGCGTGACCAGCGGGATCACCACGACGGACGAGATGATGTAGCCGATCCACAAGGGGATGCCGAGCGCCAACTCCAGCGCGCCGGACATGATCGACGCCTCGATGGCGAAGAGGATGAAGGTGAAGCTCGCATAGATCAGTGAGGTCAGCGTCGAGCCGATATAGCCGAAACTCGCGCCGCGCGTCAGAAGGTCGATATCGACGCCGTGGCGGATGGCATAGCGGCTGATCGGCAGGCCGACGAGAAGGATCATCAGGCTGGCGACGAGAATGGCGACGAGCGCGTTCGTCGTGCCGTAGGACATGGTGATCGCGCCGCCGATTGCTTCCAGCGCGAGGAAGGAAATGGCGCCGATGGCGGTCTGCGAGATGCGGTCGGACGAGAACCGCCGCGCGCTCTTGGCGGTGAAACGCAGCGCATAGTCTTCCAGCGTCTGGTTGGCGACCCAGCGATTGTATTCGCGGCGGATCGGGATGATGCGCTGGCGTGCGGCCATGGGCTGCTGTCGTTCCCCTCGGTTGTTCGGAGGCCGTGTTCACCCGACCCTCACGTACGCATCTGGGCACACCCTCTCCCCACCCTCTGTCATCCTCGGGCTTGACCCGAGGATCCATACGGCACCCGGGGCTTGGATCCTCGGGTCAAGCCCGAGGATGACAGAGGGTGGGGCGGTGCGCCCGACACGCTCTTTCGTAACACACATGCAGCGCCCCCGAAATTCCTGCTGCGCTGCAAAAACTTCCCGCTTCTCCCTCCCGTATACGCAATATGACGTATGTGCAGCGCAGCATCCCCGTCCGATAGTTTCTTAAGCAACGGTAAAAAACCAATCCGCCCCGTTGCGGTCAAAAGAACAGAGGGGTTCAGACCATGTCCATCAAGGCGCGCGCCACCGGCGCACTGCTCGCAGCCATTCTCTCGACGACGGCCTTCCACGGCGCGTTCGCGGCCGACGACACGATCAAGGTCGGCATCCTGCATTCGCTTTCCGGCACCATGGCGATTTCCGAGACCACCCTCAAGGACGCCATGTTGATGCTCATCGAGGAGCAGAACAAGAAGGGCGGCCTTCTCGGCAAGAAGCTCGAAGCCGTCGTGGTCGATCCGGCCTCCGACTGGCCGCTCTTTGCCGAAAAGGCGCGCGAGCTGGTCTCGGTCAACAAGGTCTCGGCCGTCTTCGGCTGCTGGACCTCGGTATCGCGCAAGTCGGTCCTGCCGGTCTTCGAGGAGCTGAACTCCATCCTCTTCTACCCCGTCCAGTACGAGGGTGAAGAAAGCCAGCGCAACGTCTTCTACACGGGTGCCGCGCCGAACCAGCAGGCAATCCCGGCCGTCGATTACCTCGCCGAGAACGAAGGCGTCGAGCGCTGGGTTCTGGCCGGCACGGACTATGTCTATCCGCGCACGACGAACAAGATCCTCGAAGCCTACCTGATCTCCAAGGGCGTGAAGCCCGAGGACATCATGGTCAATTACACGCCGTTCGGTCACTCGGACTGGCAGACGATCGTCTCCGACATCAAGAAGTTCGGCTCGGCCGGCAAGAAGACGGCCGTCGTCTCCACCATCAACGGCGACGCCAACGTTCCCTTCTACAAGGAACTCGGCAACCAGGGCGTCAAGGCGGAAGACATTCCGGTCGTCGCCTTCTCGGTGGGTGAGGAAGAGCTCGCCGGCCTCGACACCGGTCCGCTCGTCGGCCATCTCGCCGCCTGGAACTACTTCCAGTCCGTCGACAACCCGGCGAATGCCGAATTTATCAAGACGTGGAAGGCCTTCACCAAGAACGACAAGCGCGTCACCAACGACCCGATGGAAGCCCACTACATCGGCTTCGCCATGTGGCTGAAGGCGGTGGAAAAGGCCGGCACGACCGATACGGACGCCGTGCTCGACGCGATGATCGGCGTCTCCGTGCCGAACCTGTCGGGCGGCTTCTCCACCATGATGCCGAACCACCACATCACCAAGCCCGTGCTGATCGGCGAAATCCAGGCCGACGGCCAGTTCGAGACCGTGTGGCAGACCTCCGGCCTTGTCGTCGGCGACGAATGGTCGGACTTCCTGCCCGACTCCAAGGACCTGATCGCCGATTGGCGCAAGCCCATGGAATGCGGCAACTTCAACGTCGCCACCGGCAAGTGCGGCGGCAAGGGCTCCTGATCTGATGGCTTGAGGGGAGTGCATGAAGCCCCTTTGCTAAACCCTTCGGGTCACCTTCCTGCCGGTGCGTGGTTTGCCCCTCACCCTAACCCTCTCCCCGCAAGCGGGGAGAGGGGACGTGCCCCGAAAAAGGGCGCGGATTGGGGAAGCGGTACGGCATATTCCCTTCTCCCCGCTTGCGGGGAGAAGGTGCCGGCAGGCGGATGAGGGGCCTGCCGACCAACCGCCATCCCGCCACTCGGAATGGCCACATCACCCAACGCTTCGAGGCCATGAGATGCACATGCGGCTCATCCATCGTTTCCTGCAATGCCTGCTCATCGCCGTCTGCGTGATGGTGACGCTGCTCGCCACCGACCTTCGCGCGGCAGACGACCTGCGCAGCATGGTCAATGCGCTCGGCGGCGGCAATTTCCAGGAAAACCGGAAACAGGTCGAAGCGCTGGCGAAGACCGGCGATCCCAAGATCGTGCCCGCCCTCGAAGCGCTCGCCGAAGGTGATCTCTATCAGCGCAAGGCCGACGGCACCGTCTTCATCGTCAAGCCGGCCGGCGCCAATTTCGCGCTGATCGACGCCCTGACGGGCGATGCGGCGGGCGAGGAAGCCAAGGCCGCGCTCGAAAAGGTCAAGGTCAACAACGGGCTGCGCCGGGTGATCCGTGCCGCGCTCGGCGGCCTGACGCTGATGAGCCCCGACACGTCCGTGCGCCTTCAGGCGGCCAGCACCATTCTGCGCACGCCATCCGCCGATGCGCTCGAAGGGCTGGACGCGGCGCTTGCCGCGGAAACCGACGGTGCGGTCAAGGCCGTGCTCGAAAAGGCCCGCGCCGCCGCCATCCTGGTGTCAGATCGCCCGGTGGAGGAGAAGAAGGCCGCCGTCGCGACGGTCGTCCAGACCGGCGGGCGGGACTCGCTGTCGCTGCTCTCCGGGGCGCTCGCCTCCGCCGATGAAAGCCTGCGCCCCGATATCGAGGCCGGCATCCGAGAGATCGAGGACCAGCTTGAGCTCTGGGCCGGCGCGCAAAACATCTGGTACGGCCTGTCGCTCGGCTCGGTGCTGCTGCTCGCGGCGATCGGCCTTGCCATCACCTTCGGCGTGATGGGCATCATCAACATGGCGCATGGCGAGATGGTCATGCTCGGCGCCTACACCACCTTCGTGGTGCAGGCCTATATCCGCGCCGCCTGGCCGGGCCTGTTCGAATGGTCGCTGGCCATCGCGCTGCCGCTCGCCTTCCTCGTCACCGGCGCCGTCGGCCTCGTCATGGAGCGCGGCATCATCCGCTTCCTCTATGGAAGGCCGCTCGAAACGCTGCTCGCCACCTGGGGCGTCTCGCTGATCCTGCAACAGGCCGTGCGCTCGATCTTCGGCCCGACCAACCAGGAGGTCGGCAACCCGTCCTGGATGTCCGGCGCCTTCGAGCTCGGCGGCCTCACGGTCACCTGGAACCGCATGTGGATCATCCTCTTTGCGCTCGCCGTCTTCGCCTTCCTGCTCTTCCTCCTGAAGAAGACGCCGATGGGCCTTCAGATGCGCGCCGTCACGCAGAACCGCCGCATGGCCTCGTCCATGGGCATCCGCACGCCCTGGGTCGATGCGCTGACCTTTGCCCTGGGGTCGGGCATTGCCGGCATTGCCGGCGTCGCGCTCTCGCAGATCGACAACGTCTCGCCGAACCTCGGCCAGGGCTACATCATCGACAGCTTCATGGTCGTGGTGTTCGGCGGCGTCGGCAATCTCTGGGGCACGCTGGTCGGCGCCTTCACGCTCGGCATCCTCAACAAGTTCCTGGAACCCTATGCCGGCGCGGTGCTGGGTAAAATCCTCGTGCTCGTGCTGATCATCCTCTTCATCCAGAAGCGGCCGCGCGGGCTCTTCGCACTCAAAGGCAGGGCGGTGGAAGCATGATCACCTCGTTTCTCGCAAAAGCCCTCGGGCGCAACATCGTCATCACGGTCGCGATCCTGCTGGTCCTCGCCGCCCTCGTGCCAGCGCTGAACCTGCTGACCGCGCCGGACCACCCGCTGCACGTCCCGACCTACATCGTCTCGCTGTTCGGCAAATACCTCACCTACGCCCTCTTGGCGCTGGCGCTCGATCTCGTCTGGGGTTTCTGCGGCATCCTCTCACTCGGACACGCCGCCTTCTTCGCGCTCGGCGGCTATGCCATGGGCATGTACCTGATGCGCCAGATCGGCGCGCGCGGCTCCTACGGCAATCCGCTGCTGCCGGATTTCATGGTCTTCCTCAACTGGAAGGAACTGCCCTGGTTCTGGTACGGTTTCGACATGTTCTGGTTCGCCGCGCTGATGGCGATCCTCGTGCCCGGCCTGCTCGCCTTCGTCTTCGGCTGGTTCGCCTTCCGCTCGCGCGTCAATGGCGTCTACCTGTCGATCATCACCCAGGCGATGACCTTCGCCTTGCTGCTCGCATTCTTCCGCAACGACATGGGTTTCGGCGGCAACAACGGCCTCACCGACTTCAAGGACATTTTAGGCTTCAACATCCAGTCGAACGGCACGCGCTCGGCGCTCTTCGCCGCCTCCGCCATCGCGCTCGCCCTCTCGCTCATCATCACCTCGGGCATCGTGCGCTCGAAATATGGAACAATCCTCGTCGGCGTGCGCGATGCAGAAAGCCGCACGCGCTTTCTCGGCTACCGCGTCGAGCACATGAAGCTCTTCGCCTTCGTGGTCTCCGCCATGATGGCGGGCGTCGCGGGTGCGCTCTATGTGCCGCAGGTCGGCATCATCAATCCGGGTGAGTTCGACCCGGCCAATTCCATCGAGGTCGTCATCTGGACGGCGGTCGGCGGGCGCGGCACGCTGATCGGCCCGATCGTCGGCGCCATCCTCGTCAATGGGGGAAAAAGCATCTTCACCGCCGCCTTCCCGGAATTCTGGCTGTTTGCGCTCGGCGGGCTCTTCGTGCTCGTCACGCTGTTCCTGCCCAAGGGCATCGTCGGCACCGCGCGGCAGTTTGTCGAGCGGCGCAGGGACTATCGCAAGGCGAAAGCCGTCGAAGAGGCGCGCACCTTTGCGGCGGCAGAACCCCAGGCGGCGGAGTAATCGGCATGAACACGCTCGCAAGCAATGCAAAGCCCACCAGCATCCTCTATCTCGACGGCGTCTCCGTCTCCTTCGACGGCTTCAGGGCGCTGAACTCGCTGTCCTTCGTCATCGAGCCCGGCGAGCTACGCGCCATCATCGGCCCGAACGGTGCGGGCAAGACCACCATGATGGACATCATCACCGGCAAGACGCGGCCGGATTCCGGCGAAGTCTTCTTCAAGGGCGTAATCGACCTCACCCAGAAGGACGAGGCCGAGATCGCCCAGCTCGGCATCGGCCGAAAATTCCAGAAGCCGACGGTCTTCGAGAGCCACACCGTCTGGGACAATCTGGAACTGGCGCTGAACCGCAAGCGTGGCGTCTTCTCCACGCTGTTCTATCGCCTGACCGCCGAGGACAAGGCACGCATCGAGGAAATCCTCTCGACCGTGCGCCTGATGAACCGCAAGGACGACTTTGCGGCCAACCTCAGCCACGGCCAGAAACAATGGCTGGAGATCGGCATGCTGCTGGCGCAGGAGCCGGAACTGCTGCTGGTCGACGAACCCGTCGCCGGCATGACGGACGCCGAGACGGCGGAGACGGCGATCCTGCTGAAGGAAATCGCCAAGACGCGCTCGGTCGTCGTCGTCGAGCACGACATGGGCTTCATCCGCGATCTCGGCGTGAAGGTGACCTGCCTTGCGGAAGGCTCGGTTCTGGCGGAAGGCTCGATCGATTTCGTCAGCGCCGACCAGAAGGTCATCGAGAACTATCTGGGGAGGTGAGGATGTATTCGGTGTTTCTTTCGCTGGAGCAGGTTGCTTGGGCACCCCCCTCTGCCCTGCCGGTCTCCCCCGCAAGAGGAGGGCGATCGCCTATGGCGAGAAACCGTTGCTACATCCCCTTCTCCCCAGCGGGGAAAAGGTGCCGGCAGGCGGATGAGGGGGATGCCGAAGGCAAAAAAGCGGAAGACTCCTTCCGTATCAACCTCTCATCCGACCCTTCGGACCACCTTCTCCCCGCTGGGGAGAAGGGGAAAACGGCTACGTCGAATTCCGTATGCGACAGCCTTCCCCTTGCGGGGGAGACCGGCAAGGCAGAGGGAGATGACACGGCCTCCACCACAAAAGGAGCCGACGCATGCTGACCGTCGAAAAAGCCAACCTCCACTACGGTGCCGCCCAGGCACTGCGCGGCATCTCGCTCGCCGCCGAGATGGGCAAGATCACCTGCGTGCTCGGCCGCAACGGTGTCGGCAAATCCAGCCTCTTGCGTGCCATCACCGGCCAGCACCCGCTCTCCGCCGGCACCGTCACGTTCAACGACGTGAAGCTCGACGGCATGGCGCCCTACAACCGCGCCAAGCACGGCATCGGCTATGTGCCGCAGGGGCGAGAAATCTTCCCGCTGCTGTCAGTCAAGGAAAACCTCGAATCCGGCTATGCTCCCGTGAAGCGCTCGGAGCGTTTCATCCCGAACGAGATCTTCAGCCTGTTCCCGGTACTGCAATCCATGCTCGGCCGGCGCGGCGGCGATCTCTCGGGCGGCCAACAGCAGCAGCTCGCCATCGGCCGGGCGCTGGTGACGCGCCCAAAAATCCTCGTGCTGGACGAGCCGACCGAGGGCATCCAGCCGTCGATCATCAAGGATATCGGCCGGGCGATCAAATATCTGCGCGATTCCACCGGCATGGCCATCCTGCTGGTCGAGCAATACCTCGATTTCTGCCGCGAGCTTGCCGACCACGTCTACATCATGGACCGCGGCGAGATCGTGCACCAGGGCGCGGCCGAGACGCTCGACACGCAAGAAGCCCGCCGCCACCTGACGGTGTGAGAACACGGTCGCCGCTCAGGCCACGCGGATTGCCAAAGCGTATGGCGCAAGCCGGGCGCGCATGCCCGACAGCCAGCACAGGGGGGAATGCGTGCCGCTACGGGCTTGCCGCAACGGGTCTCGTCTTCGCGGGCCGTATCAGGACGATCACGCTGGCGATGACGCGAACGAAGCCAAGGCATGCCGTCTGGCACATGGTTCAGCGCCGATCGAAGGGTGTCAGATCCTGAGACCGAGGCTTTCAAGCGCCGCTTTCACCCGCGGCATGTCATCGGGACCGAGTGGCAGGATCGGGCGCGGCGGCGTGACGCAGCAAAGGCCGAGAAGATCGGCGATGGCATACATGACACGGAAGCTGCCGAACTCCCTGAAAAGCACCCAGAGCGGCTGGAAAAAACCGTCACGGTGCTCCGTGTCGGCCCGGTCACCGGCCATCGCGGCGCGGGTGAGCGCAAGGGCTTCGGCGGGAAGCAGGCCGGCCGAGACGCTGTACCAGGCATCGCCGCCGGAAAGCAGCGATTGCGCCGCGCCCCAATCCCCACTGTAGCCGATGGAGAAATCCTTCGGCGTCAGGACGCGCAGCCGGGCGAGTTCCGCGCAGAAATCACCGTCCGCCGGCAGCGGCATCTTGACGGCAACAATATCAGGCAATCGTGCAAGTCGTGCGATCAGGCCTTCGCCGAAGACGAAGCGGGTGGTGCCGGGATTGTTGTAAATGCAGAGCGGCAGGCCACCCGCCGTCGCAACCGCGGCCATGTGCTGGAAAACCTCCTCCTCCGTCAGGGGCGTGTAGGACATGGGGGCGAGCAGCAGGCCATCGGCCCCGGCCGACTTTGCGTCACGGGCGAGCGCCTCGGCCTCGTCGGTGCGCAGCGCGCCGACGCCGACGATGAGCGGGATCCTCCCGCCGACGCTCTTCATCGCCGCATCGACAGCCCGGCGCCGCTCGTCGCGCGACAGGAAGGCATAGCCGCCGGTGCTGCCGAGAAGGCCAACGGAATCAGCACCCGCAGCCTGGATGCGCTGGAGCAGACCGGCAAGCGCGACCGTATCAACACGGCCGGCCGTATCTGTCGGCGTGATGGAAAAGGCCGAAAGGCCGCGAAAAATAGTCATGGCTCCCCCTCTGTGCTGCCGATCATAGACCGCTGGCGAGCTTGAAGGCGATCAGCCACATTGTCACCGCGACAATCCCCTCCAGCACCCGCCAGGCGGCTGGATTGGCAAAGACCGGCCGCAGCTTCGTCGCACCATAGCCAAGCGAGAAGAAGAACAGAAACGAGGCCGTCACTGCGCCAGCGGCGAAAGAGGATTCCAGGCCGGGAAAGCGCGTCGAGATCGTGCCCAACAATACGACCGTGTCGAGGTAGACATGCGGATTGAGCCAGGTGAGCGCAAGGCAGGTGAGAAGCGCCTTGCCGAGGCCGGCAGCCTTCCCCTCCCCCGCCGAGAGCGCGCCGGAGGAGCGAAAAGCGGAACAGAGGTTTTTTGCGCCATACCAGACGAGGAACGCAGCGCCGCCATAGCGCATCACCGGCTCGAGCCAGGGAAGCACCGCGGCGATCTGCCGGAAGCTGGTGATGCCGATGAGGATCAGTATCGCGTCGGACAGGGCGCAGGTAAGGCAGATGGCGAAGACATGCTCGTTGCGCAGCCCCTGCCGCAACACGAAGGCGTTCTGCGCGCCGATGGCGAGGATCAGGCTGAGGCCCATGGAAAGGCCGGTGACATAGACGGAAAAGCTCATGCGCGGCGGTGCCCCCTCTTCGCTATGTCCCCCATAGCGCCGCAAGATTATTTAGTATAATTAATGCTTCTTACTCCAATTAAGGAAAACTAACTCGTGTTCGACTATTCCGCTCTCCGCGCCGTCGCTGCCGTGGTGCAGTCGGGTAGCTTCGAAAAGGCGGCCGGCCTTCTGGGCGTGACACCCTCCGCCGTCTCCCAGCGCGTCAAGCAGCTGGAAGAACGGCTCGGCACCGTGCTGATCGCGCGCGGCAACCCGTGCACCGCGACGGATACGGGCGAATGGCTCTGCCGGCACATGGAGAATGTCGGCATGCTGGAAAGCGAGCTGCTGCACCAGTTGCCGGCCCTCGCCCCGCCCGACGAAACCCGCAAGGCCGTCACACTGCACATTGCAACCAATGCCGACAGCCTCGCGACGTGGTTCCTCACAGCCATAGCGAACTTCTCGAAGGATGCGCCCTATCTGCTGAATGTCGCGATCGACGACGAAGATCACACCGCCGAATGGCTGCAGCGCGGCCGCGTTCTGGCAGCGGTCACCAGCCTTGAGAAACCGGTGCAGGGCTGTCGCCGCCTGTCGCTTGGCACGCTGCGCTACCATGCGACGGCGAGCCCGGACTTCATGGAGCGGCACTTCCCGGCAGGCGTCACGGTCGAGGCGCTGATGCGCGCGCCGTCGCTCGTCTTCAACCAGAAGGACCGCCTGCAGAACCGCTGGGTCCGCCAGGTCTTCGGGCAGGACCTCGCCTGCCCGGCGCATTGGCTGCCTTCAACGCAGGGCTTCATTGATGCGAGCCTTGCCGGCCTGGGGTGGGGTATGAACCCCGAACCGCTCGCTGAAGCGCATCTGAAGACGGGGCGGCTGGTGGCACTGCGCCCACAGACCCCCCTCGACATTCCGCTCTCCTGGCAGATAAACCGCCTCGCCGCGGATCGGCTGGCCGGTCTCACCCGGGAGGTGACGGCGATTGCCCGGCGTTTCCTCTTGTGACAGGAAGGCAAGCATCCTCCTGAGCCACCGAAACTGCGCGCAAGCCGTCGTGCTCGTTGCTCCGGCCAGCAATACAATTCGCCGGCAGCGGCCAGTGCGACCACGCGGCCCCGCAGACGCCGGGATTGCTCCCGGCATCGTCGATCGGCGCGTGGTGCTCACCGCCCCGAGGCCGCCGCAGCGCGCGACCCGCGCAGCTGCCGCGCCGCTTCCACCATGTTCAGGAGCGCCGGCTTTACCTCTTCCCATTTGCGGGTCTTGAGGCCGCAATCGGGATTGACCCAGATCTGGCGATCCTCAAGACGCTCCCGCGCCAGTGTGATGAGGTCTGCCATCTCCTTGACGTCGGGCACGCGCGGCGAATGGATGTCGTAGACACCGGGGCCGATCTCGTTCGGATACTTGAAGCTCCGGAAGGCATCGAGCAGCTCCATCCTGGAACGGGACGTCTCGATGGAGATAACGTCGGCATCCATCGCCGCAATGGCCGCGATGATGTCGTTGAACTCCGAATAGCACATATGGGTATGGATCTGGGTTTCGTCCGCGACGCCCGCCGAAGAAAGGCGGAAGGATTCGATCGCCCAGTCCAGATAGTGCCGCCAGTCCCTGTGGCGCAACGGCAGGCCCTCACGAAGCGCAGCCTCGTCGATCTGGATCAGCTTCGCACCAGCCCTTTCGAGATCCAGAACCTCGTCGCGGATGGCGAGCGCAATCTGCCGGCAAACCGTGCTGCGCGCAACGTCGTCCCGCACGAAGGACCAGTTGAGGATCGTCACCGGCCCCGTCAGCATGCCCTTCACCGGCTTTTCGGTGAGCGACTGGGCGTGACGCCACGACCGTACCGTCATCGGGTTGGGGCGGGAGACGTCGCCGAAAATGATCGGTGGGCGCACATAGCGCGATCCGTAGCTCTGCACCCAGGCGCACTGCGTGAAGGCGAAACCGGAGAGCTGCTCGCCGAAATATTGCACCATGTCGTTGCGCTCGAACTCGCCGTGAACGAGCACATCGAGGCCGATCTCCTCCTGCCAGCGGATGGCGTCCTCGGTCTGCTTCTGCAGGAATGCCTCGTAGTCCTTATAGCTGAGGGTACCTTTGGCATGCGCCGACCGCGCCTTGCGAACCTCGCCGGTCTGCGGGAACGAACCGATCGTCGTCGTCGGAAACAGCGGCAGCCCGATCGCCGCCGCCTGCAGGCGCCGCCGATCCTCGAAGGCATTCATACGCTTCTTCATTCCCCCGTCGATACCGGCCATGCGGCCCTGGACGAGGGGATCAGTCACCTTCGGCGAGGAGGCCCGGGCGGTGATCGCCTGCGTGGCATCGTCGACGGCTTGCCGGACGGCATCCTTGCCCGCGGCCAGGCCCCTGCCGAGGATCGCGAGTTCATCCAGCTTCTGGGTCGCGAAGGACAACCAGGCTTTCAGATCCTCGTCGAGTGCCGTCTCCAGGGAGAGGTCGACAGGGACATGCAGCAATGCGCACGACGCGGCGACCTCGATGGCATCGACCCCGCGCGCGGCAACGACCGGTGCCAACCGCTCCAGAAGGGTGGCAAGGTCTGCACGCCAGATGTTGCGGCCGTCGACGACGCCGAGCGATAGGGTCTGATCGGGACGCATAGCCGCTGCAACCGCATCAAGCTGTTCCGGAGCGCGCACCAGATCGACATGGAGGCCGGCGACCGGAAGCGCGGCCGCGGCATCGAGATTGTCGCCCAACGACCCGAAATAGGTGGTGAGCATGATCTTCAGCTCAGGAACGGCCGCCGCGAAGGCCGCGTACGCCACCTTGAAGGCATGGCGCTCGCCTTCGGTCAGGTCAAGGGCGAGGACCGGTTCGTCCACCTGCACCCAGTCCGCACCGGCGGCGTGCAACCGGCGGAACAACGCTTCATAGACCGGCAGCAGCCTTGTCAGAAGATCGAGCGGCTTGAAGGTCGCGGGACGAGCCTTGGCAAGTTTCAGAAACGTGACCGGTCCAAGCACGACCGGACGCGTATGGATGCCAAGCGTCTTGGCCTCCAGGAAATGATCGACCGGCTTCTGCCCGGTCAGCGTGAAGACCTGATCCTCGCAAACCTCCGGCACCATGTAGTGGTAGTTGGTATCGAACCACTTGGTCATTTCGAGCGCGGGAACGCCGTGGCCGTGATGGGCATGGCCGCAACCGGCGTGCCTCCCCTCCTGGCTGCCGCGCGCCATGGCGAAAGAGACGGACAGCGGCACGTCGCCGCCCTCCCAGCCATAATCCGCCGGGATTGCGCCGACCATGACCGCGGTATCGAGCACATGGTCGTAGAAGGAGAAGTCGTTCGAGGGGATTTTGGTGATCCCGCGATCGCGCTGGAGCATCCAGGCTTCCGCCCGCAGCGTCTTCGCAGTTTCAAGAAGATCGTCTTCGGTGATCCTGCCGGACCAGAAACCTTCGAGCGCGAACTTCAATTCGCGGTGGCGGCCGATGCGCGGAAAGCCGAGAGAGCCGACCGAGAGAGTTTTGTTGGACATTGTCATACCCCATTGGTTGGTGGGGGCATGGGTAAGCGGACGCGTGCGGCCATCCCCGTCAAAGACGGACCGCAGCAACCACCGGGACACCCCGCCCGTGGACGTTGTTTCGTCTTGGCAGGTCTCCTGGCTCACGGGTCGTCACTGCTGTCCGTCTTCCCAAGGCAGGCGCCTCAGTGACATCCTGGACAGCGGCTCACCGCTTACAGTTGCGGGGGCAGCCCCGGCATTGCCGAATGATCGGCGCACCGGATTCCCTCTTAGCCCTGGAGAGGCAGAGCCGCTCCAGGGAACCACGACATCAGGACTTCATGGTATCCGGGCCGGATTGTCAATAGACATAAAGAAATACTTATGCCTTTATGTATTTTTTATCACCCTGGAACTGCCCGCCCCCCCGAGGGCCTGAGCGTGGTGCAAGTCACCGGCGCATCTGCGGGAAACCGGGAACTTTCCGCGGAATTCTGCGCGGCCATCATGGTGCAATCTCGGCGCCGCCGCGGTCTTGATTTGCCGCTTCATCGACGGCGAGGACGGCAGAATACCGACGATTTCGACAACCGCGTCATCGGCATCGAACTCGACGATCTGCTCAGCCTCCCGCGGCGACTGTGCGTGGCCGGCGACGCCAACAAGACGGATGCTATCCGTGCCGTGCTCAAGGGCGGCCATGCCACCCATCTCGTCACCGACATGGCATCCACCGAGCAGTTGCGTCAGGATCAGGCACCCGACGAGTGGTGACAAGCACCAAGCACGGATAGCAGCCGTGCTGGGGTCGCCCCACCTCAGCGCCGCCTGGTGCGCTCGCCTGCCTTGACAGAGATCCCCTCAAAAGGATCAGCAAACCCTAGCGCGCCACCCAGACGACACGTCATGGCACTCCGCTAATTTCCGATTCGGCAACAAATCGTACGCCAAGGACCATATCCGGGTCATTTTCGGAAAAATTCACCCTATGCGGCTGAAATATTCTTGACACAATTCCGTTTCGGAAATTTACTGCTCAAAACAGGCCGAAATGGAACGCCCCATGACACAGCGTTATGTCGTTGACGATCTGGACCGCGAGATCATCCGTTATCTCTCAGAGGACGGGCGCCTCTCGGCGGCGGAAATCGCTGGCCGGATCGGCAGCGTCTCCGAACGCACGATCCGTAATCGCATCGCCGCCCTGCTCCAGGCGAAGATGATCGTGATCGGCGCCATTCCCGATCCCGTGGCGCTCGGACGTGACGTGCAGGTCGAGCTTCTGATCGAGGTCGAAGCCGGCAAGATAGAAGACGTTGCCATCCAGCTCGCGGAGTACGAGGAGATCGGCTACCTGGCCGCGACCAGCGGTACAGCCAATCTCAGCGCCTCGCTCTTCGTCGCCGATCACGCGGCGCTTCTCGAATTCATGGATCAGGAACTGGGCAAGCTGCCCGGCGTCAAACGCGTGACGAGTTCGGCGGTCCTGCGGCTCTACAAGGTATTCGGCACGAGAACCACCGCGATCGGCCGCGGCACGGACCTCGGCGGCAAGAAGAAAGGATGACCCATGCTGCGCATTGGGGTGGATGTGGGCGGGACCAATACGGATGCGGCGCTGCTGCGCGGCACCGAGGTTCTGGCAACGGTGAAGGCCTCGACCACGGCTGACGTGACCTCGGGCGTCGGCGCGGCAATCCGCACGGTTCTCGCCGAAGCGGGCATCACCGCCGCCGCCGTCAACGCTGTCATGATCGGCACGACGCATTTCCTCAACGCCGTCGTCGAAGGGCGCCATCTTGAAAAGGTCGGTGTTCTCAGGCTTTGCGGCGCAGCGACGCGCTCTCTGCCGCCGATGATCGACTGGCCCGACACCCTGCGTCCCATCGTCGAAGGCGGCGCAGCCATGGTGGGCGGCGGCGTGAACTACGACGGCTCCGAAATCGCCCCACTTGATGTGGCCGCAGTCCGTGCCGCCTGTCGCGACTGGCGTGCCAAAGGCATCTCCGCCGTCGCGGTCTGCTCGGTCTTCGCCCTGGTGGATCCTCGCATGGAAAACGAGGCGGCCGAAATCGTTGCCGAGGAAATGCCGGACGCCGCGATCAGCCTGTCGCACCGTGTCGGCCGTACCGGCCTTCTGCCCCGCGAGAACGCCACGATCCTCAACGCAAGCCTGCATAAGCTCGGCCACGAGACCGTCGGCGCCTTCCGCTCGGCCTTCGTCGCACTCGGCCTCGATTGCCCGCTCTACCTCACCCAGAACGACGGCACGTTGATGGCGGCGGACTTCGCCGAGCGCTATCCGGTCTTCACCATCGCCTCCGGCCCGACCAACTCCATGCGTGGAGCGGCCTTTCTGACCGGACTGTCCGACGCCGCAGTGATCGATATCGGCGGCACCACCACCGATATCGGCATGCTGGTCGCCGGCTTCCCGCGCACGCGCAGCGAAGGGGCGATGATCGGCGGTGTGCCGACCAATTTCCGCGTGCCGGACGTCTATTCCTTCGGCCTTGGCGGTGGCAGCATCGTGCGGTCCGGACCGCCCTCGACAGTCGGCCCGGATTCGGTCGGCTTCCGCCTGCCGGAAAAAGCACTCTGCTTCGGTGGCGACACGCTGACGGCGACGGACATCGCAGTGGCCGCCGGCCTCGTCGATCTCGGGGACCGCGACCGGCTCAGCCACATCACACCCGAATTCGCCCGACAGATGCTGGCGCAGATGAAAGCCAGCATCGAGACGGTTCTCGACCGCATGAAACCGAGCGCCGAGCCGATCCCGGCTATCCTCGTCGGTGGCGGCTCGGTGCTCGTGGAAGGGCTGCTGGAGGGCACCTCGGTGTCGCTGAAGCCGGATCATTTCGGCTCCGCCAATGCGATCGGCGCAGCCATCGCGCAGGTCTCCGGCGAAGTGGACAGCGTCGTCTCCCTGGAAGGCACGACACGGGAGAAGGCGCTGGACTCCATCGTTGCCGAAGCGCGCGCACGCGCTGTCGAAGCGGGTGCAGCGCACGAAACGGTGAGCCTTGCCGAAATCGAGGAAACGCCGCTGGCCTACCTGCCCGGCAACGCCGTGCGCATCGCGGCGAAAGTCATTGGAGAACTCAGGGCATGAAGTACTGGACGCTCACCGAGGCGGATATCGACCGCATCGCCATCGGCTGCGGCATTCTGGGCACCGGCGGCGGCGGCAGCACTTATCATGCGTCGCTGCGTGCCAAGGCACTGCTGCGCGAGGGCAAGCGCATCCGCATGGTGCGCCCGGCCGACATGGCGCCCGACGCACAGATCATCGGCATCGGCGGTATTGGCGCGCCAACCGTCGGCATCGAGAAGATCGCCGAAGGCGCTGAGGGCGTGCGGCTGCTCCATGCCCTCGAACACCACATGGGCCGCAAGGTCGATGCGCTGCTCGGCGACGAGGTGGGCGGCGGCAACGGCCTTTCACCCATGCTGACCGCCGCCATGGTCGACCTGCCTGTGGTGGATGCCGACGGCATGGGCCGCGCCTTCCCCGAAGTGCAGATGACCACATTCTTCATTCACGGCCAGCCCGTCCAGCCAGCGGCGCTGGCCGATGCGGACGGCAACGTCCTCATCGTCACCGAGGCGACCACGCCGAAGATGCTGGAGAAATTGCTGCGCGCCAGCACGATCGCCATGGGCTGTACGGCACTGATGACGACGGCGCCCATGTCCGGCGACTTCGTGCGCCGCTACGGCGTGCCGCACACGACGAGCCAGGCCTGGAGCCTCGGCGATGCCGTGCTGAACGCCCGCGCCGCCAAGGAAGATCCGGTGGAAGCGATCCTCAGGCAATCGGGCGGCGTGCGCCTGATGCGTGGCAAGGTCACCGATATCGCCCGTCGCATCGCAGCCGGTTTCAACCGCGGCACACTCACCGTCGCCGGGCTTGAAGACGATGCCGGCCGCTCGATCGCCATCGAGATCCAGAACGAATATCTGATCGCCCGCGAAGGCGAGGGCATCATCACCATGGTGCCGGACCTGATCTGCATCGTCGATTCCGAGACCGGCCGCGCCATCGGCACGGAGGAATTGCGCTACGGCCTGCGTATCGACGTGCTCTCCATGCCGGCCCCGGTGCTGCTGCGCAGCGCGATCGCGCTTGAATCCGTCGGTCCTCGTGCATTCGGCTATGATTTCGATTTCGTGCCACAGGGCATCAGCACCGATGCCCTCGCCGTCCCCCAATACATCGAAGAAGGCGCCTGAGCGTCCACCCCGGCCAACCTCCATGGGAGAACGAAAATGAATCGCCGCAATTTTCTGAAGACAACGGCCCTCGCAACCCTTGCTGCCGCCGGCGCGCGCTGGAACTTCGCCATGGCGGAAGGCGCTGGCAGCATCTTCACGCTTGCCTGCCCGACCAGTTTCCCGGATCTCGACCCCGCCACCTCGTTCTCCAACGACGGTGCGGTGCTCGCCAATGTCTATGAGGGCCTTGCCCGCTACATTCCGGCGACCGACATCGAGGAGGCGAAGATAGAGCCCCTGCTTGCCACCGGCTGGGACGTGAGCACCGACGGCAAGACCTGGACCTTCACCCTCCGGGACGGCGTGAAATTCCACGACGGTAGCCCGCTCACCTCCGAAGCCGTCAAGGGCTCGATCGAGCGCACCAAGAAGATCGGTGGTGGCGCGTCCTTCATCTGGGGACCGGTAACCTCCATCGAAACGCCCGAGCCGTTGAAGGTCGTCTTCCAGCTTTCCGAACCGCAGCCACTCGACCTCATCGCCTCGGCAGGCTTTGCCGCCTGGATCTACGCCCCCTCGGTCCAGGACAAGGACAACGCCTGGTTCAACGCCGGCAACGATGGCGGCACCGGCCCGTTCAAGATCAGCCGCTACGAGCCGGGCCAGCGCGCCGTACTCGAACGCGCAGACGGCTACTGGGGCAAAGTGCCGGAAAACGGCTTCAAGACCGTGTCGTTCGAGATCACCGAGGATGCAACGCTCGCCCAGAACATGATCGAGAGCGGACAGGCCGACTGGACCTACAGCCTGCCTTACGAGAACCTCGAGGCGCTGAAGTCCAATCCGGACCTCAACGTCGTCATCAATCCATCCTTCGAAACGCTGTTTGGCCTCTACAACGTCAAGCGCGCGCCGCTCGACAAGGTCAAGGTGCGCCAGGCCCTGTCGCTCGCCTTCCCCTATGACGACGTGATCACCGCGGGCACGAGCGGTTTCGGTACGCGTGCCAAGGGTGTCGTTCCCGCCGGCATCTGGGGCCACGACGCCCAAGCGCCCATCCCGAAAACCGACCTCGAAGCTGCCAAGGCGCTGCTTGCGGAGGAAGGCATCGAGCCCGGCCTGGAACTGACGATGACCTATTCCTCCGCGCAAGCGATCGAGGCCGTTGCGGGCGAACTCTGGAAGGCCAACCTGGAAACGCTCGGCATCACGCTGAAACTGCAGCCGATGGCCTGGGAGGCCCAGT
Source organism: Shinella sp. JR1-6 (assembly GCF_004284735.1). Taxonomy (NCBI): domain Bacteria; kingdom Pseudomonadati; phylum Pseudomonadota; class Alphaproteobacteria; order Hyphomicrobiales; family Rhizobiaceae; genus Shinella; species Shinella sp. JR1-6. The sequence goes on along the minus strand of NZ_SHMI01000011.1, from coordinate 15,288 downwards.
GGCAACTCGGCAAGTCGAGCCCGGAAGCCGCGCAGGACATTTTCGTCATGTTCTGGTGGCCAACCTTCGTCACGCCTTACGATTATCTCTTCAACCTGTTTCACAGCGAGGAAAAGCCGAACTTCAACCTCGGCTACTACTCCAACCCCGAGGTGGATGCCAAGATCGAAGAGGCGGCCAAGCTTTCGGGCACCGACCGCCCGCGCGCAGAGGCCCTGTTCATCGAAGCGCAGCGCAAGGTGATCGAGGATGCGGCGGCGATCTTCATGCTGGATCAGCCCAACGTCCATGTCATCCGCTCGGACATCAAGGGCTATGCGGACAACCCGGCCTACGGGCACATCACCTTCGTCAACGAACTGAGCCGGTAGGGCGCGTGGGGGTCTGATGGAACTTCTACGCTATATCCTGCGCCGCACGGTCCTTTCCGCCTTCGTTGTGGTGGGCGTGACCTTTCTGGTCTTCGTGGTGGCACAGGTGGTTCCTTCGGATCCCGCAGCACTCTATGCAGGGCCCCGCCCTACGGCCGAGCAAATCGAGAAGGCGCGTCAGGAACTGAACCTCGACGCGTCCCTTCCCGCCCGCTTCGCAACGTTCGCCACAGCCATGGCATCCGGCGACTTCGGCATCTCCTACAAGTCGCGGCGCCTCATTGCCGAGGATCTGCGGGCCTATCTACCGGCGACCCTTGAGCTTGCGATCTTCTCCACCGGCCTTGCGCTGCTGATCGGCATTCCGCTCGGCGTCGTCGCAGCAGCACGGCAGGGCCGATGGCCGGACAGGATCGGCAGCTTCGGCTCCATCGCGGCCGTCGCCATGCCGACCTTCTTCCTCGCGATGATCCTCCAGCTCATTTTTGCTCAATGGCTGGGTATTCTGCCGCTTTCCGGGCGCCTATCGCGCGAGATATCGATCTCCGCACCGCTGCCGATGGTGACCGGCTTCAATATGATCGATGCGCTGCTCGCCGGCCGGCTGGACGCCTTCGGAAGTGCGCTGACCCATCTGATCCTCCCGGCCCTGACACTGGCCTCCTATCCGGCCGGCGTTGCCATGCGGCTGACGCGCTCGGCGATGATCGAAATCCTCGAACGCCGTCATGTTGTCGCCGCTCGCGCGCTCGGTCTTTCCGAACCGCGCATCCTGTTCGGCCATGCATTGCCCAACGCTATGGGGCCGGCATTGACGGTGATCGGCCTTTCCTTCGCCTACGCTCTGACGGGCGCGGTCCTAGTGGAGATCATCTTCGCCTGGCCAGGCCTCGGCCGCTATGTCTCCGAAGCGATCCTCGCCAAGGATTTCCCCGTCATCGCTGCCGTCACCATGGTGGTGACGATCTGCTATGTCGTGATGAACCTCTTGATCGACATCGCCCAGGCTCTGGTCGATCCACGGGTGGCGCTCTCATGAAGAAGCTCGTTCAACGCCTCGGCTGGCCTGGCACCATCGCGCTTGCGGTCGTCGTCCTTTTCTTCGCCGTCGCCATTCTGGCGCCCTGGATCGCGCCGTACCCGGCGCAGGGCGCCGGCGCACCCAATGTGGCGGCAAAGCTCTCCCCGCCATCCGCGGACTACTGGCTCGGTACGGACCATCTCGGCCGTGATATCCTGAGCCGCATCATCTACGCCACCCGCATATCCCTCACAAACGGCGTGCTGATCGTCGCCTTCTCGCTGCTCATCGGTCTGCCGGTCGGCCTCGCAGCCGGCTATTTCGGCGGCTGGATCGACGAGGCGCTGATGCGCGGCACGGACGTCTTCCTTGCCTTCCCAGCACTGCTACTGGCGGTGCTGATGGCCGCAGCGCTTGGCCCGGGCTTCCTTAACAGCGTCATTGCCGTCGCCGTAACCTGGTGGCCCTGGTATGCACGTCTCGCCCGGGCAGAAGTGCTGGTGTTGCGTGGCCAGCCCTATGTCGAGGCCGCACAGCTTGCCGGCGTCTCCCATCCGCGCATCATCATCCGCCATATCCTGCCGGCGACCGGGCGCCCGCTGACCGTGCAGGCTGCGCTTGACGTCGGGCCGGCGCTGCTGACGGCCGCCGCACTCTCCTTCCTCGGCCTCGGTGTGCTGCCGCCGACTGCCGACTGGGGCCAGATGGTCGATGCCGGCCGGAAGTTCTTCCCGGCGCGCTGGTGGTACTCGGCCATGCCCGGCATGACCATCTTCATCATCGCACTCGCCTTCAGCGTGCTCGGTGATGCGTTACGCGACCGCAAGGGAGGTGCTGCTCGTGGCTCTGCTTGATGTCCGCAACCTCTCCGTCAGCATCCCAACACCCGACGGCGACGTCCATGCCGTACGCTCGGTCGATCTCCAAATCGAGCGCGGCCAAATCCATGGCGTGATCGGCGAATCCGGCTGCGGCAAGACCATGACTGGCATGGCAGCCCTCGGCCTTGTGCCGAAGGGCGCCCGCATCGCTGCCGACCGGTTCCATTTCGATGGCGAAGACCTCCGGGAAAATGCCCGGGGGTTGCGCGGCCGGCGGATCGGCCTCATCTCGCAGGATCCGGCGGCCGCGCTCAATCCCGTGCTCAGCATCGCCCGCCAGCTCGACGACGTGATCCGCGCCCATCGCGACCTGCCCCGGTCGGTCCGCCAAGCAGAAGCAACGGCGCTGCTGGCCGCAACCGGCCTTCCAGACCCGGAAAAGGTGCTGAAGAGCTACCCGCACCAGCTCTCAGGCGGCATGCAGCAGCGCGTGGTCATCGCCCAGGCACTAGCGACCGGTTCGGATTTCCTGATTGCCGACGAGCCGACGACGGCACTTGACGTTTCGGTCGGCGCGCAGGTGCTGGCGCTTCTGCGCAAACTCGTCAACGAGCGCGGCCTCACGGTACTGATGATTACCCATGACATGGACGTCATTGCGGAGGCCTGCGACCGCGCCACCGTGCTCTACGCAGGGCGTTCCGTCGAAACGGGGCCGGTCGGTGCGATACTCCGGCACCCCGCCCATCCCTATACGCGTGCCCTGCTTTCGGCCCTTCCCGATGCCGCGCCGCATGGCGCGCGCCTCGCCGCCATCGAGGGCTCCATCCCGCCGCCGCGGTCTGCAATTGTCGGCTGTGCCTTCGCCCCACGCTGTCCGCAGGCGATGCCCGTCTGTTCTGCCACGGCGCCGCCGGGAAGCCGTCGTGATACCCACCACTGGCTCTGCCATCTACCGGAGGATGCGGCGTGACTTCGGCCCCCATTCTCGACATCGACACGCTTATCATCCGCTACCGCGCCGGCCTCTTCGCCGCACGTCCGAAACCGGCGGTCAACGGCGCGAGCTTCCGCCTTGAACAGGGGGAGACGCTGGGCATCGTTGGAGAAAGCGGTTCGGGCAAAACGAGCCTGCTGCGTGCCATTCTCCGGCTGCTACCGGTCGAAAGCGGTGCGATCCGCCTGGAAGGTCAGGACTGGCTGGCCCTGAAGGGCGATGCGCTCCGCCAGGCGCGGCAGAAGATCGGCGTCGTCTCGCAGAATCCCTTCCTGTCGTTGAGCCCGCGGCTGACCATCGAAGAAATCCTTGCCGAACCCATGCTGGCGGCAGGCAGGCGCAATGGCCCTGCAATGCGCGAAAGGATCGCCGGGCTTCTCTCCGACTGCGGCCTTTCCGCCGACTTCCTCGGCCGGCGCGCCCGCGAACTGTCGGGCGGCCAAGCACAGCGCGTCGCCATTGCGCGGGCACTGGCATTGGAACCTCACCTGCTTGTCCTCGACGAGCCGACATCGGCGCTCGATGTCTCCGTACAGGCACAGATCCTGAACCTGCTCTCCGATCTCAAGGCCAGCCACGGTCTCTCAATGCTCTTCGTCACCCACAACCTGAAGGTCGTCGCGCATGTTTCCGACACCCTGCTCGTCATGCGCCGCGGCGACGTCATCGAGTTCGGCAGGACCGAGGACGTGATCCGCGCGCCCACCGCGGCCTATACCCGTGAACTGCTCTCGTTTGGACGCAAAGCGGTTTCCAACTGACCAGGTGCGTGGTCTTGGCCGGATGAAGACGGGCGGCACCAAAGCCTTTTCACCTGTTCAAAGGTGCCAGCAGGACATCGAGAGCATGGACTTTCCAGCCTCTGCAGGAAGGTACAGCGAAGCGCTGCCTGTCCTTGTCCCACAACGTTTTTAGGACTGTCGATCAGGACGTTCATGGGTGGACATGCCACCGGTGCCGCAGCGGTTGGAAGAAGGTGATACGCATTGTGTCTGCTTTTCACAGTGTCGGGCACGACGAAAGCCGTGCCCGTCTCTTCGATCCCGAACTCAGCCTTCCAGGCGGGTCCAGATACGGTCGCGCAGTTCGCGCGCCTTGCCGGTGCAGTCCTGCGTCGGCACGAGACGCGAGGCGAATTCCTCCGGCATGTTGATCGCGTCCATCTTGCGCCATTGTTCGCTGAGGAACTGGTCGGCCTGGGTGGCATTGGCATAGGCGATGGCGTTGGAGACGGCAGCGGCGTTTTCCGGGGCCATCATCCAGTTGATGAAAATCTTCGCGTTTTCAGGATGAGGCGCGTTTGCCGGCACCGCGAAATTGTCGCGGAACATCGGCGTACCCTCCTTCGGATATCCGCACGAAATGTCCGGCGGCATGCGCCAGCGCGTCATGATCGCCATGGCGATCCTCTGCAAACCCGACCTCCTGATCGCGGACGAGCCGACCACGGCGCTCGACGTGACCGTGCAGGCCGAGATCCTCGCATTGCTGAAGACGATCCAGCGCGAGACCGGCATGGCCATCCTGCTCATCACCCACGACATGGGTATCGTTGCCGAGATCGCCGACAGGGTCGTGGTTATGCTGCACGGCAACGTGGTCGAGAGCGGCGATGTCGCCGCCATCTTCAACGCGCCCCGGCATGAGTATACCCGCCGGCTGCTCGACGCGGCGCCCAAGCTCAGCCTCCGCCTGGAAACCGGCGTCGAACCGGTATCGAGCCCGGCAGCGCAGCCGGCGCCCGAAATACCGCACGAGCCGAGTGCAGTTCTGAGCGTTCGCAACCTCGTGACACGTTTTGCCGTGCGCCAGGGCATGTTCCACCGCGTGGTGGCGAATGTCCACGCGGTGGAAGGCGTCTCTTTCGACCTCAAGGAAAAGGAAACGCTCTCGCTGGTGGGAGAAAGCGGTTGCGGCAAGTCGACTACCGGCAGAAGCATCATGCGGCTGATACAGCCCGACAGCGGCGAAATCCTGCTGCAGGGCAAGAACCTGCAGGAAATCAGAGCATCGGAGATGGTAGACATGCGCAAGCGTATCCAGATGGTCTTCCAGGATCCCTATGCATCGCTCAATCCCCGCATGTCCGTCGAACAGATCGTCGCCGAACCGCTGCACATCCACCGCGTGGGAAGCGCGGCTGAAATCCGGGACCGGGTCTTTACCCTGCTCGAAAGGGTGGGTCTCACGCGGGCGCAGGCAGAACTTTATCCCCACCAGTTCTCCGGCGGCCAGCGGCAGCGCATCTGCATTGCCCGAGCCCTCGCACTGAACCCCAAGGTGATCATCGCCGACGAGCCAGTCTCTGCGCTCGACGTGTCGATCCAGGGGCAGATCCTCGACCTTCTTGCGGAGCTTCAGGAGGAGTTTTCCATCTCCATCCTGTTCATCTCCCATGACATGGCAGTGGTCGAACGCGTCAGCGACCGTATCGCCGTCATGTATCTGGGAGAGATCATCGAGATCGGGCCGCGCGATGCTGTGCTCGGCTCGCCGGCCCATCCCTACACGCGGCGGCTTCTGGACGCCGTGCCGATCGTGCACCCCGATCACCGCCGCGAGCGTATGCTTGCGGCACGGGAGCTCAAGAGCCCGATCCGTCCGGTGGGATACCGGCACGAAGCGGTGCCAATGACAGCGGTCGGCGTCGGACACTACGCGCGTCTGGCCTGATCGGTGCGGCGGCGGCAAGAGCCGCCGGCCAAACCCCGAAACCGGCTCTTCATCCCACCGCCATTGCGGCGGGCTGCGCGCCATGCCGGCAAGGCGCGACGACAGGACGAAAGACATGCTGCGCCAGAACAGGCCGAACTGGATCCTCTTGATCGCCGTCGCGGCCATCGGCCTCAACCTGCGCCCTTTCCTGACGAGCATCGGACCGCTTGTCGAGGATATCAGTGTCGCAACCGGTCTTGCCTCCTACGGCATCGCCTCGCTGACATTCGTTCCGATGGCCCTGATGGGTTTCCTTGCGTTTCTGGGCCCTACCCTGCAACGCCTTGCCGGCGCGCGACGGGTGCTGATCACCGCGCTTGTCATCATCTGCATCGGCACGTTGTCGCGGCTGTTTGTCACCAGCGCCTGGGTGATGGTGGCAAGCGCCGCGGTGACCGGGCTTGGCGTCGCCATCGTCCAGGCGATCTTTCCCGGCGTCATCAAGCAGCTGTTTCCCGGGCGCGTGGCCTTCGTGATGGGCCTCTACTCCGCCATGCTGCTCGGTGGCGGCGCGATCGGTGCCCAGATCCCGCCAATGATTGCCGAAAGGACCGGGGATTGGCGCATCGGGCTCGGGTCTCTCGCCATTCTGGGGGTTCTGGCGGTGTCGCTTGTCTGGTTTGCCCTGCCGGGCGGGAACGTCCCGGCGCCGGAGCGGAACATCGTCGGGACTCTCCTTGGCCGTCCGCGAACCTGGTTGCTGATGGTCTTCTTCGGGTTGGCGAACGGCGGCTACTCCTCGGTGGTCGCCTGGCTCGCCTCCTACTACAGGGAGCACGGCTGGACCGCATCGGCCAGCGGCAGCCTCCTTGCGATCATGGCGATCTGCCAGGCGTTCGCCGCATTGGCGGTTCCGATGCTCGCCAGCCGGACCGGACGTGACCATCGCCCCTGGCTGTGGCTCACTCTTGCCTGCCAGTTCATCGGCTTTTCCGGCTTCGCTTTGGCCCCGGACGCCGCTCCCTTGCTGTTCGTGGTGCTGACCGGCATGGGCTTCGGCGGCTGCTTCGCCCTGTCCCTTGTTGTGACGCTCGATCATTTTTCCGATCCGGCCCGCGCCGGCGCCCTGTCGGCATTGGTGCAGGGCGGCGGGTTCCTCCTGACGGCGCTCCCGCCCCTGATCGTTTCAAGCCTGCACGACCTGACGGGCGGCTTTGAAGCGGGCTGGAAGTGGCACATGGGTGCGATCGCCGTTGCAGCCATCCTGTCGGTTCGTTTCTCTCCAAAAAGATATGACCGTTCACGGCAATGCCCGTGATGACGAGAAAGCCCGGCCGGAATCGCGCCCGGCAACCCGCCCCAAAAATCCAGGTATGTTCTCTCTTCCGTTTGATGCCCCCCCATGAGAGATGATAGATCGTTCTCGGCTGAGCGCGGCCACACCGCAGGAACACGCTTTGGGAGGAGCCGTTTCATGTGCCGATTACAGTGTCGGGCCACGACGCATCTGTGTGGCGTTTGATGGAAACGCCACAGCTGCCAGCCTTGCGATCATACCATTCCTGGATCGCGAACGAGACACTGGAAGACTATTCTCTCCGATACGCGGCCACGTCGTTTCGCCGCTGGTCGCCATTTGTCATCGCCAACACCGCGCTCGGCGGTATTTCGTTCCTCGCCCTTGAGGCTATCGGCGGTGCGATCACGCTCAGCTACGGCTTCGCCAACGCCTTTCCGGCAATCCTGGTAACCTGCCTGTTCGTTTTCGTGACAAGCCTGCCGATCGCCTACTATTCCAGCCGCTACAACATCGATATGGATCTGTTGACGCGCGGCGCGGGCTTTGGCTACATCGGGTCCACGATCACCTCGCTGATCTACGCAACCTTCACCTTCATATTCTTCGCGCTCGAAGGCGTGATCATGGCGCAGGCGCTCAATCTGTTCGCCGATGTGCCGCTCGTTCTGGGCTATGTCATCTCCTCGGTCGTCATCATCCCTATCACCTTCATGGGCGTCACGCTGATCAGCAAACTGCAGCTTCTGTCGCAGCCGATCTGGATCGCCCTGCATTTGACGCCTTTTGCCTACATCCTGCTCGCGCATCCCGACACGCTCGACGAATGGGCCGCCTTCGTCGGCAGCGACATGGGCAGCGAAGGGTTCAATTTCCTTGCTTTCGGCTCGGCCATCGGCGTTCTGTGCGCCCTGTCCATCCAGATCGGCGAACAGGTCGACTACTTGCGCTTCCTGCCCGACAAGACACGCGAGAACCGTTTTCGCTGGTGGGCGGCGGTGGTCGCCGCAGGTCCGGGCTGGATTGTCGTCGGCGGCTTCAAGATCCTGTGCGGCAGCCTGCTGGCGGTGCTCGCGATCCAGGCCGGCCTGTCGCGGTCGACAGCACTTGAACCCATCCACATGTACATCATCGCCTACCAGTATGTGAGCACGGACCCGCGCATCGTGCTCGCCCTTGCCGCGGTTTTCGTGCTGATCTCGCAGGTAAAGATCAACGTCACCAACGCCTATGCCGGCTCGCTGGCGTGGTCCAATTTCTTCTCGCGCGTCACCCACTACCACCCGGGCCGGGTCGTCTGGCTGGTGTTCAACATCCTGATCTCGCTGCTGTTGATGCTGCTCGGTATCTTCCAGACGCTGGAATTGGTGCTGGCAGTCTATTCGATCATTGCGGCAGCCTGGATCGGCTCGATCTTCGCTGATCTCGCCATCCTGAAGCCGCTGGGGATCAGCCCGGCATACCCGGAGTTCCGGCGCGCCTATCTCTACAACTTCAATCCTGTCGGCTGCGGCTCGATGGCGCTGGCATCGTTCGTTGCGCTTGTCTGTTTCTCCGGCGTTCTCGGCGTCATGATGCAGGCCTATGCCGCGCCGATCGCTTTTGCCACGGCCCTTGTCAGCGCCGTGGCGATCGGCATCGCCACCAAGGGGCGCTACTATCTCGCACGCCCGCCCGTCGATCTACCGGCGGCGAAGTTGGATGCCAATCTCTGCGCCATCTGCGGCGTCACATACGAACGTTCCGACATGGTGCACTGCACCTTCTACGAGCAGCCGATATGCTCGCTGTGCTGCAGCCTGGATTCGCATTGCCATGACGTCTGCAAGTCGCCAGGCGGCGGCCTCGAAAGTTCGCGCTATTTCGGCCAGACGCTGCCGCACATGCGCGACAAGATCGCGCCCCGCATGGGGCAGCGTCTGCTCAAGGTGGCAGGCGTGCTGTTTGCCCTGGCGGTGATTGCCGGCGGCGTGTTCCTGCTGACCTACCGGTTGATCGAGCCGGGGTCGGAACAGCCGCATCTGGCAAACGGCCAACTGCTTCTCAGGGTCTTTCTCGCGCTGTTGCCGCTGCTCGGTATCGGCGCCTGGTGGATCGTCCTGTCGCAGGAGAGCCGTGAGCTCGCCGAACGCGATCTCGTCGCCTCCCTGGAAAAGCTGCGCCAGACACAGAGGGACCTTGCGAGCAACGAACGCCTCGCAGCCATCGGCCAGATCACCGCAACCGTCAGCCACGAACTGCGCAACCCCCTGGGCACCTTGGTGACGTCAGCCGATGTCTTGCGCCGCTCGTTGAAGAGTGCCGACGAACCTGTGCTCTCCGAATTGCAGCGTCTGCAACGAAACGCCTGGCGCTGTGTCCGAATCATCGAAGACCTGCTCGACTTCTCGCGCCGGCACGCACTGACGCTGACACCAATCCTGATCGACCGGTGGGTCGCCCAGCAGGTCGCCGAGCAGGATAATGCGCGGCCGATCCAGCTGGAACTTGCCGCCGGATGCAGGATATCCGCCGATGGCGAGCGGCTGCGGCAGGCCTTTTGCAATGTCCTGGCCAATGCCGTCCAGGCTTGCGAGGGGAACGCGGATAACGCGGTGATCACCGTTTCGACCCGCTGCGAGGCCGACAGCGCTATCATCTGCGTCGCCGACAACGGCGCCGGCATGTCGCGCGAAACGGCGGCACGGGTGTTCGAGCCGCTGTTCAGCACCAAGGCATTTGGCGTGGGGCTGGGCATGCCCCTGGTCAAGCGTATCGTCGAGCAGCATGGCGGCTCGGTGCTGATTGAAAGCGAACAGGGCGCGGGCACGCGCGTATCGATCGTTCTCCCGCGGGCGGGTGCGGCCTCATCATGACGGACCTGACCGACCTGCAGAGCGATCTTGTTGGCGACGATGTCATCCCGCATGGGACGGACCCGGCGGAAAGGAAGCGTGTCCTCATCGTCGACGACGACGAGGACTTCGCCGCAAGCCTCGCCGGATTGCTCGAACTCGAGGGTTACCAGACGATCACGGCCCACGATCCACCGACCGCCCAAAGCGCTCTGGCCTCGTGCCGGCCGGCCGTTGCCCTGGTCGATGTGCGGTTGGGTATCGGCAACGGTGTCGAGCTGGTCCGGGCGTTCCGGCAGCAGAGCCCCGACCTTATCTGCCTGATGGTGACGGCCTATGCCTCGGTCGAGACGGCAGTTGAGGCGTTGCAGGCCGGCGCCTACGACTACTTGTGCAAGCCATTCCACAGCGCCGACCTGCTGGCGACCCTCGAGCGCTGTTTCGAGCGGACCCGGCTGATGGAGGAAAGGCGCCTGGCCGCCGAGCGGCTCGGCCAGATGCAGCGCATCGAGGCGATGGGCCAGCTGACCGGTGGTATCGCACATGACTTCAACAACATCCTGGCCGTCCTGCTGGCCAATTTGCGCTGGCTGCAGGAGCATGTGCAGGCTGAGCCCCACCTAGCCGAGATGGTCGACGACGCGCTCGAGGCCGTGAAGGCCGGGACGGACCTGACCTCCCGGCTGCTCAATTTCGGCCGCCGTGAAGGAGGCGATACCGTCTGCATTCGCCTAGATGAAGCGCTGCCGGACCTGATGCGCGTGTTGCGCCGTACGCTGGATGGCAAGATCGATTTGTCGCTCCAACTGGCTGATGGCCTGCACGCTGTCGAGGTTCATCCGGCGCAGCTCGAAACCAGCTTGCTCAACCTGGCGCTCAACGCGCGCGATGCGATGCCGGACGGCGGCACGCTTCGGTTCGAGGCCTGCAATCTTGCCCTCCGGCCAGACGATGCCCGCGTGGCGTCAGGCCTGCCGCCTGGTCAATATGTGGTCATTTCGGTCATCGACACCGGGCACGGGATGCCCGCGGCGGTGCAACGCCGGGCGCTCGAACCGCTCTTCAGTACCAAGCCTGCTGGAAAGGGCAGCGGCCTCGGCCTGTCGATGGTGGATGGCTTCGCCCGCCAGTCCGGTGGGCGCCTCGGCATTTCCAGCAAGCCCGACGAGGGGACCCGGATCAATCTCTACCTGCCTCGCGCGCCTCAGTCCCTCACCTGAGGGGTAAACATGTAGCCAACGCCGCGAATGGTCTTGATGAGCTGCGGATCGCGCGGATTGTCTCTGAGCTTGCGACGTATCTTGCCGATCAGCACGTCGATGCTGCGGTCATAGGGAGACCAGTTGCGGTTGGCGACGATATCGAGGATCTGTTCACGCGACAGAATGCGGCCGCGCCGCTCGACAAGCGCCGAGAGTATCTGGAACTCCTGGCTGGTGAGCCGAACATTCTCGCCGTTCGGCGACGCCAGTTTGTAACGCGCCGGATCGAGCCGCCATCCATCGAAACAAACGGCCTCCGAGGGATCGGCCTCCATCGCCTCGGGAAGGACGATCCGCTTGGCAAAGCGCCGCATCACCGTGCGGACGCGCGCCAGAAGCTCGCGCGGTTCGAAGGGTTTGGTGATATAGTCGTCGGCACCCAGTTCGAGACAGACGACCTTGTCAATCGTGCTGTTCTTGCCCGATAGCATGATAAGCGGCAGATCATATTGCGAGCGCATGCTGCGCGCGAGCGTTACCCCATCCTCCCCGACCGGAAAGCCGAGATCGAGGATAACGAGATCGAACGCCTCATCGGCTAATGCACGCCGCATCGAGCGCCCGTCATGGGCGCTGACAGTCGCATAGCTTTCGCTCGTCAGGAATTTTTCCAGAAAGCTGCACAGCCGGCGATCGTCGTCGACAATAAGGATGCGTGATCTCAGTTCGGCAACGGACATGCCGCTACGATAGTCGCAATTCGGGGGCGCGGTCGAGAAGGGAAGATGGCATTTGGTCGCGACCTGCATCGCGCAAGAACAGGCGAAGGCGGACCTGCACCTTCCAAATACGGGAGGGATTTCATAATAAATTGAAAATACTATCTAAAACGAGACAATCGCAGCACGCAGCGCGCACTGCCCGCACCCATTCCGGTTACAAAAAATTACAAAGCAGCCTGCATTCCGATGCATGGCGATTACATGCGGTTCCTATCGTGGTCACGCACGGTGATGCCGGGCGGCACTGCCCAGCGCAAGAACGAGGGAGGCGTACGCCACCTCTTGCACACCGGCATTGAGGAGGAACAGCCGCATGCCACAGACAGTATTCTCAGTCGATCTGAACAAAGCGCCCGAAGATCATGCCATCAAGACACACAATCGGTGGCATCCGGATATTCCGATGGTCGATCACCTCAAGCCCGGACATACCTACCGGGTGGAGTGCCATGACTGGACGGGAGGCCAGATTGGCAACAACGACAGCGCCAACGATGTCCGCGACGTCGATCTGACCCGCGTCCACTATCTCAGCGGCCCGTTCGGCGTCGATGGCGCGGAACCCGGCGACCTGCTGGTCGTCGACATTCTCGACCTCGGTGCGAAACCCGACTCGGAATGGGGCTTCAACGGCCTGTTCGCCAAGGAAAACGGCGGCGGCTTCCTGACCGAGCATTACCCCGAAGCCAGCAAGTCCTGCTGGGATTTCCACGGGATCTACACGACGTCGCGCCACATTCCGGGCGTGCGTTATCCCGGCATCATCCATCCCGGCCTGATCGGCTGCCTGCCGGACCACAAGCTGCTCGCCGAAGCCAACCGGCGCGAAGCCGAACTGGTGGCGACCGATCCCGGCCGCGTCCCGCCACTGGCAGCGCTGCCCTATGCCGACACCGCATTGATGGGGCAACTGAAGGGCGACGCTGCCAAGAAGGCCGCCGCCGAGGCATGGCGCACGGTTCCGCCGCGCGAACATGGCGGCAACTGCGACATCAAGAACCTGTCGCGCGGCTCGAAAGTCTATTTCCCTGTTTATGTGAAGGGTGGCGGCCTCTCGATGGGCGACATCCATTTCTCGCAGGGCGATGGCGAGATCACCTTCTGCGGCGCCATCGAGATGGCCGGCTGGGTCGACATCAGCGTCGATGTCATCAAGGGCGGCATGGCGAAATACGGTGTCATCAACCCGATCTTCAAACCGAGTCCGATCGACCCGCATTTCGATGACTATCTCATCTTCGAAGGCATCTCGGTCGATGAGCACACCGGCGAACAATATTACCTCGACGCCCATGTCGCCTATCGCCGGGCCTGCCTCAACGCGATCGAGTATCTCAAGAAGTTCGGCTATTCCGGCGAGCAGGCCTACATGATCCTGGGAACGGCGCCGGTGGAGGGGCGCATTGCCGGCATCGTCGACATCCCCAACGTCTGCGCCACGCTGGCCATACCGACGGCGATCTTCGACTTCGACATAAACCCCAATGCGCTCGGGCCGAAGAAGCAGAACTTCAAGGCAGACGTCGCCAAGACGAGTTGATCAGACCGCACAACAACAATGAAGCGACGGTCAGGCCCTGCCCTGGCCGTTGCTCTCCTGGGAGGGGGTTTCATGCTGCTCGGATTTGCCTTGCTTTATGTCGGCGCAGTCCTGTTTCTCAACGGGCTTTGGCTTCTCGGAAAAATCGAGGACCGGGAAATCATCGTCATCAATGTCGTCTCCGGTTTCGTGACGCTGTCCGCGTCGCTGGTCTGGGCGTTCGGTCCCAATGCCGACGCGGCCTCCATCAAGGGTGCCGCGCTGACGATTCTGTTTTCGGCAACCTATTTCTGGGTGGCCTACAACAGGGTGGTGAAGGTGGACGGACGCGGCCTCGGCTGGTTCAGCCTGTTTGTCGCCATCACCACCATTCCGGTGTCTGTGCAGGGGCTTTCCTCCGCCCAGACATCGACCGATTTCTGGCTGGCGTCCAACTGGGTGATCTGGGGGATCCTGTGGTTCCTGTATTTCCTGTTGCTCGCAATGCAGCGGCCGATCCTGCGCCTGACAGCGGTCGTCACGCTGCTGGCCGGCATCGTCACCGGCTGGTTGCCAGGTTTCCTGCTGCTGGACGGCAAGCTGTGATGCCGGGTCGGCTCACCGCGCGGCAACACGATTGATCGCGGGCGGGCGGCAAGGACTGGCGTGCCCGCCCATTTTCTAGATTCATGACTTTTGGGGAGACTGGCAATGCCGCTCTACAACTACGTTTGCAACGATTGCGGACCGTTTGAAGAATGGGTGTCGATGCAGGATGCGCTCAAAGCCTGCGCATGCCCGCAATGCGAAGAACAGAGCAACCGGGACATGGCTGCACCACGCCTCAGCCTGATGAACGGCAAACTGCGCGGTGCCCTCACACGTTCGGAAGCAAGCGGCAGCGAGCCGAAGGTGGTGAAGAAGGCACATCTCGCCGGTTGCGGTTGTGCCTTGTGCAAGATCGGCAACAAGCCGACGCCGACCCGCAAGAAGTGGATGATCGGCCACTGAGCGCGAGAGCACCCGATGTGTCAACGGCGGAGTAAAAACCGGCCACGGGGCGGAGCAAAAGTCGGCCACTGTGGCGCCGGCCTGAGACCGCCGGGAGGGCATAGCCCGAGCGGGGGTCTCAGGCCGGCGCGGCGATTTTTTCAGGAGCGTTTCAGCCGGCCTTTCGGGCGCGACTTTGTGCGAGACGATAGCTGTCGCCGTTCATCTCGAGGATGTTGACGTGGTGGGTGATGCGATCGAGCAGCGCGCCGGTGAGACGTTCGGATCCCAGTGTTTCCGTCCATTCATCGAAGGGCAAATTGCTGGTGATCAGGGTGGCACCGTGCTCGTAGCGTTGCGAGATCAGCTCGAACAGCAACTCCGCACCGGTCTTCGACAGCGGCACAAAGCCCAGCTCGTCGATGATGAGCAGCTTGTAGGCTGCCATCTGCTTCTGGAACCGAAGCAGACGCCGCTCATCACGCGCCTCCATCATCTCACTGACCAGGGCGGCGGCCGTCGTGAAGCCGACGGACAAGCCTTTCTGGCATGCGGCCAGGCCGAGGCCGAGAGCCACATGCGTCTTTCCCGTGCCGCTCGGGCCCAGCGCAATGACGTTCTCGCGGCGCTCGATCCATTCGCAACGGGAAAGCTCTAGGGTCCGGACCCAATAATTAGCTTTCCTTGAGCGCTGGGGCATGATTCATTGCCGCGACGAAAGGGCGGTGAGATGTCTGATTTCTTTTGGTTTTCCGATGCGCAGTGGGAACGGGTCGAACCGCTCCTGCCAACGGATGTG